>JAISWW010000156.1 GCA_031270705.1 Deltaproteobacteria bacterium
GGGGATGGGCCAGAAAAATTCTTGGAGTAGGGGGATGGCCAGAAAATAACTCCAGCCTAAGACTAAGACCAGATGCCATATTTTTATTAATTTAATAAAGGAAAGGAATTTATATTTAATACTATCCATATAAATATTACCTATAATATTTCATAGAACTAATCATATTATCTAAATTAATAATTTCATCTAATTTATCAAGTTCTAAATCATTAAAATTATCTATCTTGTTAAGTTCTAATTGAAAAGTATCTAGTTTAAGTAGTAATATTTCTATATGCTCGATTGACGTTGAAACAAAATTAGTATATTCTTGAAATATAGCTTTTCTTTGAATATCAACTTGACTGTTTTTTCTTTTTGATTCCGCTTTATTTATTAATTTTACATATTCCGCTTCATTAAATGATTCTAATCTTGTCATTGTTGATTGGATAATTTTAACAATTAGTTTTTCTATTGAGTTTATTATGTTGGTAATTTTTATTACAGTCATTTCATTAGGGTTAAATTTATTGTTTAAAGTGTTTATAACAGTATTGTATTTATAATTATATCTTGAAATTTGTTCTTTCATATTAAGCAAATCTTCTTTAAAAAAGTCAACGTTGTTATTTATATAAAAAATTATTCGATCAAAACATTTTTTTAAATCAATAGAAACAAAATCATTTATTTCTGGAGATTCATTTATTATGACTATTTTTGGATGATCATTGATATTTTCAACAGTAGGCGCGGAAATATTATGTGGTATTTCATTTGGATTATTTTTTAGTTTTAAATTGTCAATAGAATCTTTAATATCAGATTTAATAAAAATATAAATTATATAACCAGTTATTAAAGCAATAGATCCTTTAACATATAAATTATCAAGTAAATTGTCAAATGTTAAAATTAATGGAAAAATAGATACACCAACTGTGCTAAGTACAACTAATAAAGTTATTATATGCGAATTTCTTCTCAAAATGTTTATACCTTAAAGTTTGACTAAATAGAGTAAAATTAAATTAAATTATATGCCTTAAGTTGGGTGGGAATTAGCTTGGACTCCCAGGTTGTTGCTCAGCTGGCCGTAAAATGAGGCTAGAGTTTTTGGCCCACGCTGAAGGCGACCCTCGCTCTCGCGGCGCTTTATTTGAGACGAATTTTGGCTTGAGCCTAAAGGTCTGTCAAGCTAGGAAATAACTATAATTAAGTGACGATAAGACGGAAAATAAATAATATTGTATTTAAATAATTAAAATAATTATTGATAATATTTTTTATAAAGATTAAGACTAAATTAGCCTTTTAGAATTTACTTTAGTTTTACTTTTATTTTACATATCGCGCGAAAAATTAAAGCGTGATCCTCTAAGCCGCGCCTTTTTTGGCGGGTCGCGTTGGGCCTAATGGCCTTCAATCGCTAGGTCGAGCTAGCGGATTTGGGGCCAAAAAGTTCTGGCCGAGCCTTAAGTCGCCTTTAGCCGATTCGGGCTAATGACCAATTTTTTAGATTTAGCCATGAATTTTCTAAAATTGCGGTTTTCTGTGGCTAGGGCTGGTTTTTTTTAAAGCCTTTTGATAAAGTTTTAAGAGCTTATAGAGTTGTAATAATGACCCAAGGCGCGAGGGGTTTTAAGACTTTCGCCTCAGAAGTTGGCTCGAGCCAGAAATTCTTTAGATTGGCTAACCCAAAATGGCTCTTAGCCTAATTTTTTTGGCCAAAAAGCCAAAAGGGCTTGACGTTTAGAGTTGGCTAAGGTCATAGCGCCTTAGCCTGACCATCGCTTTGGAGACAAACCATGAATCGGAAGTTCGCGTTTTTTCTCGGTTTTTTTCTAATTTTTGGCGCTTGGGCTTTGAGTTCCCCGATGACGGAACTACTAGCCCAAGGGACTACGCCACCCGCTAAACCAGCGCCCGCCAAACCCCAAGCTCCGCCAACCACCGCGGCCAATCCAGCTCAGGGCCCGACCCAGTCTTCTGACTCAAGTCCTACGCCTTTGGAGTTAACGGAAGAAAATTTTGAGGAAACGCTAAAAAAGGCCGAAGCCGGCGACGTCCAGGCTCAGTTCGCCATTGGCTTGGCTTATGACGAGGGCGAGCTGGTTGACGAAAACGTCGATGAGGCCCTCAAATGGTATAGCCTAGCCGTGGGCCAGGGACACGCCGACGCCATGGCTTGCTTAGGGGCTTTGATTCAAAGTGGCGTGTTGGCTCCGGAAAATCAAGGCGAGGCCATTAAGCTTTATAAACAAGCCGCTGACAAAGGTAGCGAATTGGGTTTGTATTATTTGGGGCTGGCCTATGACTTAGGGTATGAGGTTCCAGAGGATAAGGCTCAAGCGGTCAATTACTATAAAAAAGCCGTGGTCAATGGCGATCCCGATGTTCAAGCCGCTTTGGGGCTAGCTTTATATTATGGGGGCCCCAATCTGCCCGCCAACAAAGTAGAGGCGGTCAAATGGCTCCGCTTAGCCGCTGGCCAAGCCCATGGCCAAGCTCTCTATGTTTTGGGCAATTGCTATTTTAATGGCGAGGGCGTCCCTGAGGATAAGACTCTGGCCGTGACTTTTTACCGTCTAGCCGCGGATCTAGAAGAAGTTGAGGCCCAGTTTGAGTTAGGGCAAGCGTATCTAAATGGGCAAGGGATCACCCAGGATCAGGAAGAAGGCTATTGGTGGATTGAGCTAGCCGCCGAGCAAGGGTTACTCGAGGCTCAAGATTTTTTGGCCGATCTGGAAGCGCTTGAGGCCGAGGCCGCCGCGCCGCCCGCCGTCTCGCCGCCTAATGAGGCCAAAGCGCCCCCGGAAGCCAAAGAGGCGGCCAAACCCAAAGAAGCTAAATAACCAAAGTTTTGTCAATAATTTTTAAAATTTAATATTTTTTAGCGTTTCGGAGATCAATCATGAATCGGAATTTGGCGATCTTTTTGATTTTAGCTTTTGTTTTTTGGGGAGCTAATCTGGCCTTAGCTGACGAAAAAGCCCCGGCTAAGCCCGCGGCGACGCCCGCCAAACCTCAAGCGGCTCAACCAGCGACCCCGGCTCAGCCCGCGGCTACGCCCACCAAACCAGCCGCGACCCCGGCTCAACCAGCGACGCCAGCTCAGCCCACCCCTTCCGACTCTAGCCCGAAAAATGACGAAGCTTACGACGACGAAGAAGATTGGCCATCTCCGGAAGAGATTTTTTTGGAAATTCAAAAGCAAGCCGAGGCCGGGGAGGCCGAGGCTCAGTATTCTATAGGCTTCGCTTATGACGAGGGCGAATTGGTCGATGAGGACAAAGCCCAAGCGGCCCACTGGTATAAACTAGCCGCCGCCCAAAATCACCCTGAGGCTCTAGCCAAACTGGGGATATTGCATGAGGAAGGCTTAGGGACGCCTAAAAACGAGGCCGAGGCGATTAAATTTTATAAGCGAGCCGTGGAAAAAGGTAGCGATCTGGGAGCTTATCGTTTGGGCCTAGCCTATTATTTGGGCGTTGGGCTGAAAGAGGATAAAGCCGAAGCGGTCAAATATTACCGTCAAGCCGCTGACCATGGCGATTCAGAGAGCCAAGCCGCTTTGGCTATGGCTTTTTATTATGGCGCCCCTAATTTGCCCGCCAATAAAGCCGAAGCTTTAAAATGGGTTTATTTGGCCGCTTCGCAAGCTCAGCCTCAAGCTTTATACCTTTTGGGGGAATATTACGCCGATGGCGAAGGCGTGCCTCAAGACCTGGGCTTAGCCGTCTTGTTTTATCAACTGGCCGCGGGTCTTGATGAGGCTCCAGCTCAGTTGGCTCTGGGCCTAGCTTATATCAATGGCGAGGGCATTGACGCGGATCCGGAAGAGGGCCTAAGTTGGATTGAGAGAGCCGCGGAGGCCGATTTGGCGGAAGCTAAGGCCTATTTAAGCGAGCGAAACTCTGAGGCGGCCAAATAGGCTTTTTAGCGCGACATAAAATTTAGGCGAAAAGTTTTTCGCCTAAGATAAAAGAATAGGGGCGCGTCAAAGATTTTGACGCGCCCCTAGCCATTTATGGCCATCGCTTAAGCGGCTTTCAATTATTATCGCGGGTTTCGCTTAGTAGTAATTGAATAAGATCGGGTGCCTAATCCAAGGAGGCCGGCCTAACCGGAACATCATATCCGTGGCTCGGGTCAGGGCTTCTCGGTTGGCGAAATCGTTATAGGCTCGGTAAGCCTGGCGATAATACTCCCAAGCCTCGGCTAGGCGTCCAGATCTTTCGTGATAAAGGCCCAAGTTATATAAAGCCGGGGCGAAAATAGGATTTTCCTTAATGATGTTTTGCCAAATTTTGGCCGCCGCTTCCCAATTGTCCGCGTCAACCAAGGATTGCGCCTCTAACGATTGTTTGTCGTAAGAGCGAACAAGGTTGTAAGGCGTGTGGTTGGGCCCTAATTCGGTCACCATTAAGGCGGCCAGGGTGCGGGCTAAGTTGTCGCGCGTTTTATCCGGCTCTTCAGGGGTAGAGTCGGTCACGCCTTCTTGGGCTAAGTAACCCCCAAAACTGCGCCGCCAGACTTCCTCGGTTTGTCCTTGGCGGGTGGGTTTGGCCGAGCCCGTGGGCGTGAGAGTCCATTTGGCGATTAAGCGCGCGTCAGCGATGGTTATGGGGATAGTCTCGGTCACGCTTTGCCCATTGGTTTTTTTCGTGACTTTAATAACCGTTTCTTGGGACTGGGCGGTTTTATGCTCAAACTGGGTCGAGCCAGACAAGATCTGGGTTCGGCCAGACATCGGCTTTGGCGATAAGCGTCTGCGCAATTCCGTGGTTAAAGTCTCGCCGCCTGGGCCAGTAAATTCGCCAACTTCAATATCAGGCGGCAACAAAGAGTGCCAAATCGGTTTGGGAGCGCAACCTAAGGCGGTTAGGCAACCCAAACAAATTAAAGTTAGTAATGTTTTATGACCAGTGGACATAGTTTATTTCTTTCAAGAAAGGCTCCAAGGCTTCTCGGGCCCTAGCCACGCGGGAGCTGGCCGCTTGGCGTGGCGTTTCGTCTGGGACGGTGGGGAAAAGGCCAAAATTAATGTTGGAGGGCGCGAAATCTTTGCGACCGCCAAAACTTTCCAGATGGCTTAATAATGAACCTAAGGCCGTTTGCCGGGGCGGTTTTAGGAGCGGCCAGTTTTTGGCTTGCCGGGCGGCGTTTTCTCCAGCCCACAAACCTTGAGCCGCCGATTCCACATAGCCTTCCACGCCCGATAATTGTCCCGCGATAAAAACCTGGGGCGCGGCCACTAGCCTTTGGTAGGGATCCAAAACTTCTGGAGCCTCAATATAGGTGTTGCGATGGATGGCCCCATAACGGCTAAATTGGGCCTGCTCTAAGCCGGGGATCATGCGAAAAATTTTGTCTTGGGCGGGCCGAGTGAGACGGGTTTGGAAACCCACGAGATTCCATAAAGTGCCAGCCAAATTTTCTCGGCGCAATTGAACGACGGCCGCTGGCCTTAACCCGGTTTTGGGATCATTTAAGCCCACCGGTTTCATGGGGCCAAAAGCCAAGGTTTTAGGCCCTCGAGAGGCCATAACCTCAATGGGCAAACAACCCTCAAAGCAGTGATTTTCCTCGAAAGAGCGTTTTTCGACGCGATCCGCGGTCAATAAAGCCTCATAAAAGGCCTGGTACTCTTCTTGGGTCAGCGGGCAGTTGAGGTAATCGCCGTCCTCCGTGCCGCCATAGCGGTCAGCGTGGTACATTTTTGACAGATCTAAGGACTCGTGAGTGACAATGGGAGCCAAGGCGTCATAGAAAAAGAGACGCTTTTCATTGGTCAAACCGCGCAAGAAAATCACTAAAGGCTCGGAAGCCAAAGGACCGCCAGCTAAAATCAAAGGATCGGAAGGGATGGGCTCGCCAGTAAACTCAGCCCGTTTTATAGTGACATTTTCATGGGAGCTGACTATTTCCGTGACTTTTTGGCTAAACAAAACTCGATCCACGGCTAGGCACTGACCCGCTGGCACCCGATGTTCCATGGCCGCCCGCATGATGACGCTACCCAGTATAGTTAGCTCGTCTTTCAATAAGCCGACCGCCTTTTTGGGATTGTCGGAGCGCAAAGAATTGGAGCAGACTAGCTCGGCCAGGGTCGGCAAATGATGAGCCGGCGAAAATTTTTCCGGTTTCATCTCCCAGATCACGGCTTTCAGGCCATGGGCCGCCACCCTCATAGCGGCTTCGCAACCGGCCAATCCGCCGCCTATGACATGGACTTCCCTGGTCATGCTTTACTCCGCCAACCTAAAAAGCCACCTGGGCTTTGGGCTAAAACGTTTTGGGGGGCGAGGGCTTGGGGACATTTTGGGGAGTTTTTGTGGTCATATGGGTCTTCAGCCGAAATGCTCTCAAAAACCCGAATAAAGTCATAAAGCCCTGGAAAAATGAATTTTTTGGAACCTAGGGGCGCGAAAATGAACTTTTAGCTCCCAGGCAAATGTACCTGTTAAGCTCAATTTTATGATATTTGCCCGCGACTGTCAACGAGCCCCTAGGGCTTGTTAGGGGCGCGAAGGGGGTTAGAGGAATTCTTACGGTAGGTAGGTCAAGAAATTTTTTCGGGGAAGGGCTGATTTTTCTTGACCCAGGGTTGACATGAGCCCTAGAAGAAGTATATATTTGGTTGAATTATTGGCCTTTGGCCTCGCGACGACGGTTTGATTTTGGATTTTTGGTTTTTGGGCGAGCTAAAATTAGACCATATTTAGTTTATAAATAGACCAATAATTTAGGCTTATTTGCTCATTAAACGCGCTACTCAACTTATTTTTCGATTAACGCCCTTTTTTTCTATTGCTTGGCCAGCTTGACCGAGTATATTCAATTTATCACGCTTTTTAGTAAGGATTGAGCCATATGGCCATGCAGAAACCCCAAATAGGCCTATGTATTGATGGTAAGTTACATTCCTGGATGGTGGTGGCCGAAGAGACTGTCCAGGCTGGCGACATCACCAAGTTGGAACACCGCTGGTGCAAAAAATGCGGTTGTTTGACTCAGGTTGGCATTAGCGCCACCACCGGAGAGCCAGTTGTGGCCGTTAACGAGCAGGGTTTGCCCCATCTGGCGGTTCCAAAAATCTTAAGTATTGTTATAAAGTGACCTAGCCGCCCAATATTCCCTTAAAAGAGAGCGTCCTTGTATTTTTTAGGACGTTTTCGCTTTTAATCTTAAAAAGTCAGGGGGGCGGCTTGGGGGCGCTTAGGCCTTAGGGGGCCCGTTTCCCCTTAGGGCTTTTTTTATTTGATTTTTGACCTTTTTGGAGGTTTTTTTAGGCCCATGCGGCGAGAAAATATTAGGAACGTGGCCATTATCGCCCACGTGGACCATGGCAAGACTACTTTGGTTGACGCCATGCTTTGGCAAAGCGGCCTGTTTCGGGAAAATCAGGCGGTGCGCGAGCGGGTGATGGATAACCTGGATCTCGAAAGGGAAAAGGGCATCACCATTATGGCTAAAAACACCTCCATAAATTTTGGCCCCATAAAAATTAATATCGTCGACACGCCAGGCCACGCTGATTTTGGCGGCGAAGTGGAGCGCACCCTCACCATGGTTGAGGGAGTCTTGTTATTAGTGGACGCTTCCGAGGGGCCCTTGCCCCAAACTCGTTTTGTCCTCCAAAAAGCCCTGGAAAAACGCCTGCCCATCATTACGGTCATTAATAAAATCGATCGCCCAGATCGTCGCCCAGGCGAGGTCTTAGACGATCTATATTCATTATTTATTGATTTGGACGCCGACGATAGCCAGTTGGAGTTTCCGGTGCTGTACTCCAACGCCAAACAAGGAGCGGCTTGGCTCTCTTTGGAAGAAGCCATAAGCGAACAAGAGATAAAACCTAATCTTTTACCTTTGTTTGAGACAATTATTAAGAGCGTGCCACCGCCTAACGGCGATCCCGAGGCCCCCGCCCAGTTTTTGGCCACCAATTTAGAGTGGTCAGACTATTTGGGCCGTTTGTGCGTGGGGCCTTTGCGTCAAGGGACTTTGAAATCTGGCCAAGAAGTTGTCCTGCTAAAAAACGGCCAAATCACCCTAAAAGCCCCCTTAAAAGCTATTTTTACCTATGAGGGCTTAAATCGCCAAGAAACCGACCAAGCTCAGGCGGGCGACATTGTGGTTTTGGCTGGTTTGCCGGAAGCCTTTATTGGCGACACCGTGGCCGATCCTCTCAATCCCCAAGCCCTCCCGCCGGTGGTGGTGGACGAGCCAACTTTAACCATGGAGTTCTCGGTAAATTCCTCGCCTTTGGCTGGCCGAGAGGGGAGTATTTTGACTTCTCGCCAGATTAAAGCTCGTCTGGAAAAAGAGGCTTTATTTAATGTTTCCTTGAGGGTGAGCGTTGATCCTCATGGCTCAGGCGACACTTTTCAGGTGGGGGCGCGGGGCGAGTTGCAGTTGGCCGTTTTGGTGGAAACCATGCGGCGCGAGGGGTTTGAGCTGACTTTAGGGCCGCCCAGAATTATTGTCCGCGAGGTTGACGGGAAAACCCATGAGCCTTTGGAGTTGGCCGTCATTGATGTCCCGGAAGAGTTTGTGGGCGTGGTTACGGAAAAATTGTCCTCGCGCAAAGGGCGCGTCGTTAAATTGGCCAACCACGGCTCTGGTCGGGCTCGCTTGGAGATTGAGGTGCCGACTAGAGGGTTGATTGGCTATCGCGGCCAATTTATGACCGACACAAGAGGCGAGGGCATCATCAACACTTTAGCCATGGGTTATGTGCCTTGGCGCGGGGACATTAAAGGCCGCTCCAATGGCTCCCTCATCGCCGATCGCCAAGGCCAGGCCGTGACTTACGCTCTTTTTCACCTGCAACCTCGGGGCGAGATTTTTTCAAGCCCTGGGGAACCCGTTTATCCTGGGCTAATCATTGGCGAAAACTCAAGGCCCGAGGATATGTGGGTCAATCCCTGCAAGGAAAAAAAGCTGACCAATATCCGGGCGAGCGGTTCTGACGAGGCTTTAAGGCTGACCCCGCCCAGGCGTTTATCCCTTGAGGAAGCCATTGAGTATTTAAAGGAAGATGAGGTTTTGGAAGTGACGCCTAAATCCACGCGTCTGCGGAAAAAGAACCTCCAGCGTTAAACTGGCTCAAGGCTTTAGAGATTTCTGACCGGGGATTTCCAAAGAGCTGGAGCGAAGGGACGACAATTTTCCAATTTTTTTGAGGATGTGGTAAAATGACGCGAATTCAGTCTTAAAATCGCTTTTTCGTGGAAATATGTTGAGGCTTGGGTTAGGGCCAAGGGATCCATTAAAGACTGAACGCGTTTGCTTGAATTTAGATGATTGGGGTTAGACCCGCTTAGGTCGAGGCCTCAAAATCGCTCGCTAAAGTTTATTTCAAGATTATTTTGAAATTAAACTCCATTTTTGTATTTTTTAGGAAACAATTACGCTTCTAGCCTCATTATCTGGCCCTGTCAAAGAGGGTTTAGTCTTTTGGGCGGTGGGCTGTTTTCATAATTAGTGGCTCAGAACATCTTAGGTGCGCCATGGACGCTATTCTTGGTTCTTTAAGTAGCTTGGTTACCCCAGAAATGCTGCCTTTTGTTGGAGGAGGCGCGGTATTTTTGCTTGTTTTGGTATACTTAACCGTTAAAAAACGCAAAAACACTCCTGAAGGACGGTCTAAAGAAGCCGCTTC
>JAISWW010000133.1 GCA_031270705.1 Deltaproteobacteria bacterium
GCTCGTAGCGTTATCCGCGTCTTCTCGAAAATGGCGGCTTAAAATTCCTCCGTTTTAAAGAGCGGCCAGACCGCTTTTCTGGACTGGCCGCATCACCTAGTCTGTTTGGGGCAAAACTTTGTCGCGCCACGCGATTTCACCTCGACGCCGATCCTTGCCAACCTGTCAGAAAATCTAGCCGCCTAGGGAGCCTCTAAGTTTTACAAGATATAATTTATGATCATCATTCGCCAAAAAACCGCCCAAATGAAAAAGGATAATCGGCCCGGGCCGAGTAAAATTCAAACCCGAGGCGACTTTAACGCCAAAAGGGCTTTTGATATTTTGAAGGCTAAACTTAATTTCCCGAGTATTAGCCTGGCTATAAGGGCTTATTAACGGCTTTTTAACGAGTACGCGTACCGCTTAAATCTTCATAAGCCAAAAGCCGCTGGGGAACTATTTTTAGCCTCCAGGCTGTTCAGACATGATTTCTTGAAATTATACCCCATGACGATTATTAGGGCTATAGCTAAAAACCCGCCGAAGAGGAAAAGGATACCCGGCTCGGGCCGAGTCGCGCTCAGCCCCCATAAGGCTCTAGGACTGATATTATTGCTTTTTTGGCTTAACGAGAGATAATGGCTTAAGGCTACCGCGGGACAGCCCAGAGCCAAGTTTCGCCTCTGACCCCTAGACTTAAAGGTCTTTGGCCAAACTTGGCTAGGACGAGTTAGAAGCGCGCTGGCCTTTTTAAGAGCGACTCTTTTTAGCGAATTTCATCTTGAGCGTCCAGCGCAGTTTATAAGCCGCGGGGATAATAAACATGGATAAGGTAAAAGCCGTAATCATCCCTCCAAAGAGCGGGGCGGAGATCCTTTTCATGACTTCCGAGCCAGTTCCGCCCTCGCTGATAAATATGGGCGCCAAGGCGGCCACTACTGTGCCCACGGTCATGGCCTTAGGCCGGACGCGCTGGGTGGCTCCGGCCTCAATGGCCTCGTCAATGAGCTCCGGGGTAATGGTTTGGGGATTGGCCAAAGCCGGTCTATCCAAGGCGGCTTGGCGCAAATAGATGATCATGATGACCCCAAATTCGGCCGCTAGTCCGGCCAAAGCGATGAAGCCCACCCCAGAGGCCACGGAGACCGCGTAATCGCTTAAATACATAAACCAAATACCGCCAACCAAGGAAAATGGCAAACTCATCATAATCATGGCTGAGTCAATAAAGTTTTTAAATTCCCAGTACAATAATATAAATATAATGATCAAAGTGGCCGGGATCATGAGACGCAATCTAGCGTTGGCCCTTTCGTAAAGCTCGTATTGGCCAGTATAGGAGACGCTGACCCCTGGCGGAATCTTAATATTTTCATGAATGGCTTTTTTCAGATCCTCAACTACCGAGACCAGATCGCGTCCGCGCGCGTCCAAATAGACCCAAACCGTGGGGCGTCCTTGCTCGGTTTTGAGCATGGAGGGCCCGGTGGTAATTTTCACGTCCGCCACCTGAGCCAGCTCAATAAATTGCCCGCTCGGCGTCACAATAGGCAAAGCGTTTAAGGAGTCCAAAGAATCCCGATATCTTTGCGGATAGCGAATATTGATGGGATAGCGAGCCAAGCCCTCGACGGTATCGCCCAGCATTTCCCCACCCACGGCCAAAGAGATATGCTCTTGGACGTCGGCTATGGTTAAACCATAGCGCGAGGCGGCGGGCCTTTTGATATTGACTTCCACATAACGCCCGCCCGTCGGCCTTTCGGCCAAAGCGCTTTTCACCCCCGAGACGGTTTTGGCTAGAACTTGGATCTCCTGGGCCACCTGGTCAATGATGGCCAGATCCTCCCCACTCACTTTTAAGCCAATGGGACTTTTGACGCCCGTGGAGATCATGTCCACGCGGTTTCTAATGGGCGGCACCCACAGATTGGCCACCCCTGGCAAACGAACCGTTTCGTCCAGCTCATTGATGATTTTATCCATGGTTAGGCCCGGTCGCCACTCCGACTCAGGCTTTAAGCGAATGGTGGTCTCCAGCATCTCAATGGGAGCCGGGTCGGTCGCCGTTTCGGCTCGGCCAGCTTTGCCAAAGACCGTGTCCACCTCGGGCACGGTTTTAATGAGCTTATCGGTGGTTTGCAATAAAGCTCCAGCCGCGGCCACCGAGAGACCAGGCAAAGTCGAGGGCATATATAAAAGATCGCCCTCGTCAATGCGGGGCAAAAACTCCCCGCCAATCCTTTTGGCGGGGTAGATGGCCGAGACAATGAGCAAAAAGGCGATAATTAAAGTGACTAAGGGCTTTTTTAAGACAACGGCTAATAAGGGCTTATAAATGGCCACCAAAAAGCGGTTGGCCGGGTTTTTGGCCTCTTGGGGAATTTGGCCGCGAATCAAATAGCCAATCAAGACGGGGATCACAGTCACGGCCAAAAAAGCTCCCCCGGCCATGGCGTAGGTTTTGGTGAAGGCTAAAGGCCTAAAGAGTCGGCCCTCTTGCCCTTGGAGGGAAAAAACCGGGATAAAGGAGAGCGTAATGATCATTAAGCTGACAAAGATAGCCGGCCCCACTTCCACGCTGGCGGCCATGATGACTCGCCAGCGCTCTGGGCCAGACAATTCCTCGTCGGGAAAGTCGCGCCGCCTTTTCTCCAGCTTTTTGTGGGCGTTCTCGACCATGACAATGCTCGCGTCCACCATGGTGCCAATGGCGATGGCCAACCCCCCCAAGGACATGATATTGGCGCTCACTCCTTGATAATACATAATGATAAAGCTAATCAAAATCCCCAAAGGCAAGGTGAAGATGGCCACCAATGAGGAGCGCGCGTGGGCCAAAAACAAAGCGCAAACCAAAGCCACGACAATAAACTCCTCAATGAGCTTTTCGGAGAGATAATTAATGGCTCGGTCAATCAATTGACCGCGATCATAGACGGTCACCAGCTCAACGCCTTCGGGGAGACTGGCTTTTAAAGAATCTAATTTGGCTTTGACATTCTGGATGACCTCGCGAGCGTTAGCCCCAAAACGGGCCAAAACTATGCCGCCGGCCACTTCGCCCTCGCCATTTAAGTCAGTCAGGCCCCGGCGCATCTCTGGGCCCAAGCGGATTTCGGCCACGTCCCCTAAGGTGATGGGAATGTTGTTTTCGCTTTTTATATAAATCTGCCGAAAATCCTCTAAGCTGGACAAGTAACCTGTGGCCCGCACCATGTACTCGGCCTCGGCTTGCTCAATGACCGAGCCGCCAGCCTCTTGGTTGGATTTCTCCAAAGCCATGGACACATCCGCTAAGGTGAGGCCATATTGCCTTAGGCGCGTGGGCTCCACCACTATTTGGTATTGCTTGACCACCCCGCCCACGGAAGCCACCTCGGCCACATTGGGCACGGCGGCCAATTCAAACTTCAAAAGCCAATCCTGGATGGAGCGCAATTCCGAAAGATCCCTTTGGCCAGTTCTATCCACCAAGGCGTACTCATAAACCCAGCCCACCCCTGTGGCGTCTGGCCCCAAAGCCGGAACCACCCCGGCGGGCAGATCGCCTTGGGCTTGGTTGAGGTTCTCCAAAACCCTGGAGCGGGCCCAATAAAGATCCACGTCATCCTCGAAGATGACGTAAACAAACGAATCCCCAAAAGAGGAATAACCGCGGACGGCCCTAGCTTTGGGCACCGTGAGCATGGCCCTAGTCAAGGGATAGGTCACCTGATCTTCCACTAAGCGCGGAGCTTGGCCAGGGTAGGTGGAGCGGATGATGACCTGAACGTCGGACAAATCCGGCAAAGCGTCCACCGGGGTGTGATACAAAACGTAAAGGCCCCATAAAGCCAAAAGGGCGGATCCTAAAAGAACCATGGCCCGGTTTTCGATGGAGGCCCGGATGAGGCTAGCTATCATGGCGATGTCCCGAGCCTTGGTTGTTGGGAGTTGGC
>JAISWW010000175.1 GCA_031270705.1 Deltaproteobacteria bacterium
AAAAATAGGCACTTCTAGCATAACTGGCTGCAGTGGTTATTTTAGCCTGGCTTATATGCGGAAATTTGGGATACCGGACGTTAAAAACGCCTCAGATCTAGTGGTCATCAAAGAAGTAGTCCTGGAGCAGGCTCTTCGCCAAGGAGACGTTGATATCTCTTTGATGCACAAAGTGCCAGAGTATTACGAGAAAAGTCAAGAATTTGACGTAATATTTTCTGACTATGATATCTGGGAAAATCGCGGTGGTGGGACGCCCAATTTCTTTCATCTCGACTTCATAGCCAAGCGCCCGGACGTTATTCGAAATTTTGTCGTCGCCATGGCTAAAACGGTCAATTGGGCCAACGCTCATCCCTTGGAAAATCGGCAAATTACGGCCTCGCGCTTTAATATTGACGTTAATACTGTCACGGAGCGCTATTACGCGCCAGACGCGATTATTAAAGACGAGAGCGTCACGGTCTGGGTCGATATTCTTAAGGAATTTAATGAAATTCCCGAAGCGGTGCCTTCTGAAAAAATATACACCAATGAGTTTAACCCCTATTATAAAAGTTAACTCGGGAATATTTTTATTTGTTTCGGAAAATTTTGACCAATTGGGCTTTATAAAAATTTGGGAGCCCAGCCCATAGATTTTTGTCATTTTTCTATGTCAGAGTCAGTTCCAGGGGCTGGGTTTAAGGATTTCATGGCCAACAGGTGGGAGTCATGGTTCTGTTTTTTTTGGTTAACTGTCGCTGATCGTTAATTTATCGGGCAGTTTTTTTAAAGCGAGTTTTTTATGAAATTTTTCTTTTCGTTTTTTGGGCTATTTTTGGCCTTCATATTTTTGGCCTCTTGTGGGGATAACAATTCAGCGCCCACAGGACAAAACCAAGCGCCCGCGGCTGGCTCACAGTCAAAAAGCTCCGCTCAGCCTTCGGCGGCTTCTCCGGCTAAACCCCAAGAAGCCGCGCCGCCAGCGGATTTGGCTGAGGACGAGGTTTGGGAGAATGGCAAAAAGTATTTTGTTTTGAAATTGCCTGTTTCGGTTGACGCTCCTTCCCCAGAAATTTTCTTGTCAGCTGAGGAAAACGGCTTTTTCGAGCAAAGTGGGCTGAAGACAAACTATGTGGGCTCCGTGCCAGGCAATCAGACCTTGCCCTCAATTTTGAAGGGCATTATTCACACCAATGGCCGAGGTCATGTCAATACCACTATCGCGGCTATCTCGGCGGGAGCCAAAATTAAGGCTGTGGCCCAAAAGACCGAATCAACGAAAAAACAACCCCATATGGTGGCTATTGTCAAAAAGGACAGCCCCATAAACACCGCCCAGGATCTAGTTGGCAAAAAAATTGGCTCCCCAGGCTCTTCTGGCTGCAACGGCTACTTTCATTTGGCCTATTTGCGGCAAGCTGGCATTCCTGACGTCAAAAACGCCGCGGATCTCGTCGTCATCAAGGAGGCGGTCATTGAGCAGGCTCTCCGTCAAGGGGATATTGACGTGGCTTTGACCCATAAACTGCCTGATTATTACGCGACTAACGATGAATTTAGGGTCATTTTCTCGGATTACGACATCTGGGAAAATCGAGGCGGCGGAACGCCTTATTTCTTTAGTTTAGATTTCATAAAAAACCGGCCTGACGTGGTTCGCGCTTTTGCCACCGCTATGGCTAAAACCGCTAACTGGGCCAATGAGCATCCCTTGGAAAACAGGGAAATCACGGCTCGCCGCTTCAAGATGGACATTAATGTGGTGACGGAACGCTATTACGCTCCCAACGCCATCATCCAGCCAGATACTGTCACGGTTTGGCTAGAGCTTTTGGAAGAGTTCAAGGAAATACAGCCTGGTCTGCCTTTGGACAAAATTTTCACCAATGAGTTTAATCCATTTTATAAAAGTTAACTCTATAATATCAATCGATAGTTCATCTTGAATTGTCGCCGTAAGGCGGAACCATTGACCGCCTAGGAGTTTTGCCAGTGGAAAACAGTTTCATCGAACGGGCCAAGTCTTCATGCGCCCTGGGAGGAGCCATAGCCACCATCGCGGCTTTGCCAAGGGCCATCCCCATTGTCCACGCTTCTGGTGGTTGCGCGCAAACTTTGTCGGCCACCTATAATTTAGGCAGTGGTTATAAAGGGGCTGGCTATTGCAGTGGCACGATGACCCCCACCTCAAATATCACGGAAAACAATATCGTTTTTGGGGGCGAGGATAGGCTGGAGGAACAGATCGAGGCTACCCTCCGGGTTATGGATGGGGATTTATATTTTGTCGTGACCGGTTGCCAGGTAGAAATCATCGGCGACAACGCGGCCTCGGTCACTAGCCGGTTTCAAGATAGGCGCCCCCCGGTTCTCTACGCGAGCACCCCAGGGTTTTTGGGCGATGGCTTTAAAGGTTACGAGGCGGTTTTGTCTTCCTTGGCCAAGGATTTTATTGAACGGAGCGCTAAAAAGGACAAAAAAACGGTTAACATCTTGGGTTTTATGCCTGGTCAAGATGTTTTTTGCCGGGGCAACATCCAAAATTTGATTTTTCTCCTCAATAAGCTGGGTCTCCAGGTCAATAGCTTTTTTGGCGATGGGGAGTCGATTGAGAAAATCAAAAAATATGGCCAGGCCGCCCATACCCTGGTTTTCTCCCCCATCCATGGCTATCAGGTGGCTGAGGCCTTTCAGGAAGTTCATGACATCCCCTACCTAAAGGTGGATCTACCCATTGGCGACACGGGCACGGAATCTTTTCTGCGTCAGATCGCGGGCCCTCTCCAAATACCCAAAGCCAAGCTGGAGGCGGTCATCGCCGAAGAAAGGGCTTTATATTACAGCTATTTCCAAAGGTTTTTGGAGATTACGGGCGACCTTGATTATCAGCGTTACGCCGTGGTCTCTAGCGACATTACCTACGCTTTCCCTCTGACTCAGTATGTGAGCGAGGATTTAGGCTGGATACCTCATTTGGTGCTGGTCAACGAGGAACCCGACAATGAGGAGGACTCGGCCCAATACCGCAAAAAATATGAGTCCCTAACGGCCAATGTTAGCCCCAAACTGGTTTTTGAGGCCAACACCGGGCAACTTCTTCGCCATGTGAAGGAAAGTTGGCCTCACAATCACAACGAGAAGTACTATAACCAGCTTTCGCCTCTCTTTATCATCGCCAGTAGCTTGGAAGGCAGCGCGGCCCAAAAGCTGGGGGCCAATTATTTGCCTGTTTCCTACCCAGTGACTAATCGAGCCGTTTTATCCAAAGGTTACGCGGGTTATAGGGGCGGCTTAAACTTGGCTGAGGATCTGTACAGTTCCTTAGTCAGTAACCGGTAAAAAGGTTATCCGAAAGGAATCGTTATGGCCGATAACAATAATTTGTTGGAAGGTCTAGTTTATAATTACACCTCCGCCACCGAGCCACCAACTCGGGACGTCCGCATTGAGCCAACTAACGCTTATCTAGGTTCCTGCCATAGCTTAAAGCGGGCCATGGGACAAGGGTGCGCTAAGTTTAACAGCCGCTATTTTTCTCAAGGCAACGGTTGTCAGTTAAATTTGGCTTTGGGCATTGTGAGAAGTTTCCAGAATGTGGTCATTATTATCCATGGCCCTTTGGGTTGCGGCTCCAATAACATAGGTTTGGCTGGCTTTTACAAAACCGCTAGAGCTTTGAAAGGCAAACCGGCCAATGACGTCATCTGGATTCACACCAATTTGGACGAGTCCGACGTTATTAACGGGGGCGTGGTCAAACTGCGCGAGGCCGTTTTATACGCGGAAAGAGAATACCGCCCCGATGTCGTGGTGGTTGGCAACAGTTGCGTGCCGGGGATCATTGGCGACGACATCGATTCGGCCCTAGAGGAGTTAGAGCCTCAGGTCTCGGCTAAACTAGTCCCCATTCATTGCGAGGGGTTTCGTAGTCGGTTCGTGGCTAGCGGTTATGACGCCGCGTACCATGGGCTTCTAAAAAAATTGGCCGATCCGCCTGTGAGGATCGAGTCGGTTTTGCTGGGCTCTTCGGACGAAGAAGAAAGACTGGAAAAAATCCGGCGCCAAAATAGCCGCACAGTCAATCTTCTAAACGTTGGCTCGACTAGCCGCGGCGATGAGGTGGAGCTGTCGAGGATCCTTTCGTCCTTAGGCTTAACGGTCAATGTCTTGCCTTTGTTTGGCCACATTGACGAGATAGCCAAAATGGGCGAGGCGGGCTTGAACATAAGCATCTGCGCCACTCATGACGACTATCTCATTGGCCATTTAAAGGAAAGGTTCGGGACGCCTTATGTCATCGACACCCTCCCCATTGGTATAAAAAACACCAATCAATGGCTGAGAGCCATTGGCGAGGCCATGAATCTCAAGGAGGAAACCGAAAAGCTCATTGAGCTGGAGACTAGCCAGTTGTTAGAGTCTCTAGAGCCTTTTAAGGCTACTTTGGCTGGCAAAACTCTCTGGGTGGGCGGCGGCGAGACTCGAATCTTCACGACGGCGGAGTTTTTCCAGTCCTTAGGCATGAAGGTTTTGGGTTTGAAGCCGCATAATTTCGATCGCTTCGCCATTCCCATGCTCGATGACATTGAGGATCCAGAGACCGCGGTGGCCGTGGCCGCTGGTCAACCCGCCGAAGAGTTGGTTTATCTGAAGAGACTTAAGCCAGATCTTTACGTGGGGCATGGAGGAGCCAATGGTTGGGTTCTAAAGTTGGGCATCCCCACCATTCCTTTGTATGGTCAGTCCCAAAATTATATGGGTTATTCCGGGGCCTTTGAGTTGGCCAGGAAAGCCGCTAGGGCTCTTTTGAACACTAATCTGTCCAAGAAGATTTCCGCTAACGTGCCTTTGCCATTCAAACAAGTCTGGTATGACTCTAACCCCCAGGACAACATCAAAGAGGGTCAGCAGGAAGAGCCAGTCGCGAGGAGTTCAGTTAAATGAGTAACGCTGTTGATAGCTTGACCGATCTCATCGGCAACACCCCGCTCCTGAGACCGCGCAATTTCGGGAAATTAGCCAAGCTAAAGGCTGACCTTCTCTTCAAGCTGGAGTATTTTAATCCACTTGGTAGCGTTAAGGATCGGATCGCCTTGGCTATGATCCTCGACGCCGAAGAGAAGGGAACTTTAAAACCTGGCTCAGTCATCATTGAGCCAACCAGCGGCAACACGGGCATTGGCCTCGCTTTTGTGGCCGCGGCCAAAGGGTATCGGATTGTTTTGACCATGCCGGAGACCATGAGCTTGGAAAGAAGGACGCTCCTAAAAGCCTTGGGCGCGGAGCTGGTTTTGACCCCAGGCGCCGATGGCATGAAAGGAGCTATCCGGAAGGCGGAGGAATTGACCTTGTCCGTGCCCAACTCGGCCATCCTCCAGCAATTCAATAATCCAGCTAACCCGGCCATCCATCGGGCCACCACCGCCGAGGAAGTTTGGCGGGATACGGGCGGTCAGGTGGACATCTTTGTGGGGGGCGTAGGCACAGGCGGGACGATTGCCGGAGTTGGCCAAGCCTTGAAAGAGAAAAAGGAATCGGTCAAAATTATCGCCGTTGAGCCTTATGACTCGCCTGTACTGTCTGGCGGTCAGCCTGGCCCCCATTTGATTCAAGGCATTGGGGCGGGATTTGTGCCCAAGGTCTTTGACTATGAGGTGGTTGACGAGATCTATAAGGTCAAAAACGAAGAGGCGGTGGATACTTCTCGGGTCTTGGCTCGCTCTGAAGGCTTATTGGTTGGCATATCCTCTGGCGCGGCGGCTTTCGCGGCGACTAAGGTAGCTCTAAGGCCGGAAAACGAGGGCAAAACCGTGGTGGCCCTATTGCCCGACACCGGGGAAAGGTACTTGTCCACGGTATTGTTTAAAGACTTGACGGACGAGGCGAGCAAGTACTGGACTTAAGGCTCGCTTCGCTGAAGTAACCCCCAAATTTGGCAAGGGGTTAAAATATAGGTTTCACGCGACTTAAAACCGGAATTCTGGGGTTTTGCCATAATGTTTCATTTTATAAGGCCAAATGGAGTTAACCAAACTTCTCTGGCCATTAACTACGATCAGCAAGATTCCCAGATTTCCCCGGTTTTGCCGTGGATTGTGGCGGTGACGACCTTCATGCAGGCTGTTGACGGCAGTATCCTGCATAACGCCATCCCTTCCATCGCCAAGGCTTTGGCGGTCGATCCCCTAAAAATGCGTTGGGTGGTGGTGGCCTATCTTTTGACTACCGCCCTTTTTATTCCAGTTTCTGGATGGCTAGCTGACAAGTTCGGGGTTAGGCGAATCTTTTGCTTGGCTATTGTCGTCTTTTCCTTGGGCTCTTTATGTTGCGCTCTCTCGCGATCCTTAACTTATTTAGTGGCCTCAAGAGTCTTACAAGGAATAGGCGGGGCCTTAATGGTTCCAGTTGGCCGCTTAGCCGTGGTAAAAATCTATGGCCATTCGGGAGAGCTGATAAAGGTTCTAAGTTTTATCAGCTTGCCCGCTATTATGGGGCCGGTCTTTGGGCCCATAGTTGGAGGTTTTTTTGTCCAATACGTCTCTTGGTATTGGATTTTCTTGATAAATATACCCGTGGGCGTCTGCGCTTTTTTTATGACTTTTAAGCATATGCCGGATTTGCGGGAGCTGGAAATCAATAAATTTGATTTTTGGGGTTTTGGTTTTTTTAGCGTCTCCATAGCCATCTTGTCTTTATGGCTAGTGATCGCCCCGGATAGTGGCCTCATTAAGAACCTTGACGCCTTAATTATTGGCCTAGCCCTTATGTCCATTTACTGGCTACTCTTGGCTAAAAGGCCGGGAGCCATTTTTCAGGTAGCCATTTTAAAAAAACCGGGTTTCTTAGTTGGCATTCTGGGGAGCATGTGCTCAAGGATGGGCACAGGAGCCATGCCCTTTATGGTGCCCATGTTTCTCCAGCTCTCTTTAGGCTTTAGCCCAATCCGGGCGGGTTTGTTTTTACTGGCTCAGGCTACTGGCTCATTTACGGGCAAGAATCTGATCAACATTTTTTTGCCAAAAATAGGTTACAAGAATTTTCTACAAATTAATACTATATTCTTGGGTCTTATTGTTTGTTCGTTTTCAATAATAAGCTCAAATATAAGCAATTATTATTTAATAATTATTCTATTTATATATGGAACCATTAATAGCATGCAGTTTACGGCTATGAACTCCTATATTCTAATTGACCTAGATCATCAAGAAGCTGGGACTGGCAATAGCCTTTTGTCTGTGGTCATTCAAATTTGTTCCAATAGCGGCGTGGCCATGGCCGCTGGCTTATTGACTCTCTTCGCTAGGTTGAGCGACAAAGTTTCTTTCCAGCCTAGCGTATCCAACGCGCCAATTTTTGGGTTAACATTTATTATTATTGGCTTAATTATTCTTTGCGCGTCTTTGGTGATGAGAAAAATTCCCAAGGACGCGGACACGGCTAAAAATAATCAGATGACCCACTGGGGCTAAAATTTTTTATAATTGTCAAAAAAATGCTTGACTTTAAAAGATATTAGGCTCACAATCCATAGAAGGAAGATAGCTGGCGACTAGAATTTGATAGGCTCTTGATAGCTCCTAAGGCGAAGGCATTTCGGCGGGCTCGGCGCAAGCCTTATAGTCTTGTTCTTGGCTTAAAGAGTCAAGGCCGCTAAGCCTCATGGCGATGATGTTAGATGAGGGCTAGCCCTTATGATTCATGACTTTGACACGGCTCAAAAATTTTTTTCTAAATGTGAAAAAAATGTTTGACAATTAAAAATTTTTGTGTCACTATTTTTTTGGCTATAAGTTAGATGATTTTGAAATTGTGATTTTGGATCCATAGCTCTACTCATGTTTTTTTTGTGTCTGACCGGGGAAACTAAGTTTTTTGGCTTTGTTCGGTTGATAACCCCCAGAGGCTATCAATCTTGTTCTTGAGGTTGTTGAGTTGGCGCGTTAAGCCGCTTAAGGAGAGGTTGGCCCTTTTATATCTTTGTCGCTCGCCAATGAGACATAATAGGGCTTTTGCTTAACGCGCCTCAATTAGACGAGTAGGGTATATTGGTAGGTTTTCCCAAATTTAAAATTAGCTAATTTTTTAGCGTTTTTCTTGATGTGATGTTTAGATTGACTTGGGCGTTAAGATAAACTGGGCGTAAAACAATTTTGTTTTTTAATTTCATTTTTTTGATCTTTGGCTTAGGGCCTTTTGGGGTCAAAAATTTCTCTGGGTTTATTATGTTGTTTCCAATGGAAAATTGGTATTTACTCGATATCCAATTGATTCATACTCTAAATGATAAGTATTGTTAAAGCTATTGGTCTCACAATTGGCCGACCAGCGCTGATGTCTGACTATAGTTAGGAATCCTTTATTGGCTCGGTCGATAACCCTCAAAAAACGGGGATGATGTTATCAGCTGACGCTTATCAAGAAGCCGAAACATCTCCAAGCGTTTTGGCTTTTTTAATTTCCGCTGTCCGCGGGTATTTTTCAATTACGCGGGCTTCAGTAGAAAGCTATATGTTTTTTAGATGGCCAATAACGATTTCCCATATGTTTTTTGAGAACTACTTTTCATGGTCAAACTTTGATTAATCAATGGACAGTTTAATTAACGAACCCATTTGATTTGTCAAATATATGAAAAGGCATAATTTTAATTTTATATTATTTATTTACTATATTTATTTAATAATTTAGCTCGCTATATTTTTGGAGCCAATTTTTAACAATTGGCTTTCGGCGAAGTTTTGCCCAAAATTTTTGGCGACTTGAATTACGCGTATATTGAGTAAACTTTTACTCTTTATATCTTTTTGTGTCCGGTTTGGCTGGCGAATCGGCTGACGGGAGGGAACTACCCAAAATTTTTCGGGCATCCGCGTGGCGCCGAGAGATTATATTAGTTATGTAATTATGTATAGTTAATTTAAAGCCATTTAGATATAGTTTACTTGGCTGTAGGGATTCTCTGTCCTAAAATCTAATGGCCTATTCGCGCTAAAAATGACTATCGTTTTTGGCTTTAGAAAGGATCCGCCCTTGTTTCGCTAATTTTAACAGATTGACGGATTAGTCAATATTGAATTTTTGTAATGGCTTTCATAATCAAATTTGGCTTACGCGATATTTGACGGGAGAGTTTTGTCTTAAAATTCAAATTGAATAATTATATTGTTAATTCATATATCCATTATGGATTAGCTTTAAAGCCGTTTATTGAAGCCGTTTTTTTAAGTAGGGATTTTTAAAATCTCATTGCTCGCGACCTTTATGTCGCTTAAGGAATCATTTATGACGATTTATAGTCACCTTTTTAATGATCGATGTCCAGATTGCTTTCTCCGGCCAAAGCGTTCTTTCAATGACCAAGATATTTCCGGCGATAAAAAATATTCGACCTTAAATTGTTGGATTTACCGGATCTTGTCATTTGGCTTTGAGGTTTTTTTAGGCTGGCCATCCAAGCGTATTAGGTTAAGCGGGATCTTGGAAGTAATGGCTCAGTCTTTTAAAAAAGAATTTTTTTCTCAAAAAAAGACAAGGAGAAAACATGAGAGTCTTTTTAGCGATGGCTATAGCTTTGGGCATGACTCTTTCTTCCGTAACGGCTTTGGCGGAGACCAAGGTCAAGTTTTCCGGATTTTATAAGATTTTCCATGAAAATAACGTAAATTTTACCAGGAGCGCTGACGGCAATAATCAGGATAGCGATTCCTATTTTTGGCACAGACTTCAATTGACCATAGACTTTACGCCCAATGAGAACTTGAATGTTCGCTGGGTTTTAAGAGCTCCCACTGGCGTCAGGTGGGGGCGGGTCGGTTACGGTCGCGATGGCAATCGGGGAGCCGAGAGAACTGGTTATCCGTATGACGTCTTTACCAGGGCCATTTACGCCACAATTAATAGCGATTATGGCAAATTTACCATAGGTCGTCATAACGGAGGCTTGGTCGGTAACCTCGCTGGTTTGGAAACCTTAGGTTACGGTCCCAAATATGGCGATTATTTAAATAACCACGTATTTGATTGGAATTTACCCTTTGACGGAATAACCTATCAAAAAAAGTGGGATAACGGCTTTGGGATTAACGTCGTTTATGTCAAGGAAAACGGCTTTGACGAGGTCTCAAGTTACGCCAACTCTGAGAAAGACGTTGATAAGGATCGTTTTGGGGTTGAGCCCTTCTACCTTTGGGATGGTGGTGGGGCCAGCGTCAATTTTGAGTATTCGCGGGATCATTCTCGTTATAACAGCTATTCGTTTACTAATATACAAAACAACGTTACCTATACCTATACCCACCCGGTGGATAAAAACTGGTCATTTTCGGTCAATCCGGCCGTATTTTTTACCGTTGGCGATTTTTCTTTCCATTTTGAAGGCAAAGCCGCTTGGAGCGAAACTGTCTACAAACGAGACGCCAATATCTCCCCCGCTGGCGGTCAACCTAGGCGTTTAGTCGAAACCAAGAAAAAAGACGTAGGTTTAGGCCTTTACGCGGACGCGGTCTACAAATATGGCCCAGGCGCTATCACCTTAGGGGCCTGGTATTTTGACGGGGACGATTTGGATGAAGGCAATAGCCACCTACCTAATCGTAAGAAAGGACACTCTTTGGTTGGAGCCGGGAGCTTTAGCCCATTCTTAGTGGCTTACGCCGCCAATGGTCTAGCCGGGCCAGGCACTAGAGCCAATAATTTGGGGGATCCCAGAAGCGCCTCGCCCAATAAGTATCTCGTTGGCAACCACTGGGCCTTGGCTTTATTTGGCGATCACTCTTTTACCAAAGACGTCAAAATCCATTTTGGGCTGGGCTATTTTAGGCTTGTCAATCCTCGTGACACGCATCAAGTAAACGGTAGGGATGTTGAAAATTCTAAAGAACTTGGTTATGAGTTCGATTTAGGCGTGATTGCCAAGCTCTTGGATAATGTTTCTTTTGAGTCGCATTTTGGCTATTTTGTTAATGGCGACGCCTTTAAAGATTACGATACTGGTCAAAAGGCTAAAAACACTTACGCCTGGGCCAACGCTTTGATTTTCACTTTCTAACAATTAAACTTATCTCTTTCCGGCGGAGATTAATTTCTCCGCCGGGA
Source organism: Deltaproteobacteria bacterium (assembly GCA_031270705.1). Lineage (GTDB taxonomy): Bacteria > Desulfobacterota > Desulfarculia > Adiutricales > Adiutricaceae > JAIROO01. The sequence goes on from JAISWW010000175.1 coordinate 11,083, forward strand.
AGAACCGCTTTTAGGGGCATTGAATTTCCATTTGATCCTCTAAAAGGCTAGTCTCTGGATCAGCCTCTAAAAGGCAGACCTCTGGGTAATCTTTTAAAAGGCTGGTCTCTGGATCATCGTCTAAAAGGCTTTCCTCTTGGTCAGCCTTTAAAAGACAGACCTCTGGGTAATCTTTTAAAAGGCTGGTCTCTGGATCATCCTCAAAAAGGCTGTCCTCCTGGTTATTCTCTAAAAGGCTGACCTCTGGATCAGCCTTTACAAGACTGTCCTTTGGTTTATCCTCTAAAAGGCTGTCCTCTGGATCAGCCTTTACAAGACTGTCCTCAAGATTCTCCTCTAAAAGGATCTCGTCTAGGGCCACCTCAATAATGTTGGCCTCTTGATCGCCCTCTAATAGTTTATCCAGATCGACGTTTCGCCGCTTCTTCTGGGGATCGATCTGGCGATTTTTGCTTATTTTGGTCAGTTTACTAGGTTCTGGCCAAGCTCCCGGCGCCTTGTTCAAAGAGTTATTGTCTTTGTTCTCATTTGCCGCGAGCGCGTCTTTTTCCGCCATGACGCCGACCAAGACCAGATAACTCTCCTTAAGCTGAGTCAAAAGCTCCGGGTCAGGCGACCACAGCCCACGCGTTTCCGTCTTTAGTAAACTCCGGCTTATCTCTTCCAAAGCCCAAGGGTTATGATTTTCAAAGAAGGTGGCCATCTTTGGCTCTAGAACATAAAATCTAGCCACCTTATCGATTAAGCTTGAGTCAACCTCTTCGCAGGCGGTTTGCCAAGTTAAAAGGCTTAAGATCCTCTTGGCCATGCTCGCGGCTCCCGCGTGGCCAAGGTTTTTTTGCGAGTTAATCCAATAAGGATTAAAGAGTCGAGCGTAAGCCGCTCGGGCAATCTCCTCGCTTAAAGAGCGAACCTCAATTACGAGAGGATCCAAAGACTCGCCGCAATAGTTTCGCGGAGCGCGTCCGG
>JAISWW010000182.1 GCA_031270705.1 Deltaproteobacteria bacterium
GAACTTCCGTCTGATGGTCAAAATTTCACTCAAATTCGAGAAGAAAATCTGCTTTACGTGGATAAGACTAAATATTTTTATCCAATGATGAAAAAAGGTGGTTGCTATTTCCTTTCTCGACCCCGTCGGTTCGGCAAATCGCTCATTATTGGCGCCCTGGCGGAACTCTTAAAAGGTAATCGCGAGTTTTTTAAGGGCCTTTGGATCGACTCCTCGGATTACGACTTCAAAAAATACCCGTTAGTGAAGCTGAACATAGTCGGCTCTTGCGAAAGCAAGGATGTCCTTGTAGGATCCCTGATAAATAAACTTCATGGGACGGCGGAGGAAAACGGTCTACGCCTCGCCGACCTGGATTTAGCGGAAAACTCCACGCCAGGCGATATATTGGGCAGACTGGTCAGAAAGCTTTGTTCCGATAATAACTCTCGCGTCGCTATCCTTATTGACGAGTACGACGCCCCTATTCAGAAGGCCATCGGGGATGTCGCGCAAGCGGAAATAAACCGCGGCGTCCTGAGCGGTTTCTATTCATCGATTAAAACCCTGGCTGACGATAAGACCCGCTTGATTTTCGTCACCGGAGTCACCAAGTTCGCCAAGGTCTCCATCTTCTCGGGCTTCAACAATCTCTTTGACCTGACGTTGGACACAAGATACAACGCCATTTGCGGTTTCACCTTAGAGGAGTTCCGGGGCTATTTTCTTGAGTATCTACCGGATATCCTTGACTCTGGCAAATCCGAAGGCTTCACGCCGCCTGAAGCCGACCTTGACTACCTTATAAAAGAGATCGTCGGTTACTATGATGGCTACTCCTGGGACGGGAAAACCCGGGTCTTGAACCCGTATTCGCTTATACAGGCTCTAGCCCAGAAAAAGCTGAAGGCCCACTGGTTTAGCTCGGGCGCGCCGTCTTTTCTGATGACCCTCTTAAAAAGAGAAGGCTCTGGGTTCTCTTTCCCCGAAAACCCTCAAATGGACGAAACGTCCCTCAACGCGGTGGACATAACAGACCTTGAGCTTACGCCGCTTCTTTTTCAAACTGGCTATCTGACGATTGACAAAAAATTAAGCTCTGATTCTTACCTTTTAAGGCGACCAAACAAGGAGGTCAGCGAGGCGACTGACAAAAGCCTCGTTAAATACCTACTTGGCCAGCGTGATATATCCATAGCCAAGTTGAGGGAGCGGATTGGGAAGGCTCTGGAGGCCTATGACTCGGCTGCCTTACCGCGTCATTCCGGGAAATTCTCTTGTGGAACTCCCATTGCGAGCTTAGAGCCAGCGAAGGGCAGTGCCATGGGCTTATTTTCTCTGTCCTGAAAGCCTTGGGATTCTCGGTCATGACCCAGCCAGTCACGGCCGAAGGGGTCTTTGATATCCTCCTTACATTGGGCCAGAGGGTGGCTTTCGTTTTCGAGTTAAAGCGCGAGAGCTTTACCCCCGCTTTGGGCCAGGGCGAAGCGGACGCGAAGAAGATAGAGGATAAGCTAAAAGCCGCGATTATAGAAGCGAAAAACCAGATCCAGTTCAGGGACTATGACGCGAAATACGGCGCCGAGTACGGGGTCGTTAAGAAAGTGGCCGTGGCTTTCGTGGGGAAGGCCCAGGTCGCGGTGGAGATTTACTGAAACGTTCTCGACTGGCCAAAATTGGCGTTGAGGCGAAATTACGCGTACGAGAGAACGCTCTCAAGCCAGAGGATGGCGTTAATTTCGCTATCTTCGATTTTTCGACGCGCGAATAAAGATTTGAAGCTTAAAAAACTCAAAAGATTTAAAGTCTTAAAAACTCCTCAGTTATAAAGCCGCGAAAATTTAAAAGCCACAAACTGACGACTATGGCAGGCCATAACCGCGGCCTAAAATTCTACTTATTGGATCTTTTACTGATATAGATGGATATATTATTGAAAGATATAATGTTATTGTACCTATTGTATGTATATTATTTATAGTATTTATGGTTTTGGGAATACTGGCCGCGATCGTGATTCCTCAATACCAGAGTTATACTATAGACGCTCAAGATGAGGCCGCCCGATCCGCCTACCACGCTGTCGCTAGGTGTCAAGAAGAGTATTTCATAGCGACTTTAAATTATACAGCGGATTATCGCGAATTGATGAACGTCGCGGGATTAGTTCTTGATGAAAATATTAAATATGGGCCCATAAGCTTATATTATGATAGACAAACACAACAGCCTTGTTTTAAATTCACGGCGCGACATAAAAATCCTGGTCGAACAGTTTTCCAATATGATCCATGCTCGATGACAATAGTGACAATTGTACAATAAAGCTATTTTAGCTCACATAATTTCTTCATCTTCACGCTTTAATATTTCTAAAAATAGCCAAACTTTTATGTTATTTGACCTTTAGGGTTTGGCCAGGCTGAATATTATCATTGTTTTTGCCATTAAGTTTCTTCAATTGATCCACGGTCAGGTTATGAGCTCTCGCGATAGTAAATATGGTATCTCCAGCCTTGACTTTATAAGAGCCACTAGGCGAGGCTTGGCTAGCGCTGGATTTGGATTTGGCTGGGATTTTGAGCTTAAGGCCTGACGGCAATGTATCGCTGGTTAAATTGTTTAAGCTCCGGAGTTTGGCTGGCGTCGTTTTATAATACGCGGCTACTGATTCCAACGAGTCGCCCGCTTCCACCACATATATTTCGCCAGACGATTCCACCGCGGCTGGGCTGACCGGGGCGGCTTGGACGGGTTTGGCTTGGCTGACCGGAGCGGCTTGGGCGGGCTTGGCCTGGCTAGCCGGGCCAGCGACTTTTAGTTTTTGGCCCGAGCGAATCTGGTTGCCAGTTAGGTTATTTAACTCCCTCAACTGTTCGGAAGTCATATTGTGCTTAGCGGCGATTTGGCTGACCGTGTCCCCAGGAGCCACTTCATAAATCCCGGCGGCTGGGGCTTTGGCTGGCTCGACGGCCCTTGAGCTAGTTTGAGCGGGTCTAGCTTGAGCTGGGCTAGAACCGGCGATTGAACCCACCACCTTAAGTTTTTGGCCCACGCGGATCTGATCGGAGCTTAGGTTATTGAGGCTCCTTAACTCGGCGGAGGTCATCTGATGCCGCTCGGCGATTTGGCTGACCGTGTCCCCAGGCCCCACTTCATAAAACCCGGTAGCTGGAGCTGTGGTTTTGGCGGGCTCGACGGGCCTTGAGCTCGCTTGAGCTGGGCTGGCTTGGGCTGGGGCTTTCGAGGCCACCACTTTCAGTTTTTGGCCCGAGCGAATCTGGTTGCCAGTTAAGTTATTTAACTCCCTCAACTGGTCGGAAGTCATGTTATGCTTAGCGGCGATTTGGCTGACCGTGTCCCCAGGCGCCACTTCATAAATCCCGGCGGCTGGGGTTTTGGCTGGCTCGATGGGCCTTGAGGTAGCTTGCGCGGGGCTGGCTTGAGCTGGGCCAGAACCGGCCATTGAAGCGACCACTTTCAGTTTTTGGCCCACGCGGATCTGATCGGAGCTTAGGTTATTGAGGCTCCTTAACTCGGCGGAGGTCATCTGATGCCGTTCGGCGATTTGGCTGACCGTGTCCCCAGGCGCCACTTCATAAGTCCCGGCGGCTGGGGCTGGGGTTCTGGCGGGCTCGATGGGCCTTGAACTGGCTTGCGCGCTGGCTTGCGCGCTGCCTTGAGCTGGGCTAGAACCGGCTTTAGAGGCGACTTGGAGTTTTTGACCCGGATGAATCTGGTTGCCCTCTAAATTGTTCAATTCCCTAAGCTCGGCGGAGGTCATCTGATGCCGCTCGGCGATTTGGCTGACTGTGTCCCCAGGGGCCACTTCATAAAATCCGGCGGCTTGGGCTGGGGTTCTGGCTGGCTCGATGGGCCTTGAACTGGCTTGCGCGCTGGCTTGCGCTGGGCTTGAACCGGCTTTCGCGGCGACTTGGAGTTTTTGGCCCGGGTGAATCTGGTTGCCCTGTAAATTGTTCAGTTCCCTAAGCTCGGCGGAGGTCAGGTTATGGCGCTCGGCGATTTGGCTGACCGTATCCCCAGGCGCGACCTCATAATACTGGGCGCCCGAAGACGAGCGAGAGACCGCTGGGCTAACTTGGGCCTCGGCCAGAACGCGCAGTTTTTGGCCTTGGACAATCTTATCGCCTTTGAGCTTATTTAAAGATCTTAGCTCCGCGGAAGTCATCCGATAACGCTCGGCGATCTGGCTGACCGTGTCCCCAGAGCTGACCACGTGAACAGCCGAGGCCGAGCGAGGCGCGGAATCGGCTGTTTTGTCGGGGCTGGTTTTGGCCGTTTTGGTGACTGGCCGTGAGCCGATCACGAGCTTTTGCCCAGCTTTAATGTTGGAGTTGGCCAGGGAATTTAAGGTTCTTAAGCGGTCGGAAGTGGTGTTATTTTTAGAGGCGATAACGCTTAAAGTTTCCCCAGATTTGACCACATAATAGACGGGCTCCCCTTCGGTTTCCTCGACCCAAGTGGTCTTGGAACGGGGCAAAGTCGAGGCTTGAACTGGCAGATTGGAGCTCACCACCAGCACTTGGCCTTCTTTAATTTCGTTCGAGCTAAGCCGATTATCCGCCTTTAATTTGTCCACCGTCGAGCCATAATGGCGAGCCAAATTCCCCAAGGTGTCGCCCGCCCGCACCCTATGGCGAACGGTGGCGATAATGGGCTCGCTACTCTTTCTGACCGTCGCCCTTAAGACCGGGATAACGGTGGTTTTCGGCTGTGAGGCGACATCCGATTTGGGGGCCCTAACAGTAGTCACAGGCAGGGAGGCGGTCCGAACTATCCGCGGGGAGGTCGTGGTCGTGGTCGCGGTGGCCACGGGCAAGGATTCCTGCGTCCCTGGGGTCTGGCTCATGGAGGCTGGCAAAACCAGGGTTTGGCCCACTCTTAAGCGGGAAGCGGTTAAATTATTGTACTGTTGGACAACCTCAGGCGTTAATTGATAGCGCTGAGCCACCGACTCCACGGTCTCGCCTCTTTTGGCTAGATGGATGACCACGCGAGACGATCTTTGGGCCTCGGGTAGCTGGGCGTATAACTGGTAAAAACCCTCGCTCGCCCCCAAGGGCACCCGTAAAATAAAATCCGTTTCCGAGGGTGGGGTGGCCATTTTTTTCAGATGCGGGTTGAGCTCTTTAATCCGCTCCAAACTCGCCCCCGATAGTTGCGCGGCCATGGCCAAATCGATGGGCTGGGGCACCACCACCTCGTCCCAAGAATCCACCTGGGAGCTTTCCACTTCCAAACCATAAGCCAAAGGATCTTTGGCGATAATGGCCGCGGCGATAAAACTGGGCACGTAACGCTTGGTCTCGGCGGCCAAAAAACCGTCCTCTTTGGCCATGTCCCAGTAATTATCCACATCGGGTTTGCGCATGCCCTTCATGATTTTGCCTTCCCCGGAATTGTAGGCCGCGATAGCCAGGGGCCAGGAATTAAACATTTCATAGAGGGCGAGGAGGTAATCGGCGGCCGCGTAAGTGCTCTTTATAGGATCCACGCGCTCGTCGACCCACTCGTTGATGGTCAGGCCATAGCGCCGGCCAGTGGGGGCGATGAACTGCCAGGGGCCAACCGCGCTGGCGTGGGAGACGGCTTCGGTGCGGTAGCCACTCTCAATCAAAGCCAAATAGACCAGTTCCTCTGGCAAGCCTTTTTGCCTTAAGATGGCCTTCATAATCGGAATATATTTTTGCCCGCGATTGAGCGAGCGCGTCATAAAGCCCCGGGCGTCATTTAAGAAGTAGTTGAGGTTAATGAGGACTTCCTGGTTGAGCTCCATAGGGATATCTTCCCTATGGCCAACCAAGGCTTGAATCTCCTGATCAACCATACTATTGAGCTGTTTTTCAAAGCGGGGGCCAAGTCGATAGTACTTTTGGGAAGAAGACCGGCTTTCTTTGGCCACTTGGCTAGCTTGCCGACTCATAACCGAGTCAGACCGCTGAGCGCAAGAGGACATAACCAAGGCGATTAGACCAAGCAAACCAAAGGCGAATATATGTGAGCGTCTCAAGTAGATGTTTCCTTGTCAAATTCCGATTTAATCGCTCAATTATAGCTAATTCAATGGCTATAATCAAGATGGCGCCGACCTTCCTTAGAGATAGGCTAGGTCAAAAAAGCCAGCCAGGCTCTGGCCAAAACCTAAAGGTTTTGGCCTCCATTAAGGCCTATGGCTAACGAACGTCAAGCCAAAAGATAGCCTATTTTAATAAATTATTTAAGGTTTTGAGTTTTTAGCTCAAAACACCTTAACCTAAATGTTTTTAATTATAAAATTGTTAAATAGTCGCTTAATAGTTCATTTTTTGGGGCCGCCAGACCGAGAATCCTGGAGAGAATCCCGGAAGGCCCCCAGAGTCCTGGCCCCTATAATATAATAGTTAGCCAAAAATGGAAAACAGGAAAAACCAGGATCCAGCCCTCTCTTTCCAAGAACCAACGCTGGAGCCTCCGCTTGCGCGCCCCAGGGAAATCGTCAAAAAATCCCGCCCCCTCTTGGCCGCGGAAATCCGCTGGTCATCCTCTTTTTTAAAGTTAATTGAGATTCTTTTATAATAAAAAATATTTATTCGCCTAAAGTTATTTCTATCCCGCTCTTGCGTGGCTGGCTGGGGCCAAACCTTGGCCAGCCCTAAGGTTATTTTTTTCTTGCTATTTGGCGCGTTTTCCTCCATAAATGATTAACTAAAGTAAAGGGTAAGCGCCCCTAGCTTCTTTGACCGCGCGATTTCAGATTAGATTTCTTAAAAAACCGAATTTTATCTAGTGGTTGCCAAAGACAGACAACCAACCTATAATGCTGAATTTTAGTTCCATAAAGGTTCACCAATTTTCCAGGAGGCTTCTCCAAAATGTTTTTCGACCCAGCCAGACCCAAATCCCTTGTCGGTCGACTCTTTAGTCTATTCGCCCCGTTATTGGCCTTAGGCCTAACGCTGGCTCTCTCTTCCGGCGCCTTCGCCAGCGAAGCGGATCTAGAGGTTCCAGAATTGACCGCCGAACAGAACCAGTACCTCATTGGCGGGCTCGTTGTCTGCTTTCTGGGCCTTTTGTTTGGCCTTTATCAATATCTGGGCATCAAAAAGCTTAAAGCCCACGAAACCATGTTGGACGTGGCGGCCACAATCTATGAGACTTGTAAGACCTACATGTACCAACAAGCCAAACTCCTTTTAATATTGTTGGTCTTTGTCGGGGCTTGTATCGCTTTCTATTTTGGGTACCTAGGCGACGCCTCCATCTCCGGGGTGGCCCTCATCCTCTTATGGACCGTCATCGGCATCTTGGGCTCCTACTCGGTGGCTTTCTATGGCATGCGGGTCAATACCCTGGCCAATAGCCGCATGGCCTACGCCTCCTTGTCCAAAAATCCCCTAAAGCTCTTAAATATTCCCTTAGACGCGGGCATGAGCATTGGGGTTTTGTTGATTTCCGTGGAACTGGTCATGATGCTCATCATCCTGGTCTTTGTGCCCCGGAACCTCGCGGGAGCCTGTTTTATCGGTTTCGCCATTGGGGAATCCTTGGGAGCCAGCGCCTTAAGAATCGCTGGCGGCATCTTCACCAAGATCGCCGACATTGGCTCGGATCTGATGAAAATCGTCTTTAAGATCAAAGAAGACGATCCCCGCAACCCTGGCGTCATCGCCGACTGCACCGGCGATAACGCTGGCGATAGCGTGGGGCCGACCGCCGATGGTTTTGAGACTTATGGCGTGACCGGGGTGGCTTTGGTGACCTTCATCTGCTTGGCCGTGGGGCAAACCCATCCCGAGCGGCACCTTCTCCAGACGAGCTTATTGACCTGGGTCTTTGTCATGAGGATCCTGATGCTCGTGACCTCCCTTTTGGCTTATTACGTCAATAAAGTCTTTAGCTCGGCCCGCTTCGGCAAATCCGTGGATTTTGACTTTGAGTCGCCGTTAACTAGCTTGGTTTGGCTGGGCTCCATTCTCTCGATTATCATGACCTTTGTGGCTAGCTACTTCCTTTTGGGACCTGGGACGGCCTCGGGGGCCAAAATCGTCAGCCTCGCCCCAAACCTCTGGCATGTCTTGGCCGCCATCATTAGTTGCGGCACCTTGGGCGCGGCTTTGATCCCCGAGTTCACCAAAATCTTCACTTCCGGAAAATCGGCCCACGTTCTGGAGACCGTGGAAGCCTCCAAAGAAGGCGGGGCCTCGTTAAATATCCTGGCCGGCTTTATCGCCGGCAACTTTAGCGCCTTCTGGATGGGCGCGGTCTTTTGCGCCTTGATGTTCGCGGCCTACCTCTTTAGCTTAAGTGGCCTATCGGCCATTATGGTCTACCCTTCGGTCTTCGCTTTTGGCTTAGTGGCTTTTGGCTTTTTGAGCATGGGGCCAGTGACCATCGCCGTTGATAGCTATGGACCGGTCACCGATAACGCCCAGTCCATTTATGAGCTCAGCCTCATCGAGGAAGTGCCCGATATCGAAAATTATCTGGAAAAAGAGTTTGGCGCGGCCCCGGATTTTGAAAAAGCCCATTATTACCTCGAAAGCAACGATGGCGCGGGCAACACCTTTAAAGCCACGGCCAAACCCGTCCTCATTGGCACGGCGGTCGTGGGCTCGACCATCATGATCTTTTCGACCATCTTGGTCATCAAAAAGGTTTTGGGCGTGGAGCCGGAAACCATCCTCAATCTCCTTAACCCTTACACCATCTTGGGCTTTTTGTGCGGCGGCTCGGTCATCTACTGGTTCACCGGAGCCTCGACCCAAGCCGTCTCCACCGGGGCTTATCGCGCGGTGGCCTACATAAAAGAGCACATAAACCTGGATCCCAACGCCTCCAAAAGCGCGGCGGTGGAAAACTCCAAAGAAGTGGTCAAAATCTGCACGGTTTACGCGCAAAAAGGCATGTTCAACATCTTTATCGCCGTCTTCTCTTTCGCCCTGGCTTTAGCCTTTCTCTCTAGCCCGAGCGGCGACGACAATAACACGGTGTCCTTTTTTATCTCTTATTTGCTATCCATCGCTTTCTTTGGCTTGTTCCAGGCTATTTTTATGGCTAACGCTGGCGGCTGCTGGGATAACGCCAAAAAAGTCGTGGAAGTCGATCTCAAACAAAAAGGCACCCCCTTGCATGACGCCTCAGTCGTCGGCGACACGGTGGGCGATCCTTTTAAAGACACCTCATCCGTGGCTTTAAACCCCATCATTAAGTTTACGACCCTTTTTGGCATGCTGGCTTTGGAAATCGCCATCACCCCCGCCTTTCGGGATCTCTCCCTACCCTTTGGCGTGGGTTTCTTAATTGTTGGCCTCATTTTCGTTTACCGCTCCTTTTATGGCATGCGTATTTCCAAATTAACGGCCAAATAACTTTTGGCTTTAGGTCAAACGTAAAAAGGCCCCTTCGCTACGGGGCCTTTTTTATTATTTTTTTTCGCCTAGCGTTTTTTTAGGGAATCCTGTAGGAACCTCATGGCCAAAATCAAAGCCGTGGATTTAGTCGTGGCCCAAAATCTCGCCCCCACCCGCAGTCAAGCCCAGGCTTTGATCTTGGCTGGCCGAATTCTCGTGGGCCAAGAAGTCGTGACCAAAGCCGGGCGACTCTATCCCGAAGAAACCCTCATGACTCTAAAAGAGGGCCGGGTTTACGTCAGTCGCGGCGGCTTTAAGTTAGCTGGGGCTTTGGATAGGCTAAAGGAAGAATTTGGCTTGGATCCCCTGGGCCTTACAGCCCTAGACGCCGGGGCTTCCACCGGGGGGTTCACGGATTGCTTATTAAAAAGGGGAGCCGCGCGCGTGGTGGCCGTGGATGTGGGTCGCGGCTTAATTGATCAGAAACTCCGCCAAGATCCGCGGGTCTTGGTGGTGGAAAATCTAAATATCCGCCATTTAAGCCTTGATCAAGCCGAAGAGTTAGGCGCCCCATTTGATCTGATCGTCTCGGATCTCTCGTTTATCTCTTTGGAGCTCATTCTGCCCGCCCTCGCCCCCTTAGTCAAACCGCTCGGCCATATTTTAGCCTTAGTCAAACCCCAATTTGAGGTCGGCCCGCGTCTAGTGGGCAAAAAAGGCGTGGTGCGCGATCCCAAGGTTATCCAAATGGCCGTCGATAAAATTAGCTCTTTGGTTCCTAGCCTTAAGCCGCCTTTCGCGAATCTGGCCCAAATCCCCTCGCCTCTCCCTGGAGCCACGGGCAACCAAGAGATCTTTTTGTTCCTTAGGCGCCTCTAAGAAACATCTAGATCCTTTAAAATACCAAAGACTTAAGGCAAAAGATCGTAGCCGCTCGATTCCGGCGGCGTGGCTAAAGTCGGGGTGACCCTCTCCAAAAGGATCTCATTGTGACCCAGCCCCGAGTAACCAAAAGTGGCCCTAATGGCTGTGGCCACAAACTGACAACTGCGATCCAAAGCCACGGGCAGGCTATCGCCTTGTAATAGCGAGCCCGTCAGAACGCTAGAGAACATATCCCCCGTCCCATGATATTGGATGGGCACTAGAGGTCGTTTGGCCACCCAAAAACGGCCATCCTCGTGATTATGGGCGGCCACCCAGCTTTGACCGGGTTTATTGGCTAAAGGCAGGCTCGTAATGACCGGTTTAACGGGCCCCAAATCGGCTAGAGCCAAAAGCCACTCTTTGACTTCATCCTCGGTCATGGATTCGGGAACTTCGCGCCCCAACATAAAGGCCGCTTCCGTGATATTGGGGGTAATGACGTGGGCTTTGGTGGCCAAGGCCCGCATTTCCCCCACCATCTCGGGCGGCATGGAGGCGTAAAGCTTCCCAAAATCGGCCATGACCGGATCCACCACCACCAAACAATCTGGGCTCGAAAAAAAGTCAATAAAATCCGAGACCATGGCCGCTTGCTGAGCTGAGCCCAAAAAACCGCTATAGATCCCATCAAAACGTAAGCCCAAATCTTTCCAGTGTTTAATAAAGCCTGGCAACTGGGGGGTCAAATCAAAGAGCTGAAAGCCCTCGATGGCCGTGTGAGACGAAAGAACCGCCGTGGGCAAAGGACAGACCTCAAAGCCCATGGTGGACAAAATGGGAATAACCACGGTTAAGGAACAACGGCCAAAGCCAGACAGATCATGAATGGCCGCGACGCGAGGCAAGGGATTGCGCATGGAAGCTTTCCTTCGGATTAAGATTTTTAATTTTAAGGGGCAAAAAGAATTATCGGGTTTTGTCCGATTTTTTCGTCAATTCCGCGATCAAACCGACAATTCCGGTCAACCCCAGGAGAATCATAAGGGAGCCGGAAAACAAAAACATCACGAATATATGAGGGGAAGCCAAATTAAAAGAAGCTTCTAGAACCCCATAGCCAAACGGCAGAAAGATCAAGGCCATGGCCACATAAATTACTTTTCTGAGCACATTAAATCTTTCTTAAGTTTTAGTTGGGATTAAATCGGCGAGAACGAGGCGCGGTCTAAAGGTTAAAGAACTGAGGGCTAAAAGCGGTCAGCCTAAAAAACCTGAAGCGCCAAAAACCGCCCGCCCAAGGCGCTCCAGAATGATCGGCCAACCGCCCAGCCCTAATAAAAGAACGCGCTAGTTAGCCCTCGACGATAGAGATGGCGTTAACCTCGCAAGCCTCTACGCAGGACTCGCAGCCAATACACTCATCGGCGTTCACTGGGACAGCCTTGCCAGACTTAATCTCGTAAACATCCACCGGACAGGCGTCCTTACAACTACCGTCGCCAGTACACTTGCCAGCGTCGATCTTAACCACATAAGCCATGATACGATCCTCGTCTCATTGGAAATCAGCCCCTCAAGGAGCCGGTATTTGGAACCCGCTCGCCCGGAAAATCCAGGTTCAACCAAATGATTCCTTAATTGGCCTAAGGTACCACAAGCCAATTCCAATGACAAGGTTTTTTTCTGACAAATAATAACTTCGGGATAATAGCCAGGTAATTTGTCAAAAAAAATCCCCTGACCAAAGCCAGGGGTCTTTAGGGCTTAGGAGAGCGCCGGGTAGACGCTAATCTTTTTTCGATCCGCGCCGTAACGCTCAAACTTGACCAAACCATCTATTAAGGCGAAAAGGGTATAATCCCGACCCATGCCCACATTCTGGCCTGGATGGATACGCGTGCCCAGTTGCCGCACCAATATATTGCCAGCTCGGACGGCTTGGCCAGCGTAACGCTTGACTCCCCGCCTTTTGCCGATAGTGTCCCGACCGTTACGACTGGAACCGCCCGCCTTTTTATGAGCCATTGGCCTCGCCTCCGTTTTCGCCTAAATCAATGGCCGTAATCTTCAGGGCCGTATAGTCCTGACGATGGCCTTGGGCTTTATGGTAGCCCTTGCGGCGTTTTTTCTTAAACACTAATATTTTTTTGGCTCGATCATGGCCCAAGACCCTGGCCCGCACCACGACTCCCTCGACCAAAGGCCGCCCGACGCGCGTGGTCTCTTCATCGGCCACTAAAAGAACCTGATCCAAGACCACGTCTTCTCCGGGTTCGGCGGAGAGTCGGTCAACCCTAATGGCCTGATCCACGGCCACTTTGCGTTGGCGGCCCCCACTTCTGATTACGGCGTACAATGTCGTTTCCTCCCCTGGAAAATCAGAAATAGCCATCTTAAAGCGCTCTTGAGCTGGTGTCAAGAGTTTTTTCCAAGATTTTTGGCCCTAAGGCTTTTGAGCTTTAGGGCGCTTAAAAATCGCGAAAAAGGGCTATTTAACCACAAAATTTATGAGCTTATCCGGCACAATGATCCGCCGGGTCACGGTTTTCCCGGTTAGCCATTTTTGGGCCCCAGGGTCGGCCATGACCAAAGCTAGGGTCTCTTCCTCGGTCAAGCCCTTGGCCAACAAAAGCTTGCCCCGGACTTTGCCATTGATTTGGATAACATACTCCACTTGAGGCTTTTGAGCGAACTCCTCAATATATTGAGGCCAAGAAGCTTTAAAAACCGATTCTTTATGGCCCAATGTCTCCCAAAGCTCTTCGGCTAAATGGGGGGCGAAAGGAGCCAATAAAATGGTTAGGTTTTCCGAGACGACCTGGTTATGGACTTTGTTTTTGGTCATATGATTGACCAGCTCCATTAAGCGGGCGATGGCCGTGTTATAGGAAAACCGGGCGATGTCGGCCCCCACGGCCTTAATGGAGCTGTGAAGCCAATAGAGGGTCTCGGACTCCTCTGATGGAGTTCGCTCCAAAACCGCGTTCTCGGGACAAACGGCGTTGGCCAAGCGATCCAAGAAAGCTTTCATGGCCTTGACCCCGCCATCCCGAAAATCCCCACCTTCCAAATAAGCCCCCATAAACATTAGGTACATCCGGAAAGCGTCGGCCCCAAACTCCTTGATATAGGCGTCAGGGTTTATAATGTTGCCCCGAGATTTGCTCATCTTGGCCCCGTCGCGCACGATCATGCCGTGGGCCACAAACTTTTTGTAAGGCTCGGCGAAATCCAAAAAGCCGCTCGCGTTTAAGGCCCGGCAAAGCCAGCGACTATATAATAGATGGAGAACCGCGTGCTCATTGCCGCCAACATAAAGATCCACGGGGAGCCATTTTTTGGTTAATTCGGGATCAAAGGGGCGATCGCTAAAATCCGTGGAGGGATAACGATAAAAATACCAAGCCGAGCATAAAAAATTGTCCGAAACGTCCGTCTCGCGCTCAGCCGCTTGGCCACAAGTGGGGCAAGTGGTCTTATGAAACTCTTCGTGTCTGGCCAAAGGCGACAATCCCGAGCCGTCAGGTTGATAATTATCTAGTTTCGGCAATAAGACCGGCAAATCTTTTTCGGGCGTGGGCACAGGGCCGCAGGTTGGGCAATGGATAATGGGAATGGGCGGGCCCCAATAGCGCTGACGGCTGACGCACCAATCCCTTAAGCGGTAATTGACCGTTTTATGGGCTAAATTCTTCTCGGCCAAAAAAGCCACAATGGCCTCTTGACCGGCCCCTTTGGCCTCCAGCCCATTAAAATTGCCCGAATTGACTAGAGCGCCTTCCCCGGTATAGGCCTCTTCTTGGACATCCCAGCCCGAGCCAGCGGCCACCACCTCCACAATAGGCAATTCAAACTTTTTGGCGAACTGGTGATCCCGCTCGTCATGGGCGGGCACGGCCATGATCGCCCCTGAGCCGTAACCCATGAGCACATAATCGGCCACCCAAACGGGGATCTTTTGTTGGTTAACCGGATTTATGGCGTAGGCGCCCGTAAAAACCCCGGTCTTTTCCCTATTTTCGGCCTGGCGATCCATTTCCGACAAACGGCTGACGGTCTCGCGATAGGCGGCCACCTCTTCGGCATATTCTGGCGAAACAATGGTCGCCAAAAGAGGATGCTCGGGGGAAAAGACCATGTAGGTCGCCCCAAAGAGGGTGTCGGGCCGGGTGGTAAAGATATTGAATTTAGGGCCATCGACTATCTCAAAAGTCACCTCGGCCCCTTGACTGCGGCCTATCCAGTTGCGCTGGGCGATTTTCGTGCGCTCTGACCAATCCAAATTGTCGAGCTCATCCAAAAGCTCTTTGGCGAAAGCCGTGGTCTTAAAATACCACTGAGCCATCTCGCGTTTGGTGACCAGAGTCGCGCAACGCTCGCATTCCCCGTCAATGACTTGCTCGGCGGCCAAAACCGTTTTGCAGCTGGGACACCAATTGACTGGGCCAGTTTTGCGATAAGCCAAGCCATTTTTAAACAAAGTCACAAAGAGCCACTGAGTCCAGCGATAATACTCTGGGCTGGTGGTGTCGACCTGATGATTCCAATCGAGCATGAGGCCGACTTTTTTAAGCTGAGTCTCCCGGAAACGCTCAATATTTTTGGGCACCATCTCCGCTGGGTGACGATTGTTTTTTAAGGCGAAATTCTCCGAGTGCATGCCAAAGGCGTCAAAACCCATGGGCTCAAAAACGTCATAGCCTAGTAATCGATGGTAACGCCCCTGGATATCCGAGCCGACAAAGGCGAAGAGGTTGCCCACGTGTAACCCCTCAGCCGAGGGGTAAGGAAACATCATTAAGTTATAAAAAGGCCGTTTAGCCCCAACCAGATCCACCTGATCGGTTTTGTCCTGGGCCCATTTGTCCCGCCATTTGGCTTCCACAACCGTGGGATCTAGCTTGGCCATGCGCTCTCCTCTAACGGCCGAAAAGCGGCCTTTGGTCGATTGACGCTGTTTAAATAGATCAATTGGCCCAAATTGTCAACTTTAATGATCGTCCCGCCCAGCGGCTCCATCCTGAATAACGCTCGGGAGTCTTAGGCGGTCGTCCCCGGAATATCTTGAATCCGGCCGGGCTCAAACGAAGAGCAGGCTTTGTTGAAATAGAGCGGGATAACGCCGGTGGGGCCATTGCGGTGCTTTCTGACAAAAAGTTTGGCGTCGCCCTCCTGGATGGCTTTCTCGGGGTTGGCCTCGCTCTCCCGAACCACAAACATCACGATGTCCGCGTCCTGCTCAATGGCCCCGCTATCCCTTAAGTCGGATAAACTCGGTTTAGCGACATTATCGACCCTTTTGAGCTGCGACAAGGCCATAACCGTGATATTTAGCTCTTTGGCCAGGGCTTTTAGGGCTCCACTAATTTCTCGAACCGCTTGCTCAAGGTTATTGTGCCTCTCATTGGGTCTCATTAGCTGTAAGTAGTCAACAATGATCATCTTTAAGGGGTATTTGGTGCCCTCCAAGCGCCTCTTTAAGCGTCTAGTCCGGGCCCTTAAATCCATCGGGGTAATGGCCGAGGTTTCGTCCACGTACATGCGCGCTTCCAGGAGCTCAGAGACCACATGGGGCAGTTCGGCCATCTGAGCCTCGGTCAGGCGGCCAGAGCGGATATGCATCAGGTTAAAGGCGCCCAATTGGCACATCAGCCTTTGGATGAGTTGGTCAATAGACATTTCCATGCTAAAAAAGGCCACCGAATAAGGCGGCAAATCAGAGCGACACTCCCTCTTTTTATTCAACGCGGCCATAAGAGCGATGTTTAAAGCCAAAGAAGTCTTGCCCATGCCCGGCCGACCGCCTAAAATAATCAAATCCGAGGGTTGGAACCCCCCGGTCAAATAATCTAACCTGGAATAGCCAGTCGGTAGCCCGGAAATGCTATTTTGGCCGCTCTGGCCATACAAAGCCGCCACTTTTTTGTAGACTGAGGGCAACTCGTCAGGCACATAGACCATGCGTCCAGAGTCTCGGGACTCGCGCAAGGCGAAAATCCTCGACTCGGCTATATCCAAAATTTCACTAACGCCGACTTGGTTTTTTTGGCACATGTCGGAGATCTCGCCGCAAATGGCGATTAATTCTCGAGCTTGGGATTTGGCGATCAGGATCTTGGCGTACTCGTCCACGTTATTGATCAGGCCAGACTCATCCCACAACTTCACAAGGTAATCATGACCGCCAATTTTTTGATCTAAACCCTGACTGACCAGCTCCTCGTTCAGGGTAAAGACGTCGACCTTCTTATTTTGGTCAAATAAGCGCAAAATACTTGAATAAATGTGCCCGTGGGCTTCTTTATAAAAATCCGTGGCCTTCAGCTTAAGTTCCAGAACCTGGGGCGCGCATTCGTTGATATTCACTAAAAGGGCCCCCAACAAAGCCCGTTCCGTCACCACGTCATGGAGGGGGTTGGCTCGGCTAGGCAAGTTGGAATTAAAGCCGGAATACGGCTTAAGAGGCGCGATATCAGTCACGTTAGAGTCATCGGCCATAGTTAAAGCGCTCCTTAATTGAATAAACAAAAGACAATATAAAAGAAGAGCCATCTAGGTTTTAATCAAACCATAAAGGTTTTAACCAAACCTAATGACTAATTGAAACGACCAAAAATGAGCTAAGGGATTTACCTGACAATAATGATGTAAAAATCAGCGTTTGTCATCGCGTAAACATAATATAACGTATGATAAATGGCCACCAAAAGGTCGCTATTTTAGAAGATATAAAAAACGTAATTTAACGGTAATATGAGAAAATATATTAACAGTTTTATAAAACTACGTAAGATACCAACCAATTACGTGTCTAAAATCGAAAGACGATTTAAGATTTCGGTCACAGTCAAATTTTAGGCCATCGCCCCCCAAAAATCAAGAGATTTTTAGAGGCGTAGTTACTAATATATTAGACCCTTTGAATAAATAATAAAGCCTAAAATATTTTAATAAAGACTATTTTATAAATTTAAAGATAAATTAAATGACTAAAAGAATATATAAATCTTTAAAATTCATATAATAATAATTATTAAACAACCATATTGATTAAAGTTAAAAAAATATTACGGCTATTAACTTGCGGCGCAATTAGCGCCTAAACCACACATTTTTAGTAAAAAATATAATATTTTTAGTTCTATCAGGCAAAAAATGGGCTGGATCAAAGACGAGAAGCGCCGCCCCCTACCCAGAATTCTAGCTAGGGAGCGGTTGGCCAAAGGAGCTGGGCTTATTGGAAAGCCATTTTCACGTCTTGGGGTCGGC
>JAISWW010000226.1 GCA_031270705.1 Deltaproteobacteria bacterium
GGCTATTTTTCTGAAGACGGGAAATCGCGAGAGCGACATAGGCCGAATTTAGCTCGATCCCAATAAATTTACGGTTCTCCTCTTGGCAAACCAAGCCTAATGCGCCGGAGCCAAAAAAAGGATCGAGGGCGAAATCCCCAATTTTAGAGGAAATCCGAAAGCAGGGACGTATTAATTCGGTTGGAAATGTGGCGAAATGCGCGCCATAAAACGGCCTAGCGTTAATTGACCAAACAGAGCGTCTATTCCGTAGAGCGCCATTAGTTGTAGGTTCTCTGGAGGCTGGCCAGAAATTATCCCTCTTAAAGGGGTGACCGCAAAAATAGAGCGAACCATTTTTTTCAGCCAGACCCCAATAATATCTAGCCCATTTTTTTGGATTTTACCACAGGATCAAAGAAGTTTTTAAACAATATTGCCGCTGTAAGCGCCAAAGGCAAAACGAGTGGCGGAGAGACCATTTGGTTTATGAGGATTATTATAAATGATTTGGTCAAATGAGGCCAAGAGCGATAGGATTGGGCGGATGGAGGCCAGGCGGGCGGGAAGTCATTGAGAAGCGAAAAAAAAAGCCTACCCATTTGGCGAAAACCCAGATGAGCTAGATTATAGATATAAAAATCGTACTTTATTAGGCGCGAAAATTTAAGACCATCATAGAGGCGTAGCCAATTGTTTTTTAGACCCCATAGAGCTCTAAATAAGAGCGCAGATTGGAGACCGTCGACTCGTCCAAAGGCTGGGTGACGCCTTTTTGCCAGACCGGAATCTTATTGCTAAATAAAAAATCAATGGTTTCGTGGATGCCGAGAATGGTTTGCACCTCAAGGCCGGTTTTTAGCCGAAAGTTTTTGACCGCGTCTTGACCCTTGGCTCCAGGAATGGGATGGCCATCAGCGTCATAAACAGCCGTGGTCTGCTCCCGATCAAGGTACATGGCCACGCCCGCCGGATAGTAGCTATGGCCGCGTTTAACGGCCTCCGCGGTCATTTGGCCCAGGATCTCAAACTTGGTGGCCATGGTAGTGGCCACGTCGTCAATGATTAAGACGCGAGCCTCATTAAACAAAGCCCCCGTGACAAAGTGGGCGCTAACTCGGCTCGCCTCGCCATGGGTTTTGGCTTCTTTGCGGTCATAGTCAAAGCCCTTGTCCACCTGATGGCGACGCCACAAAGCCTCGGCGCTGGCCACGGCTAAGGAGCTGCCTTTATAGCTAGGGCCCACCAAGACGTCAAAGTCGTCCACGGTCTTGGTGTCCATCAAAAAGTCGGCCATGATCCGGCCCAACTCCGAGATGAGGCGGCCAGTGCGGAAGAGGCCAAAATTAACAAAATAAGGCGTCGGGCGACCGTCTTTTAAGGTCAAGCCCTCGTCAAAAAAAAGAGCCTGACTTTCGGCCAACAGAAGGGCCAGATCTTTTTGGTAAGATTTCATGAAATCACCTCAAAACCCCCCAAAAAAGGCGGGTGACTAAGCCTGGCCCGCTGGTTATCCGCGGGCCAGGCTTAAATTCTTAAAGGCCCTTATCCAACCACTTCATCATTTTCCTTAATTGGCGGCCCACCTCGTTAATAGGATGCTCAGCCTCTTGGCGACGTTTGGCCAAAAAGCCCGGGCGACCGGCTTGGTTTTCCAGGATCCATTCTCTGGCGAAATCGCCTTCTTGGATTTCCCTTAGGATCTCGGCCATCTCCAGGCGGGTCTCCTCAGTGACGATCCGGCGACCGCGGCTATAATCGCCATACTCAGCCGTATCCGAGACCGAGTAGCGCATAAGATCCAAGCCGCCTTGATACATGAGATCAACAATCAGCTTCATTTCGTGGAGACACTCAAAATAGGCGATCTCCGGCTGATAACCGGCTTCGACCAAGGTCTCCCAGCCAGCTTTAATGAGCTCGCTCACGCCCCCGCACAAAACCGCTTGTTCCCCAAAAAGATCCGTCTCCGTCTCCTCGGCGAAGGTGGTCTCAATTAAGCCAGCCCTAGTCGCCCCAATGCCGGTGGCGTAGGCTTTGGCCCAGGCCAAAGCCTGGCCATTGGAGTCTTGGTGGATAGCCACCAAAGCCGGCACCCCAGCTCCTTTGACATATTCCGAGCGGACTAAGTGACCTGGGCCTTTGGGGGCGACCATGGCCACCGAGATGTCTTTGGTGGGGACGATTTGATGGAAATGGATGGAAAAGCCGTGGCTAAAGAGAAGCATTTTGCCAGGCTTTAAGCGGGGCAAAATATCTTTGGCGTAGACTTGGGGTTGAATATGATCCTGCATGAGAAGTTGGATGAGATCCGCCTGTTCGGCGGCCTCAGCCGCCGAGACAGGCTTAAAGCCGTGCTCTTGGGCTAAGTCATAGTTGGCGGAGCCGGGACGCTGGCCCACCACCACATTGAGCCCAGAATCCCTTAAGTTTTGGGCTTGGGCGTGGCCTTGGCTGCCATAGCCGATGATGGCGATGGTCTTGTCAGCTAGGGGCGTGGTGGGGGCGTCATTCTCATAATAAATGCGCATGGGTTTCTCCTAAAAGATGTCCGCTGGTTTTGGTCAATTAAATATGGTCAATAAATTATGGCTTTAGGCTAAAAAGCCGCTTAGGCCTCGGCTTTTTTGGTTTTTTTGCCCAATATGGGGCTCCGGGAGATGGCCGTTAGACCCGTGGAGACCTGTTCCTCGACGCCAAACTCCGATAAAAGAGCCAAAGCCGCCCGGATTTTCTCTTGGCCCCCGGTTATCTCCAAGGTATAGGTCTTGGGGCAAACGTCAATGATTTTGGCCCGGAAAATATCGGCTAGGCGCGTAATCTCGGCTCGCTGGTTGTCCACGGCTTTGACCCGGATCATGACCAGTTGCCGTTCCACATAGTCCACCTCAGCCAGATCCGTCACCTTTATGACATTAATGAGCTTTCTGAGCTGCTTAATGACTTGGGAGATAATGCGCGGCGTCCCTACGGTGATTAAGGTAATTAGGGAAACCTCGGGCTCATTGGTCTCGGCCACGGACAAAGAGTCAATGTTAAAGCCCCGCCCGGAAATTAAGGCGGTCACCCGAGCCAAAACGCCTGGGCTATTGTCCACGAGGATGGCTAGAGTGTGTCTTTGGGCGTTTTCCGAACGTTCCATCCCAATCTCCTAGGGCAGTTCCAAAGGCCTTAAGATCATTTTATCAATGGCCTGGCCAGCTGGAACCATGGGAAAGACGTTTTCCCAGGGCGAAATCCGAAAATCCATAATGACGGGCCCTGGCTCGGCTAAAGCCAAAGCGATGGTCTCTTCCATCTCCGCCGCCGTTTTGGCCACTAAGCCTTTGAGGCCAAAAGAGTCGGCCAGTTTGACGAAATCTGGGCTAGCCAAGGTCGTGTCCACATACCGGCGATCGTAAAAAAGATGCTGGAGCTGGCGCACCATGCCCAAAGTCCCATTATTGAGGATGGCCACCTTGACCGGCAATCTCTCTTGGGCGACCGTGGCTAGCTCTTGGATATTCATTAAGATCGAGCCGTCGCCAGAAATATTTATGACCGTCGATTCGGGCCTGGCCACCAAAACCCCCAAAGCCGCCGGCAAGCCAAAGCCCATGACCCCTAAGCCCCCGGAGGAGATAAACTGCCGGGGGTGATCGTAAAAATAATACTGGGCCGCCCACATTTGGTGCTGCCCCACGTCCGTAACGATGACGGCTTTGCCTTTGGTGGCCCGATAAAGAGCCTCAATGACCATCTGAGGTTTGAGGAACCCTTCGGAATCGGGCTCGGGATCATAAGCCAAGGGACAACTTTGGGCCCAGCCGCTAATGGTGTCATGCCACTGGGCTCTGGTGGCCACCGGATAATCGGGAGCGACCCCCAAATTGTCCAAAATGGCTAAGAGGGCCTGGCGAGCGTCGGCCACCAAAGGCACATCCACGTCCAAATTTTTATGGATGGAAGTCGTGTCCACGTCAATGTGGATGATATCGGCCTCTTTGGCGAATTCGGTCAACAAACCCGTCACCCGGTCGTCAAATCGCGCCCCCACGGCTAAGATCAGATCCGCGTTTTGAATGGCCATATTGGCCCGGTAGAGGCCATACATGCCTAACATGCCCAAAAAAAGCCGGTGCGTCCCCGGAAAGCCGCCTAAACCCATGAGCGTATTGGTGACCGGGATATCCAAACGCTCGGCCAAGGCCAATAATTCCTCGCTGGCCCCCGAGGAGATGACCCCGCCCCCAGCGTAGATAATAGGGCGCTGGGCTTTTTTCAACAAGGAAGCGACTTTGGCCACCTGTTTGGGATGGGGGCTCAGATGGGGTTGATAAGCCTTTAAAAAGACTTTTTTCGGATAATCAAATTCCGCTTGGCCGGACAGAACGTCTTTGGGCAAATCGACTAAGACCGAGCCAGGCCGACCGGTGGTGGCCACATAAAAAGCCTCTTTGATGGTTTGGGCCAAGCGATCGGTGGAGATGACCAAATAATTGTGTTTAGTGACGCCTCGGGTGACCCCGACAATATCCACCTCTTGGAAGGCGTCGTTGCCAATGAGCATCCGCGAGACTTGGCCCGAAAAAACGATGACCGGCACCGAGTCCATGTTGGCTCCGGCCAAACCCGTAACGGTATTGGTGGCTCCAGGGCCGGAGGTGACCAAGACCACGCCCGGGCGGCCCGAGGAGCGCGCGTAGCCCTCGGCCATATGCACCGCGGCCTGCTCATGGCGACACAGGACAAAGCGCAAGGAGCTGGCCCCAAGATGGTGGTGGATGTCCACCGTGGCCGCCCCTGGGTAGCCAAAGATGACTTCCACGCCTTCTTTTTTCCAACACTCAATGAGGATTTCGGCCCCGCTCAAAATGGTCATTTTAAAAATCCAGGTCTTGGCCAAGGCCAGCGGCCTTGGCCAATGGCCATAATAAGCCCTTGGCCCCAGATAAGCTAGAGCGCCCTAGGCCGAAATCATTATAAGCCATTAGGGCTAGCCAAAAAATAAGGGACAAGGGCTTTTTGGTCTTGGAGATGATCGATTTAATTCCGGTGGGCGGCCAGGATGCGCTCAATTTTGTCTTTGCCGGCCAATTTGGCTTTCTGGATTTTTTTCCGCTCCAGATCCTCTTCCGGCGACAGGTAGGGCCTTTTGTTCATCTCTTCAAGACGTCTTTCATAGTCTTGGTGGTCAGCCACCAGAGACTGGAGATCTGGGTTATCGCCAACGAGCTGATTGATTAAGGTTTCGTCACGCGGATCCATCGGGTCACCATTATAGCCCGCCAACCTGGGGGCCGCTGAAGAAGTTAGACTTGACGTACTCCCACGGCTAAAGTCGTGGGATTCCGGGATCAACAGGAACCGCCCGCCTAGGCGGGTCTTACGTCCCCTCCTCCGAGAGAAGACGCCCCTTCTCGCGCAATATTTTTTGCCGCGTTGTGGTCGCGATTGTGAGCGGCGCCACAGTCCGGGCAAGTCCAAGCTCGCGTTTTAAGATCCAGTTTGTCTAGGACATGCCCGCAAGCGGAGCAGGTCTTACTGGAAG
>JAISWW010000168.1 GCA_031270705.1 Deltaproteobacteria bacterium
GTTTGCTCGGGGCTTAAATTTTCTTTTTTTAAGATATCCAAATAAGCGTCTAATTTATTTTTTACCCCTTGGCGGACTTCCGTAACGCCTAGATCCGCGGCCCGCCGAGCGACAACTTGGCTTTGGCGGCCAGTAATAAAGGCCACTTTTAAGCCGGCCCGCAAGAGCGTCTTTAAGCCATGGCCATCGCGACTGTGGAAGCGTTTGGTCTCTTGCCCCTCGTCATTAATTATTATCCCGCCATCCGTCATGACCCCGTCCACGTCAAAGCCCACCCATTGGATCTGGCTTAAACGCGCTACGCCCACTGACTTAACCATTAGTCGCCTCGCGATTGTTGGCCCACTGGGAAAGCCGGGCCAATTTGTCGATGGCCAAAAGCTCCGTCAATAACGGCTCCAATTGACTTAAAGGCCATTGATTAGGCCCATCGCATTTAGCTTCTTGGGGGTTGGGGTGAGTTTCCAAAAATAGCCCGGAGACGCCCACAGCCACGGCGGCTCGGGCCAAAGCGGGAATAAATTCTCTTTGACCGCCCGAAAAGCCCGCGCCAGCGGAGGGCAATTGAGCCGAATGAGTGGCGTCAAAAACCACCGGCCAACCCGAGCGAGCCATGATCGCCAAAGAGCGTTGATCCACCACCAAATTGTGATAACCAAAAAAAGTCCCCCGCTCCACCAGCAATAAACCCGCGAATTTCGGTTGGGAGGCCATTTTTTCGGCCACCAAAAGCATATCCTCGGGAGCCATGAATTGACCTTTTTTGACGTCCACGGGTTTGGCGCTTTGAGCCGCGGCCACCAACAGATCCGTTTGGCGAGCCAAAAAAGCCGGAATCTGGATCAAATCCAAAACCTCGGCGGCTGGGGCCACTTGCCAAGTCTCATGGATATCGCTGACCACGGGGAGCTGAAATTCCTCTTTGATCTTGGCCAAGATCGTTAAGCCCTTTTCAAAACCCGGGCCGCGAAATGAATTGAGGGAAGAGCGATTGGCTTTATCGAAACTGGCTTTAAAAATTAAGCCCAAATTCAGTTTGCTCGAGATGGCCACCAGCTCCGCGGCCACTTGCCGCGTCAAAGCCTCTGACTCAATGACGCAAGGGCCGGCGATGAGAAATAGGGGTTGGTTTTGGCCAACTAAGACTGGCCCAATGTTAAAGGTTTGGTCTTTTAAGGTCACTTAAATGAGTCCAGGTTCCAACGCGGCAACAACAGACCTTGAGCCACGTGCAAAAAAAACTCGTCGGTCATGCCCGCGATAAAATCGCGGGCTTTCTCTTCCGGCGAAAAGTTTTCCGTATAAGACGGATCGAGCTTGGACAAAAAGATCTGGGCCGAGTCCAGTTTGGGGCCTTGGGCGAAATCCACAACCATGGCCTCGAAAAGAAACTCGTAAAGGCGGCGAATCTTGGGGGTTTCGCTTTTGACTTGGGGATTATAGTAGATATTGGCTCGATTGAAGGTTTTGAGATCCAATAAAGCCCGGCCCACGGCTGGGGAAAAAGCGACTTTGCTGGGGTCATTGAGGCAAGTTTGTAAGAGATCGTCCACCAACCTATAAACAATATGGCCATTGGTGGAGCCTAAGATTTGGCTGATCTCAGACGGCAAATCCTGGCGCCTAACCAAACCTATCTCAATGGCGTCCTCCAGATCCCGCCCCACGTAACTTATGGAGTCAGCCAAACGGACAACGCAACCTTCCCTGGTCATGGGGTTGATGAGAGCTTGGGGATTTTGGGCTCGGATGGCTAGGCGGCGATCCAATTCCTCAAACGTGGGCTCGCCCATGGGCGATAAAGAAGCGTAGTCCGATTCCCCATCATGACAGAGGATGCCGTCTAAAGTCCCTAAAGTTAGGTTCAGGCCTAAGCCGCCTTTTTCCAAGCGCTCCAAAACTCTCACGCTCATGACGGCGTGGCTAAACTGACCCAAACCCGCCTTGAGAGACAATTCCGACAAAAACCTCTCCCCATCGTGCCCAAATGGCGGATGGCCGAGATCGTGCCCGAGGGACATGGCCTCAATGAGATCCAAATTGAGACCCAAAGGCCCGCCAATGGTTCGAGCGATGCGGGAAACCAATTGGACATGGAGAACCCGGTGGGTGATATGGGAGTTTTTTAAAAGGTAAAAGACTTGGGTTTTGTCTATATACCGGGTATAGGCCCTAGAGTGGAGGACGCGATCCACGTCTAAGGCGTAAGGGCCCCTTAAGTCGGTTTTTTCCAGGTCGGAACTAGGCCGCCGACGAGCTAAGAACGGATCCACTGGATCTTAGAGGTGGCCTTAAAGCTAAAGAAGGCCATGATCAATGGACTAGTTTTTGGTAGATTTCCCGGCAGGCCTCCACCGCTTCCGGGGATTTCTCAAAAACCGCTTGCCCAAAGCGATCGGACTCAATCACGCTATCGGCGTAAGGGATAAAGCCCAAAACCGGGAGCCCATCCACGTTTTGGGCGATAAAGTCCCGATCAGCTTGGTTTCTGACCTTGTTGCCCACCACGAAGACCTTTTTGAGACCCAAATCGGCGCAAAGTTTTTTCACGACTTTGGCGGTTTCCAAGGATCTTTGGCCCGGCTCGGTCACGACGATTAAAGCGTCCACCCCAGTGGAAGTGGCTCGGCCAAGGTGCTCCAAGCCCGCCTCCATATCCAAAATGACCACCTCGTCGCGGGCCAAGACCAGATTCATGACCAGGCTCTTTAAAAGGACGCTTTCGGGGCAAATACAACCGCCGCCGCCTTTTTTTACCCCACCTAAGGTCATAAAGCGAATCCCTTTGATCTCTTTGGCTAGAGTGTCAGGCAGATCGCTGACTTTGGGGTTTATGGAAAAGAAAGTTCCATAAGTCCCAGGCTCGCTGCCTGTCCTTTCGGCCACTAGCTCAGTCATCTCCGAGATGGGCTTTAAATCTTTTAGATCCGTGAAACCTAAAGCCACGGCCAAGTTCGCGTCGGGATCGGCGTCAATGGCCAGAACCTTGGCCCCATGTTCCTTAAAAATATAAGCCAAGGTGGCCGACAAAGTGGTTTTGCCTACCCCGCCCTTACCGGAAACCGCCAATTTCATGTCCCGCTCC
Organism: Deltaproteobacteria bacterium; assembly: GCA_031270705.1. Classification (GTDB taxonomy): domain Bacteria; phylum Desulfobacterota; class Desulfarculia; order Adiutricales; family Adiutricaceae; genus JAIROO01. The sequence continues at coordinate 3,086 of JAISWW010000168.1, forward strand.
TTCTTTGGCCGCGCCAAAAAAATCCATAAACCATGATTATAGCCCTCTGGCCAAACCCATTAGCCGGTAAACCACGGCTGAGCCAAGCCAAGCCACATCCTCAATATTTAAATATTGAGCCACGGTCTTATCGAACAAGACCTGGCCATCGGGCTCAAACTCCTCGTCCCCATGCCGAAGCAATAATAATATGTCAATATGGGGCAAAACCCGGAAAATAGCCGCCTCATCGCCCATTTCTGGGCGAGCTAGGCCACCCAAAAGGGGAGCGGCCTTGGAAAAAAGACCAGGTTTATGGCCAAAAACCTGAGCCAAAGGAATCTCGGCCCGCCGATGGAAAGCGTGATGGTAAAACTCGCCGCCGGGAATCTGGCGGTAAGCCACCAATTCGCCCTGGGGCTCCAAACCCTTGGCTCCTAGTAAATAATGGAGAGCCAAAACCCCGTCGGTGAGGCTAAACTCCTCGCCCTCTTTTTGATCAGCCCAGGCCACGACGTAATCCGGCGCGCTCACCAAAGCTAATCTGTTCATGAACTTAAAGCTAAAGGTCTTTCCATCCCATTCGGCGCCAGAAAGAGCCGCGATCTGGGCCGGATCCTTCTCCCGTAGCTCTTGGGCCGCCAAAATCTGGGCGTTTTTATAATCATCAACCCGCATCCCCGAAAAAAGCCTCCCCGGGTAAATTTAGGCGATCATATCACAGCCGCCTTGACCCGCCAAATCCGCTGGCCATTCCAGGAAGGGCCGCGTTTGTTTAAAACCCCCTTGACTGTTATAATTTGACAAAAAAAGCCTCCCCTAGCTCTTTTAAGAGCCTAGTCTAGGGTCGCTCAAATTTTTCTTTTTTAGGATCTTTTCGCGCGTAAACCAAGTTTTTCGCGCGGCCTTTCTCGCGGGTCGCCTTTGGGCTAGGCTCTAGACTTTCCAAAGCCCGAAAACCCTTTAAGCGCGCGCCCAAAGGTGGAGAGGCTATAAGTTAAATTGATTAACGTCTTCCCCATTCTGGAAATTAGCTCTCTCCTGGCCTTAGGCGCCCAAGAAACTCTGGCTAGGACGTTTATTTTTTAAAAAAGAGACCAAAAAACCGGTTTTGGCGCTAAAGTCGCTCGCGGCGCGACTATCAAGCGCCGCCTTTTGTCTCAAAGAGTCAAGGGTTTAATCGCTTGGAAAGATGGTTAAGCCATCGCTTAAGCTATAGGGATCTATTTATGGCCAAATTAACGCGCTTTTTGGGGTGTTTCTTCTTTCTCTTCTGTCTGGGTTTGGGGGATTTGGCCCTAGCCGCGACTGGGGAAGAGATCTTAAAAGGCCTCGCTAAACGCTACCAAGATCTAGAGGGCTTATCCGCCGCTTACGCTCGAAAGACTCAAACCGCCTTGACCCAAGACCTATTTATGGATCCCTCTGGTCAGGCCTCAGGCCAATTGGCTTGGCGCAAACCCGCTTTATTGCGGTTGGAACAGAAGACCCCCACCGAAGAGCTCATGATCTCCGATGGCGCGGAGGTTTGGTGGCACCTGGTGGCCGAAAAACAGGCCCATGTTTATCGCCAACTGGATTTAGCTGGGGAAATGGCCCCTTTGCTATCTTTTTTGACGAGCTTAGCGGAGCTGAAAAAACATTTTCGCGTCAAAAAAGCCCCCAATGAGGCCAGCCGCCCCAATCAATCGGGCTTATTTTTAGATCCCCGTCAAAAAGACTCCGCCACCGGCCAAATCATCGCCTGGTGCGATCAAGAGTTTAAATTGACCGGTTTTGATCTTCTAACAATTACTGGCGAGAAAACCAGTTTTTACTTAACCGAGGTGGAGCCTCGAGTTATGGATCTGGATCAGTTTTCCTTTACGCCGCCCAAAGGCGTTAAAGTCATTGAGTGATTCGCTAGCTAAGCCCTTTTTGACTTGTAACTAAGGAGTCCCTTATGTCCGTCGCCCCGGAAGACCGGGAAATTATCGCCCGCTTGGCTAAAGAGCGGGACGCGGTTATCTTGGCTCATTACTACTGTTTGCCCGAGATTCATGACGTGGCCGATTTTGTGGGCGATTCCTTGGGGCTATCTCAGGAAGCCGCCAGAAGCTCAGCCAAGGTCATTGTTTTTTGTGGCGTTCACTTTATGGCCGAGACAGCCAGTATTCTCTGTCCGGAAAAGACCGTTTTGTTGGCCAACGCGGACGCGGGTTGTCCCATGGCTGACATGGTGGCCCCAGAAGATCTCGAAAAGCGCAAAGCCGAGTCGCCAGGCGTTCCGGTTCTAACCTACGTTAACTCCTCGGCCAAGGTTAAAGCCTTAAGCGACATCTGCTGTACCTCGGCCAATGTCACGGCGGTTCTGCGCTCATTGCCCAGTCAAAAAGTTCTCATGACTCCAGATCGCAACCTGGCTCTCTACGCCCAAAGCTTGGTTCCAGAAAAAGAAGTCCTTTTGTGGCCGGGTTTTTGCCCGACCCATCACCGCCTCAATCTTTTGGAAATCCAAGAGCTAAAGCGCTCTCATCCTCTGGCTGAGGTTATCGCCCATCCCGAGTGTCAACCCAAGATTTTAAATGAGGCCCACTTCATTGGCTCGACCAGCGGCCTCATCAAACGTTGCGCCCAAAGCGACAAAGACGAGTTCATCATCTTGACCGAGTCAGGGGTCATCTATCCCTTGTCTAAGGCTCATCCGGACAAAAAATTCTACCAACCCAAAACGGCCATGATTTGTCCCAACATGAAGAAAAACCGGGTTTCGGACATTATCTTGGCCCTAAAAAACCTTGAGCCAGTCATCAAAGTCCCTGAGGAAATCCGCCTCCCCGCCTTAAGGGCCGTGGAGCGGATGTTGGCCATTCCAAGGGATCAATAAAGCCGAGTTATGAAAATTTATTTCGCGGGCCCAGACGTTTTTTATCCTGGTTATGAAACCTTAGTCCAAACGATTAACGCCTTGGGCTCTCAGTATGGCTTTGAGCCTCTTTGTCCCGGGGTGGGCGGCCTAACCACCCCGGAGTCTATATTCGCCCGCAACCTTCAGCTCATTGAAAAAGCCGATGGCCTCATCGCTAACCTTAACCCCTTTCGTGGCCAAGAGCCCGACTCAGGCACCGTTTTTGAGGTGGGCTACGCTAGAGCTTTGGGCAAATGGGTCATTGGCTACTTAACAGATCGCCGAGATCTGCTCGCTAAGCTTGAGCCAGATCCCCATCAACTCCTCCCCGATGGCTCCATGGTTGAGGATTTTGGCTTTCCCTTAAATCTTATGCTGGCTTTAGGGGTGGAGCGGCTCGCTAGTTCCCTAACTGAGGCTATTAATTTGGCTCGCCAGAAGATCTAAAAGATTATAAAATTGAGTTTTTCCTCTTAAAGCGATAAGTCAAGTTCTATTCAAGTCGAAAAGCCATTTTTTACCGCAAAATAACTTAATTGCTTTGAGACAATACGTTTTTTTGAGATCAGACCTTGCCCAAAAAAGCCTTTAGCTTTGGTCGCCTCTAGCTCCTAACCGCGGTCTGACGGCTATTTCGGGCCAAAAGCCGCCTTAACCTCAGAGCCGTAATCATAAACGCCCAAGCCCAGGTTAATAATCTCCCGGCCCATACGCTTCAGTTGGCCATGGTAATCCTTTGACAATAAGGAGTCTAAGGCCTTCTGAGCGATGTCTAAATCAGGATTCGCCTCCCGCGAGGCTTTGTCTATTTCTTCCTCAGAGAATTTATATCTGGCCTCAATGGCTAAAGCCTGTTCGATATCGGCTCGAGGGAGAGCTTTAGCGGCCTGGATTAGAAGTTTGTTTATTTCGGCTTCGGACAGATTATTTTCTCTGCCCTCGGAAACTATTCGATAAGTTTTCCTAATGTCAAGCTTATTCTTGGATAATTTGGCAAATATATTGTCCCTTTCTTCTTCTAAGAACTTTTTCGCGGCTAAGTTGGCCAAAATTCGCTCTTCATCTTTTGGTTTGAGCTTAAATAAATCCTGACTATATTTCAACTCAATGATGACCAAGATTTGTTTCCTGAGTTCAAAACATATATCAAATCCGCCAATGGTTCCCAACAGCTCGCTTTGGTCATAGAAGCGCATGCCGAAAAGGCTCATTCGTAGCAAAGAATGGAAAGCTTTCTCATCATTGGGCCTTTGAATAGAAGTTACGGCGGAAAAGAAAGAGGTAAATATATCCTCTACTGTCTTAACGTCCCTGGCCAGAATCGCCTTTTCAAGCAGGACTCTTCTATCACTAAAAACGTGACTCAACCCAATGTTAAAAATAACCTCAAGCCAATCCAAGTTATAGTCTGAGGAAACTTCGTAATTTGGCAGTTTAAAAGAGTAAGAAATATCTGACTCTTCTTCATTGGTTAGAGGATTTATCTTTTTGACCAAGGTTGTTTTAGCCAAGGTCAAGTAGCCGGTATGGAAGAGAAACGGCGCGACTTGGAGTCCCTCCAGCTCTGAGTTTCTTAATTCCCTAGAAAGACATGATTTCAGACCAGGCTCAAAGAAATCCTCAGGCTTTTCCTTGATCAGGGGGGTCAAATGAGCGGGTCGTCCGGTATGGATCCAATATTTTTCAAAATGTCTTCTTTGAAAGAAATTGAGGATGGAAATGGGATTGAGCATTCTGGTCTCGCCGCCCCAATTGTAACCATTATACCAACGAAGGATTTCGGCTTTGAGGTCTTGTTGGGTGGCGGAAGGCTCTAGCCAGCCAGTTTTTATTAGCTCGGGCAGAACCTCTTCCATCCGGTCAGCGAAAAGGGCGTCAAAATCATCCGCGCTGAAACCGCAAATTCCGTTGTATTCAGGCTCCAACGAGATATCATTTAAATGGTTGAGACCCGAGTCCATGGAAGGCAAGCCGTATCTAGTAACGCCGGTCACGAGAGTGAAGCGGATACAGGGAGCCACGTCCTCGTCTTTTAGCGTGGCGAAAAAATCTTGTAAAATTTTGTTGTTAGCCTTGGCCACGGCGAGATTATCCATATTTCTGGTTACCGGGGCGTCGTAATTGTCAATGAGGATCGCGACCTCGGGGTTGAACCCGGATTTGACTTTGTACTTATCATAAAGAGCGTTTATGAGTCCGATAAAATAGGCGCCAGGCGAATCCCCCGCAATCGCTAGATTTTCCTCCGCGGCTATTTCTCTAAGCTTAAATAGGATATTATTACATAGGATTTTTGGAGTATCCGCTTCCATAGACAAGCTTAGATAGATAACTGGACGCTTAGGAAAGGCGTAATCAGAGGAGTCAATCCAAAGACCCTCGAAAGGCTTACGGTTGCCCGAAAAAAGCTCTTCTATGGTGGTTAAAAGAAGGGTTGTCCCGAAACGGCGAGGTCGGGACAAAAAATAGTTATTCTTTGAGTTCTTAAGCAGATTATAAATGTATTCAGTCTTGTCGACGTAAAATAAATCTTCAGCCCGGATCTCGGCGAAAAACTGGTTGCCAAGAGGTAATTGTTTCAAGGCCATTCTCCTATTCCTCTCGCTCAAGAGGCCATTATTAAAGTTTCGCCGAGCTAAGCCAATTTAAGGCGCGTCAAAAAGTTGACGCGAATATTTAAGAAGGTTGAAAAACAAATCCCAGAAAAAGAACTTAGCTTTAGCCGCCTCTAGCTCCTAACCGCGGTCTGACGGCTATTTCGAGCCAAAAGCCGCCTTAACCTCAGAGCCGTAATCATAAACGCCCAAGCCCAGGTAAATAATCTCCTGGCCCATACGCTTCAGTTGGCCATGGTAATCCTTTGACAATAAGGAGTCTAAGGCCTTCTGAGCGATGTCTAAATCAGGATTCGCCTCCCG
>JAISWW010000014.1 GCA_031270705.1 Deltaproteobacteria bacterium
CCGAGCCCCGCAAGAGACATATTCGTCTGGCCAATACTTGGCGATAACGTTTAGAGTCTCGAGCTTAAAAGAGAAAAAGAGAACCAAAAAGGAGCCGGCTAAAGAAACCAGATGGCCTAAAATCCGAAAAAACCCAAGACTTGGGCAAATAGCCGCCCAGAGAGAGCCGAGGGCGATTAAAATTATGGCCTCGCGAATGTAGACGCAATAAAGGCAAGGCTTTAGGCCCAAACCTTTTTGAAAATACAAAACGGAAAATAATTCTAGCCCCACGGACAAGAGAGCTCCGGCCAGCCACAAAGGCCGGCCTCGGCGCCACTGATCCACCAGGTTTAAATATGGGTAATTAAGAGCGACCCCGCTCATTTGGCCTGGTCTTGAGTTTTAGTTTCCGCTTGAGCGGTTCCGGCTTTGGCTTTGGCTAGCTCCTCAAAGGCGAGCCACAGGGCTTGATTGGGAAAATCGGAGATGGGCCGACGACCCTCGATGGAGACCACGTAACGCCCATTGACCACAAAGGCCGGCACTGACTCCATCTCCACCTTGTCTAGATAAGAGTAGGTTTTTTGCAGAGCGTTGCCGTTTAAGGGCTCAGTAAGACGCTGGGCGAACTCTTTGGCGTCGAGCTTATTGGCTTTGGCGAAAGCTTTTTGCGAATCTGGCGACAAAAGCTGGACTGGCCCGTGCCCAATTTCTTCCCCCGGTTGGACAGCCTTAAAGACCGCCTCATGGAGTTTCTCCTCAACGCCCATGTTTTCCAAAGCCCAAAACAAAGTGGCGTGAGCCGACCACTCGGAATTTTCCCGAAAAGCCGCGGGCACCCTTTTAAAGCGTATGCCTTCGGGCAGGTTCGCGGTCAATTCCGTGATTATCCCATCAATAGCTTTGCAAGTGGGGCAACCATACCAAAAAAAGTAGACGATTTCCACCTTCTGGTCGGACTCATCCCAGCGCTGGGGCTTTTTAATTTCTTTGACTGACCTATAAGGCGGCGTGGGTTTAGCGATCGGATTGGCGAAGATAGTTCCCTCGGCTTTAGCGGGGGGACTTACGGCCTTATCTTGCGCCTGAGCCCAAGAGCCAAGGGCCAAAACCAAAAAGCTGGCCAAGATTAGTCCTGGAACCGTTCTCTTAAACCACGTTTGAATAGTCTTAAGCATGAAAAAAACCTCTTGAAAGCGCTCGTCGCTTATTTAAGTGGCGTCCCGGGAACCCGCCACATGGAGGCCGGATTAGGCCAGAATCGCTCATCGCCCAAGGGGTCGGTTAAAGCCCCAATGACTCGCCAAGCCAATAGCTCGGTTAAGGAAGGCTCCAAAGCTTCCGGAGCTCCCACCCAAGCCGCTCTTAAGCCTGGCCAATCGGCTTTTTGACCCTCTTCGGCGATGGAACAGATCAGAATATAGGCCGAGGTGGCCTCAATGGACAGACCCAAGGAAAAAATTTGGGTGTCCATGACTGGAACGTAGTCGTCGTTGTCCATAGTTTACTTAGCCCTAAGTATATTTAGCCTCATGGCTTTATAGCCAATCTAGCCCCAGATCCACCCAAGGGGCGCTATGCGTCAAAGCTCCCACGGAAATGAAATCCACCCCGGTTTGCGCCACTTGGCGAATGTTATTTATATTTATCCCGCCGGAGGCTTCCAAAAAGACCGTTCTGGCCTTCGGCGCGAAAAAACTCTGAACAAGCTCCACGGCGGCGGATAATTGAGCGGGGCTCATGTTGTCGAGCAATATCAAATCCGCTCCCGCTTCCAAAGCCGGGGTAATTTGCGCGATTTCGTCGACCTCCACTTCCACTTTTAAGCCATGAGGAGCGTCTCGCTTAGCTTTTTGGACGGCTAAAGCCAAAGAGCCAACTGTGGCTATATGATTATCTTTTATTAAGATCCCATCAAATAAGCCAAAACGATGATTGCGGCCGCCTCCATGAAGAACGGCCGCTTTTTCCAAAGCCCTAAAGCCAGGGGTGGTTTTGCGGGTATCTAAAAGAGAAGATCCTTCGCCCATGGCCAAAACATATTTTCTGGTCAAAGTCGCGATCCCCGATAAGCGCATTAAAAAATTTAAGGCCACCCTCTCCCCAGCCAATAAACTTCTGGCCGGGCCAGAGATCTCGGCCAAAGCCGCCCCTTGAGCCAAAACCTGGCCATCTTGGGCCAAGAGCTTGACCTCGGCCAGAGGATCGACTTTTTGAAAAACCTTTTGAAAAACCCCTAAACCCGAGACCACGACTTCGCTTCTAGCCACCACCCGGGCCGCCCCTTTTTGGTCAGGCGGGATAGTTAAGCGACTAGTCACGTCCCCCGGGCCGAGATCTTCCCAGAGGGCCAACTCAATTAAGCGATCCGAAAAATCGGCTAAACTCATTGAGCCATCTCCTTTAAAGCCGTTAAGGTTTGGCTAATGACCGCGGCGCGTTTGGTCATCTCATCCAATCGCTCCCTCGTCTCCTCCACCACTTCGCTGGGGGCTTTTTGGACATAATCAGGGTTATGGAGTTTCCCGGTGGCTTGCCTTATGTCTTTGGCCAGCTGAGCGGCTTCTTTGTCCAATCTGGCTAGTTCCAAAGCCAGATCAATATGCCCGCCCAGCGGCACCCAAATTTCGCCCCAAACGCGCGTGGCCCCAGCGGCGTCCCGCGGTTTTTGGGCGCTTGGCTCAACGGCCTTTAAGCTTTCGGCCCCCATTAAGCGCGTTAAAATCGGCCCATAATTGGCCAAAAGAGATAAAACCTCCGGGTCGCCCGTTTTGACCAAAGGAGCCACTTTCGCGCCCGGAGGGGCCCCAAAATCGGCCCGAATAGAGCGAACGACGCGAGCGATATCCATTAAAATCCCAATTTGGCTTTCCGCCTCGGGATCAAGATCCTCGGTGGCCTCCGGGTAGGAGGCGTTCATCAAAAAGCCTTGGGCGCCCGGGATTTTGCCCCAAATTTCCTCGGTCACAAAGGGAATTATGGGATGAGCCAAACTAATGACCTTAACCAAGGAAATCAGTAAATTTCGCCGGGTAGCTTTAATGGCCGTTTGATCCGCCCCATATAGAATAGGTTTGACTAACTCCAAATACCAATCGCAAAATTCATCCCAGACAAAGTGATAAATGACGTCGGCCAAATGATCAAACTCAAAATTTTCCAAACGCTCGCGGCATTGGGCGGTCACGGCCAATAAGCGGCTATGAATCCAGCGATCCGGCAAAGAAAGCGCGGGGGTGGACGCGCCATCTGTCTTATCGCCTAAAGCTCCATAATCCTCTCCGCCTAAATTGGTCAGGACAAAACGGGCCGCGTTCCAAATTTTATTGATAAATTTGCCATAACCGGCCACCCGAGCCGGATTTAATTTCATATCGCGATTTTGCCCAGCCTGAGCGGCTAAGGTAAAGCGAAAAGCGTCAGTCCCATAAAGATCAATTATGCCTATGGGATCAATGACGTTGCCTTTTGATTTGCTCATTTTCTGGCCGTGAGCGTCGCGCACCAGAGGATGGAGAACCACGTCCCGAAATGGGGCTTGGTCAGTCAGCCATAAACCCATCATCATCATCCGGGCCACCCAGAAAAAGATGATGTCAAAACCCGTGACTAAGACCGTGGTGGGATAAAAACGAGCCAAATCCGCGGTTTTTTCTGGCCAGCCCAAAGTGGAGAAAGGCCATAAACCCGAAGAGAACCAAGTATCCAAAACGTCAGGATCTTGCCTTAATTGACCTTGGCAATGGGGGCAACTAGCCGGATCCTCGCGGCTAACCGTCACCTTTCCGCAAGAGGAACAACTCCAGGCCGGAATCCTATGCCCCCACCACAATTGCCGGCTAACGCACCAATCCCGAATATTTTCCAGCCACTCAAAATAAGTTTTTTCCCATTGGGCGGGACGCAAACGCGTTCGGCCATCCCGGACAGCTTCGATGGCTTTTTTGGCCAAAGGAGTGGCCCGGACAAACCATTGACGCGAGACCAAGGGCTCTATAACGGTTCTACAGCGATAGCAAACGCCAACCGCGTGGGCGATGGGCTCTATTTTGGCCAATAAACCCTGACTTTCCAAATCCAAAACAACTTTTTGGCGGGCTTGGTCGCGTTCTAGGCCCTTATAAACCCCAGCCGCCTCGGTCAAAAAGCCGCGCTCGTCAATGGCTTTAATGATAGGCAGATTATGGCGCTGGCCAATCTGAAAATCGTTATGGTCATGGCCTGGGGTGACTTTTAAGGCTCCCGTGCCAAACTCCAAATCCACGTATTCGTCGGCGATGATAGGAACCAAGCGATCTATCAAAGGAATCCGGGCCAAACGACCAATGAGGGTCTTATAACGCTCGTCTTTGGGATTGACGGCCACGGCGGTATCCCCGAACATGGTCTCGGGTCTGGTGGTGGCCACAATTAAGGAGTCCAGGGAAGACGCGCCGCCCTCCAGGGGGTAATGAATATGGTAGAGGCTATCTTTGCGGTCGTCGCGCTCCACCTCAATGTCCGCCAAGGCCGTTAAGCAGCGCGGGCACCAATTAATGATGTAATCGCCTTGATAGATCAGATCTTCCTCATAAAGGCGAACAAAAACCTCGCGCACGGCTTTGGAGAGACCCTCGTCCAGGGTAAAGCGCTCTCGGCCCCAGTCGCAGGAAGCCCCTAAGCGCCGCAATTGGCGGGCGATATTGCCGCCATACTCGGCTTTCCATTGCCAGACCCTGGCCACAAACTTTTCGCGGCCCAAGTCCTCCCTCTTAATCCCCTCCAAGGCCAAAGCCTTTTCCACCACGGCTTGAGTGGCGATGCCAGCGTGGTCAGTTCCGGGCACCCAAAGCGTGTCATCGCCTTTCATGCGATGGTAGCGGATGAGGATGTCCTGGAGGGTATTGTCCAGAGCGTGCCCCATGTGCAGGTTGCCGGTGACGTTGGGCGGCGGAATGACAATCACGAAGGGCGCCCCTTGGCTATTCGCCTTTGGGGCGAAAAGGCCGGACTCTTCCCAACGAGCGTAAATCTGACTTTCCAGCTGAGCGTGGTTAAAATTCTTTTCCATGAGCTTCTTAATAAAAAGCGAGCCAAAGAGGCCGCCAAGCCAAGGTTTTCGCCTTGACGGAGAGGTCAAAGAATAAGGCTAGACGCCTAGGTTAAGCTAGGCGGATTTTAACTCAATTTGGCCTCAAAAGCAAAAAGCGGGCCGCCCGCGCGAGCCAGAAACGTCCAAAACCTAGAGGATTTTAGATCTAATTATTAGTATTTTATAATCTAAAATTTTGTTGAAAAATTTTTAATTTCTAAAAAGAAAATCTTAATGATAATGATTTAAGATAAAAAGGTTTTTTAAACTCTTATTAAAATATATATTCTCTAGTTGAGCCAAAAGTTAAAGTCCACGCCGAGGGCCTCCCAACCAGGGCGTCCCCTCGGCGGCCCCCTCGCCTAGCCCCTAAAGTCTCGCCCCAGCCTAAAAGAGGGCTTTTTCCACCAAGACCAGAAACTAAGTTAGCTCTTTAGGTTTAAGGCTAACCAGAGATGAGGGGTCGGCTTCGCGGGGCCTTTTTGGTTTTAATCCTTGATTTTGACGATCTTTTATATTATTTTACGAACCGAGCCAGGGATTTAGCCCTAGAAAAGCCAAATACCCAAAACTTGACCCCGTTTGGCCAGCCAAGTTTTTCCCTGGTCGCGGGCTCTGGCCTATCATTAATATTATGGGAGCTCCCATACCGCTAAAAATCCATTTTAGGAGCCTTTTTCGGGACAAATCATGCTCAAATTTATCAGACAACGCTCCGGCGGACTGTTTAGCATTGCCATAATTGGGGCCATCGCCTTGGTCTTCATTTTCTGGGGCGTCGGCGGCCAAGACTCTTCCAACCAGACCACCATAAAAATGGATGACTTCCAGGTTTCCCTCGCCACTTTCCGAAACACCCAAAGGAATGTCTTGGAGCGAACGCGCCAAACGACCCAAAACGTCAGTCGCGAGGCCGAGGCCGAAACTTACCGCCAGGCCATGTATATATTATTGGAGCGACACGTCCTGTTAAAGATGGCCGAAAGCTATAACCTTAAGGTTTCCGACGCCCAACTAAGCGCTACGGTCAAAAAAGACCCCGCTTTTCAAGACGATAACGGTCGCTTTAGCCTCGCTCTCTATAAAGACACGGTCACCAAGCGCTATGGGCAGACTTTGGCCGGTTACGAAAGCCAAATCCGCGAATCCATTCTGATTGAGCAAATGACGGAGCTCATTCGTAACTTGGCCTTTATCCCTAGGGCTCAGATCGTTGAGGAATTCCATTTCGCTCGCGACAAAATAGCTTTAAAGTACGCGCACTTTAAAATCGATAACTTCACCGAAGGCCTCACCCCCACGGAAGCGGACATAAGCGCCTATTTCACGGCCAATCAAGAAAAATACCGTAAACCCCAAGAAATAAAGGTTCAATACGTGGAAGCGCCTATCTCTCAATTTATTGAGACGGTTGAGGCCTCTGAAGAGGAAATCAAAGAGGCTTACGAGCTGGCTCAAGTGGAGATGACGACCCCGGAAAGAGCCCAAGTCAGCCATATCTTGGTGGGTTTCGCCAACGCCCAAAACGTGACCGACGAGGATCGGGCGGCCACCAAGGCCAAGGCCGAGGCTATTTTGGTTCGGGCCCAATCGGAGGATTTCGCGACCCTGGCTCAAGAAGTTAGCTCGGACGCCACCACCGCCGCTAACGGCGGCGATCTTGATTGGATTGTCAAAGGCCAGGCCCTCCCCGTTTTTGACGAGGCTATTTTTGGCCCAGGGATCGAAAATCTTAATAAACCCATTGGCCCCCTCCCCTCGCCCATGGGCTTTCATATTATGCTAGTTAGGGCCCATGAAAAACCGGTCACCAAAACTTTGGAAGAGGCTAAAGAGGAATTAACCGAGCGGGTCAAAACGCGCAAAGCCAGGAACCTCGCGGCCAATAAAATTGAGGAACTAGAAAAATCCTCGCGGAACGCGGAAACCATGGTGGCCGCGGCCGCGACCTTAGGCTTGGAGCCTCAAACGTCGGATTTCTTTAGCACCGATCTCGGGGCGCCCAGTTTTCTCCAAGTTAGAGACGAGGATCTCCAAAGGGCATTCCGGCAAGAGATTGGCCAACTGAGCTTTCCGGTGACCACTGATTCCAGTTACGCCCTCTACGCGGTGGTGGATAAGAAACCCTCATTTATTCCGCCCGTAACCGATACCGAGACCAAAGAGAAAGTCGAAAGAGATTGGATCAACGACCAAGCCAAACAAAAGGCCTCGCAAGCCACGACCGCTTTTCTGGACAAAGCCCAAAAAGAAGGTTGGGCCACGGCCCTAACCGCTTTGCCTGAATATGTGGAGCAAGGCCAATCACCCTTATTTCCTCGCTTTGAGCTCTTTACGGCGGGCTCGCCTTTTATTATGGCGGACATCGCTACCTTGGCCAAATCCTATACCATCTTGGTTCGGCCAGGCGAAATTAGCCCCAACGCCATTCCCGTCACTAGCTCCCCAGAAGGCTTTTTAGCCATCAGCTTAGCGGAACTAGAGCCCGCCGACGAAACCGAGATCGACGCGCCTGGCGGCTACCCTTCGGCTCCCATCCGCGATAGGCTTAAACAAGCCTTTTACCAGCATTGGCTGACTAAAGCCATGCGGGAAGTGGATCTTAAAGTGCCGACTGAGTTGCAAGCTCTTATGACTGGCGGCCAGGCTAGTTAGATCCTTTTTTGACCAATACTTTGTTTGAGGCGACGCCATGTTTGAGAAATTGACGGACAAACTCTCCCAGGTCTTCCAAAAGATTACGGGCCAAGGAACGCTCACCGAAAAGAACATCGCCGAGGCCATGAAAGAAGTCCGGCTGGCTTTGTTGGAGGCGGACGTCAATTATAAGGTGGTCAAAGAATTTTTAATGACCGTGACCCACAAAGCCACGGGCCAAGAAATTCTCAAAAGCCTTTCCCCCGGCCAACATGTCATTAAGATCGTTTATGACGAGCTGACTGAATTAATGGGCGGGGCCTTTCAAAACCTAGAGTTTACTGGTCGCCCGCCGCACCCCATAATGCTTGTGGGTTTGCAGGGCTCGGGCAAAACCACCACCGCCGCCAAATTGGCCCTCTACCTTCAAAAAAATGGCCGCCATCCCTATCTGACCCCAGCGGACGTCACTCGGCCCGCGGCCATTACCCAATTGACGCGCTTGGCCGAGGAAGTGAATGTCCCCGTCTTTCCATCCGTGGCCAACCAAAACCCAGCGGAAATCGCCGCCCGGAGCTTGGCCGAGGCGAGCGCTTTAGGTCGCGACGTGGTCATAATCGACACCGCTGGCCGTTTATCCATTAATCAAGAGTTAATGGACGAATTGGTCAGAGTGCGTCAGGCCACCAACTGTCAAGAGATCTTGCTGGTCGCCGACGGCATGACGGGTCAAGAAGCCGTGCGCGTGGCTACTGATTTTGACCAAGCCTTATCCTTAACTGGCGTAATCCTGACCAAAATGGAAGGCGACGCTAGGGGCGGGGCGGCCATGTCCATTCGCTCCGTCACCAAAAAGCCTTTAAAATTTATTGGCGTGGGCGAAAAGGTCACGGCCTTTGAGCCTTTCCATCCCGAGCGCGCGGCTTCCTTAATTCTGGGCATGGGCGATATTTTAAGCCTCATTGAAAAAGCCCAGCAAGTGGTTGACCAAGAAGAGTCCGAGCGCATGATGGCCTTATTGTCCAAAGGCCAGTTCACGCTGGATGATTTTCGCAAGCAAATGACCTCTTTGCGCAAAATTGGCACCATTGAGTCCCTCTTAGGCATGATTCCTGGTTTAGGCAAGATGAAAAAACTAGCCGAAGCCAAGCCCGATGAAAAAGAATTGACGCGGGTGGAAGCCATTATCGACTCCATGACCGCCCAAGAGCGCTTTAACCATGACATAATAGACTCCAGCCGTCGTCGCCGAATCGCTTTAGGCTCTGGCACGACCGTCTCGGACGTCAACCAACTGATCCGCAACTTTAACGAAGTTCGGAAAATCATGTTTCAGTTTAGCAAAAAAGGCAACGTCGCCTCGGGGCTCAACGAGTTATTTCGCCGGATGCGCTAAACTCCGCCACTAATTTAACGTTTTTTTTCGCGTTGATTAAAAAGCGCTGAAGGAATTTGATAATATTTAGCTTTTTTGTTAAATACGCGCTCTGGGCTTTTTAGGCGTTTCGCCTTATGCCCAAGCGACATCACGACCAAGGGGCCTACCCCTATTTAGGAGACAATGAAAATGGCTTTAAAAGTCCGCCTAGCCCGTCTGGGCGCCAAGAAAAAACCCTACTA
Source organism: Deltaproteobacteria bacterium (assembly GCA_031270705.1). GTDB lineage: Bacteria > Desulfobacterota > Desulfarculia > Adiutricales > Adiutricaceae > JAIROO01. The sequence goes on from JAISWW010000014.1 coordinate 9,311, forward strand.
TCGCCTGGTGGTGGCCGATAGCCAGGCCAAGCGCGATGGCCGGTTTTTAGACATCGTGGGTTTCTACGATCCCAACCGCAACCCAGCTTATCTAGAGATCAAAAAGGATCTCTTGGAATCTTGGGTCTCCAAGGGAGCCAGGCCCACGGTGACGGTGGCCAGTCTATTAAAGGCCCAAGCCAAAGCCAGCGCCTAAGGCTTATTTTGGGCTCATGCGGGATCTTGTCTATTATTTAGCCACCTCTTTGAGTTCTTATCCAGAACGCGTGGAGGTGGCTGAGCACGAAGCTGAGCCTGGCCAAAAAGTTTTAAAGCTTAAGGTTCATCCCATGGATCTCTGTGGCCTTATAGGCAAAAACGGACGAGCCATTAGGGCTATTCGCGTTTTGATGGCGGTGGCGGCCACCAAAAAGGGCCAAAACTATCTCTTAAAGGTGGACACGGATCTTGACATCGCCTAAGGCCAAAGACCAGGGGGACAATCTCATCCCCTTAGGCCGGATCATTAGAGCTCACGGCGTCCATGGGGCGACCGTGGTTCAGGTTTACAATCCCGAAAACCCTTTGGGCTTAATTTCAAGCCCCAGGGTTTGGCTTCTGGCTCCCGAGGAGCCGCCGCGACTGGTTAACTTGACGGGGAAGGCGGCTTCTTTCGGCTTGATTGTGAAAATCAAACACGTGACCAATCGAGAAGCCGCCCAAGCCCTCAAAGGGCGGGAATTGGCCGTGGCCCGCGATGATCTGGAGCCTTTGGCCGAGGATGAGTTTTATCAGTCTGATCTATTAAATCTAGACGCTTTTTTGGAGACTGGCCAACGTCTAGGCCGGGTCGTCAATTTTCTGGCTACTGGAGCCAGTTTGGTTCTAGTCATTGAAGATGAGGCTGGTTGGGAAAACCTAGTGCCTTTTACCGAAGAGCTCGTCCCAGAAGTGGATCTCGCCGCGGGGCGACTCACGGTTCTTAACGCTCCCGGCTTAATCCAACCCAAAAGCCCATGATAATTCATGATATTTGACGTTCTAACCATTTTTCCCGGCCTTTTCTCCTCATTTTTGGCCGAGTCCTTATTGGCCAAAGCCCTGGCCAAAGGTCTCTTGACCGTCAACCTCATTGACATACGCGACTTTACTAACGATACCCATAGAACCGTCGACGATCGCCCTTATGGCGGTGGCCCCGGCATGGTCATGAAGCCTGAGCCTTTGACTCTAGCTTTGGAATCGATCTTAAAATCATCTGAGCCTAGGCCAAAAACCATTTGCCTCTCGCCCAGCGGCCCAACCCTCAATCAAAAAATGGTTCGCCAGTTGGCAAGCCTTCCGCGAATCATCCTCATTTGCGGTCGTTATGAGGGAATTGATCAAAGATTTTTGGATCTTTTCGCCATTGAAGAGTTATCCATTGGCGATTATGTGCTCAATGGGGGGGAAGTTCCAGCCATGGCCCTCATTGAGTCTATTTCCCGCTTAATTCCAGGCTTTTTGGGGAAAGATGAGTCGCTCATTGAGGAAAGCCATAGTCATGGGCTTTTGGAGCATCCCCATTACACTAGGCCGCCAGAATTTCGGGGCTTAACTGTGCCCCAGATCCTTTTGTCTGGCCATCACGCTCAGGTGGCCGCTTACCGCCTAGCCGAGGCCATGGCCAAAACTAGAGCCATTAGGCCGGATCTATTGGCCAGACCAGAGCTTGAAGAAGAGACCGTGGCCGCCCTAGGGCGCGAGGGAGCGGCTTTGGCCAACAAAACGACCCCCCAAAAAGAGGATTTGAGGCTAGTTATGAAAACCGTGGAATTTAAAGGCGCGATCTACTCTGTGGATGACGAGGGTTTTTTGTTGGACTCGAGCCTGTGGGATCCTAACTGGGTGGAGATGATTCGGATCCAGGAGGATATTGACGAGATAACCGACGACCACCAGGAGATTATGCGCCTCTTAAGGGAGTATTGCCAAGAAAAAGGGCTCCCCCCGCGGGTGAGGGACATGACCGTGGTGACTGGCTTTAAGCTAAAATACATCTATGAGCTCTTTCCATCTGGCCCAGGCAAGGGAGCTTGTAAGATGGCCGGCCTCCCCAAACCTGAGGGATGCGCTTAAGCTTCAGACAATTATTGGCCTAGATTTCTGGCCAATAATTGACCCCCGCCTATCGATAGGGAGCGAATAGGCAACACTTATTTGGATTTGGAATAGGATATTGATAACATGAAAAAATATATATTTATACTTTTTGTCCTTATAATCCTTGGTGTTGTTTATGGCGTCAATATGGTTCGCGTTAACGCGGAATTAGGATTTTCTGAAGCCCAGTATACTCTTGGCGCAATGTATAAAGATGGCGTGGGAATACCGGAAGACAAGGCTGAGGCTGTCAAATGGTTTCGGTTAGCCGCGGCCCAAGGGCACACCGAAGCTCAAACTAATCTTGGAATTATGTATTACATTGGCGAAGGAGTGGCTCAAGACAAAACGGAAGCTGTCAAATGGTATCGTCTGGCCGCTGAACAAGGCTTCGCCAAGGCGCAATTCAATCTTGGAGCTGCGTTTTATAGTGGCGAAGGAGTGGCTCAAGACAAAACGGAAGCTGTCAAATGGTATCGTCTAGCCGCTGAACAAGGCTTCGCCAAGGCCCAATTTAATATTGGAAATATGTTTGACAAGGGCGAAGGAGTGGCTCAAGATAAAACGGAAGCTGTCAAATGGTATCGTCTGGCCGCTGAACAGGGAGACACACAGGCCCAATTCAATCTTGGAGCTTCGTTTTTCAATGGCGAAGGAGCGCCTCAAGACAAAACGGAAGCTGTCAAATGGTTTCGTCTAGCCGCTGAACAGGGAGACACACAGGCCCAATTTAATCTTGGAGATTTATTGTACAAGGGCGAAGGAGTGGCTCAAGACAAGACGGAAGCTGTCAAATGGTATCGTCTGGCCGCTGAACAGGGTTTAGCCAAGGCGCAATTTAATCTTGGAGTTTCGTTTTACGATGGCGATGGAGTGGCTCAAGACAAGGTGGAAGCTGTCAAATGGTTTCGTCTGGCCGCTGAACAAGGCTTCTCCAACGCGCAATTCAATCTTGGAAATTCGTTTTACAAAGGCGATGGAGTGGCTCAAGACAAGGTGGAAGCTGTCAAATGGTTTCGTCTGGCCGCTGAACAAGGAAACGCTATGGCCCAATTTAGACTCGGAGTAACGTATTTTATTGGAGATAGCGTTTTAGTAGACATAAAAGAGTCTATTTTATGGTTTGAAAAGGCTTCTAACAAAGGTATTGGAGACGCATATTTTTATCTTGGATTTATTTATGAACGAGGCAAAGGTGTAGATAAAGATTTACGTATAGCCAAAATTTATTATTATAACGCAATTAAATATAAATGTATTGCGGATAAAATTTGTGAACTTGCTAAACTAAAATTAAAAGCTTTAGAATAATATTTAGCTAATTTTTGATGTTTCTGGTCAAAGCGTGAGGCTTTCCAATATCGGCGCCTCACCCTTATGAAAATATTTGGTTATCACGTGTTTCAACGCGCTTAAGGAAATCTGGCTTTAGTCCAAAAACTCCTTAACCACTCCTCCAGCGGCGATACCTTAAGATATATTGGTATCGATAGGGAGCGGATGGCAACACTTATTTAGATTTGAAATAGGATATTGATAACATGAAAAAATATATATTTATACTTTTTGTCGTTATAATCCTTGGTGTTGTTTATGGTACCAATAGGGTTCGCATTAACGCGGAATTAGGATTTGCTGAAGCGCAGTATACTCTTGGCGCAATGTATAGAGATGGCGTGGGAATACCGGAAGACAAGGCTGAGGCTGTCAAATGGTTTCGGTTAGCCGCGGCGAAAGGGCACGCCGAAGCTCAAACTAATCTTGGAATTATGTATTACATTGGCGAAGGAGTGACTCAAGACAAAACGGAAGCTGTCAAATGGTATCGTCTGGCCGCTGAACAAGGCTTCGCCTGGGCGCAATTTAATCTTGGAGCTGCGTTGTCCAGGGGCGATGGAGTGACTCAGGACAAGAAGGAAGCTGTCAAATGGTATCGTCTGGCCGCTGAACAGGGAGAGGCTAGGGCTCAACATAGTCTTGGAGCTTTGTTTTCCAAGGGCGATGGAGTGACTCAGGACAAGAAGGAAGCTGTCAAATGGTATCGTCTGGCCGCTGAACAGGGCTTCGCCGATTCGCAATTTTTTCTTGGATGGTCGTTTTTTAGTGGCGAAGGCGTATCTCAAGACAAGAAGGAAGCTGTCAAATGGTATCGTCTGGCCGCTGAACAAGGCTTCACAGAGGCGCAATTGAGATTTGGATGGTTGTTTTATAGTGGCGAAGGAGTGACTCAAGATAAGAAGGAAGCTGTCAAATGGTATCGTCTGGCCGCTGAACAGGGAAACGCTGATGGCCAAGATTTTCTTGGATTTGCGTTTAAATATGGCGAAGGAGTAACTCAAGACCACAAGGAAGCTGTCAAATGGTTTCGTCTAGCCGCTGAACAAGGCTTAGCCATGTCCCAAATGAATCTTGGATTTGCGTTTAAATATGGCGAAGGAGTGACTCAAGACAGCAAGGAAGCTGTTAAATGGTTTCGTCTAGCCGCTGAACAAGGGAACTCTCAGGCGCAATTAAATCTTGGAATTTCGTTTTACATTGGCGATGGGGTGACTCAAGACAAGAAGGAAGCTGTCAAATGGTATCGTCTGGCCGCTGAACAGGGAGATGTTTACGCTCAAATTAATCTTGGAAGGTCGCTTGAAATTGGCGACGGAGTGGCTCAAAACAAAACTGAAGCTGCCAAATGGTATCGGTTAGCCGCTGAGCAAGGGAACGCTCAGGCCCAAATGAATCTTGGAGGTTTGTTATTTAATGGCGATGGAGTGCCTCAAGACAAAGCGGAAGCTGTCAAATGGAATCGTCTAGCCGCTGAACAAGGCTTATCCAAGGCTCAATTTCGTCTTGGAAGTTTGTTATTTAATGGCGATGGAGTGGCTCAAGACAAGAAGGAAGCTTTAAAATGGTTTCGTCTGGCCGCTGAACAAGGCTTCGCCGAGGCGCAATTTATTCTTGGATGGTCGTTTTACGATGGCGATGGAGTGGCTCAAGATAAGGCTGAAGCTGTCAAATGGTATCGTCTGGCCGCTGAACAGGAACTCGCTCAGGCTCAATTATCACTCGGAATAATGTATTTATTTGGAGATAGTGTTTTAGTAGATATAAAACAGGCTATTTTATTATTGAAAAAAGCTGCTGACAAAGGCATTGGAGACGCATATTATTATCTTGGATATATTTATGAAGTAGGCGAAAGTATAGATAAAAATTTACGTATAGCCAAAATTTATTATTATAACGCGATTGAATACAACTGTAGTTCAAGTGAAATTTGTGAAGATGCTAAAAAAAGATTAAAAGCTTTAGAATAATATTTAGCTAATTTTTGATGTTTCTGGTCAAAACGTGAGGCGTTCCAATATCGGCGCCCACTCCCTGAGAAAAACGTTTGGCTATCACGTGTTTCAACGCGCTTAAGGAAATCTGGCTTTAGTCCAAAAACTCCTTAGCCATAGATCAAATGCCGATACCATTAGCTATATAGGTATTGATCGAGAACAAATGGATAACGTTTACCGTGATTTAAATATTGAATCGGCGTATTCCTTGAGATGAGCCGGTATCCCGGATTGAGCCCCTTACTCCGAAAGATAAGCGTACCCTCCGCGTTCAGTCGCGAAACCTCGCCTTTCCAAGTCTTCGTTGACGGTGAAAATGTCCACCTTTGTGGTTTTGTTCCCAAAGCGTCACGATGGCCGAGTAGATATACCCCGCGACTCCTTAAAAAATCTTCGACCGTGAGTTTGGCCTCCATAGCTAGTGGCGGGCCATGGCTAATGTCCACGAGGAAGGGGCCTAACAAGGCCCGCTCCATGGTCTTGTTAGATAAATCCGTTTGGTTTGAGCGAAACGCGCTACCAACTAGCGTGAAGTGTCGCCTTGGTTGTCCATTTTTTTTGACCTTGTGAAGTTTTAAGAGGTCAGTTCAAAAAGCATTTCCGTGACTTAAGTCACGGAAATTGTCGTAGCCCCTTCAGCTACGGGGTCGGTTTAACCCTGTCGAACTCAGGATATCGCGTTTTTTTTCATTTTTCCCACTATAAATATAGCCATTTTTATTTCAATGAATATAAATATATTATTAATGCTATTTATTAGCGGTTATTATATTTAAACTTCATTTACATAATAAAAATATCAGTAATAAGAACGTAAAGAAGAAGAGCTTTGGCTGGAGGCGAGTTGACTTTAAGACCTCAAAAGGGACTGGGCTACCCCTGGCTCAAAACTGAAAACCTCTCTCTAACCAAAAAGATGGCTAGTAATTTAGATAATTTCGATCTATAATGATGGGGCCATTGAGAATTAAAAATTTAATCATTGACTTTTTCAAAGTCATTTTTTATAATCTCAAATTAAAGGCAATT
>JAISWW010000031.1 GCA_031270705.1 Deltaproteobacteria bacterium
CGTTTTCCGATTTATACCAAGCTTATCTGACTCAGCACCGCTATTTACTAAGAGCGGCTTTCATTCAGCAATACCACGTCAATAAGCTCCGGGCTCGGCATTTCGCCCAGCCCATGGGCTCGGCCTTACACGATCTGAGCCTAAAGCACGGGGTGGATCTGCACCAGGAGTATGTGCCGGAAAGCGTTAATCTGGGTTACGTGGAGTTCATTGGTTATGGAACGGTCACCGATTCTTTGGCGGCTTTAAAGAAATGGGTTTTTGAGGAAAAGCGCCTCTCCATGGCTGAGGTCATGACAGCTTTGGATCATAATTTTGAGGGTTATGAGGCCATTCAAGCCCTTTTGAGATCCGCTCCGGCTTATGGCAACAATGACCCTTTCGCCGACGAGATCGCCAAAGATCTCGATCGGGTGAGCGTTGAGTTTTGCCAAACGTATGGGCCGTCCTTGGGCATTAATAACGATATTCGTTATGTGCCTTTCACCTCCCATGTGCCCTTTGGCCGGGTCGTCTCGGCGACGCCGAATGGCCGGACGGCTTGGTTTCCCCTCTCGGACGGCTCTTCGCCCTCCCAAGGGGCGGATCGGGCTGGCCCCACGGCTATATTGTTGTCCAATCTCATGACCAAAAATATCGATCTCTCGGCCCGGGCGGCTCGGATGCTCAATGTCAAGTTTTCGCCCAAGTGCTTAGCGGGCGATAAGGGGACGGAAAACCTGATTGACTTTATCCGGGTCTTTTGCGCTTTAAAACTGTGGCACATCCAATTTAACGTGATTAACCAAGAAACGCTCCTTAAGGCCCAAAAGGAGCCGGATAAGCATCGCGACTTGATTGTCCGGATCGCTGGTTATAGCGCCTACTTTACGGATCTATCAACGGATCTCCAAAACGACCTTATCGCTCGATCTTGCCATGGGAGTCTCTAGCCTTTCTAGCCAAAAGAAGGGCTTAGTCTTTAATATCCAGCCCTATTCGCTGCATGACGGGCCGGGCATTCGGACAATGGTCTTTTTTAAAGGTTGTCCTTTGCGTTGTCCCTGGTGCGCGAACCCCGAGTCCCAGAACGCGCGGCCCGAGCCTGGCTTTAATCCTAACCGCTGTTTGGGCCTAGCGAAATGTCAGCTGTGTTTAAAAAGTTGTCCCCGCGGGGCGCTCCTCGCCCCGCGTGAATTACCCCCAGAAAATTCTCTTTATCCCCAGCTAAAGCGCGACATCTGCGCCACTTGCCTAGATTTCGCTTGCCGTAAAGCCTGCCCAAGCGAGGCTTTGGTCGTTTATGGAGAGAATTTTGCGGTGGAGGAAATTATCGAGCGAGCCCTAAAAGAAGAGCTCTTTTATCAAAGGGGCGGCGGGGGCCTAACCATTTCCGGGGGCGAGCCTTTAAGCCAGCCAGAATTTTTGTTGGCTCTTGTGGCTTGGGCCAAAAAAAAGCGCCTCAAGGTCACTTTGGAAACTTGTGGTTACGGCTCTTATGAGGTTTTGCGAGAGGTCTCAGTATATTTGGATTTGGTCTTATACGATCTGAAGATCATTGACCCGGAAGCTCATAGGCAAGTTATTGGGCGCGACAACGCCTTGATCTTAGAGAATTTCGCTCGCCTCGTCGCGGAACGGCCCGATTTGCCCATTAAAGCCCGGATCCCAGTTATTCCGGGCTTTAATGACAATTGCCAAGCGGCGAAGGAGCTCGGGCGGTTTTTGGCCAAAACGCCAGGGGTCGATTTTGAGGCTTTGCCTTATCACGCTTATGGGCGCGGCAAATACGCCTATTTGGGACGCGACTATCCTTTTGGCCAGGGCCAGCTCGACCCATCGGCTCTCTCAACTTTTGTGGCCCAAACCACGGCGGCCAGAATTGAGGGATAAAAATTGTTTGGCTCAAAATGGCTTTTAGCGCAAAGCCGCGTAAGCCCCCACAAAGTCCACCGCGCTTAAAGAACCGGCCTTAAAAGACTTCATGGCCTCTTCGTGGAGTAATTCCAAAGCCTCGGCCTTTAAAGCCAGATATTCCGGGCTGGAGCGAATTTCTAGAGGCCTGGGCCTTGGCAGATTGACCAACAAGGTTTTTTTGGGGCGAGCGGGGCGGTTGGTGACTATGACCAAGCGATCGGCGATTAGTAAACCCTCGTCTAGCTCCGCGGTCACAAAAAGATGAGTGCCGCCGCGATTGTTAAAAAGAGCCAAATAGTAATCGCGCATTAAAGATCGGGTTAGGGCGTCTAAACCCCGAAACGGCTCATCCAAAAGGGTAATTTTGGGCTCGTTAATGAGGGCGCGGGCTAGTTCGGCCCTTCTTTGCATGCCCCCGGAAAGCTGGGCCGGGTATTTATCGCGAAAATCCTCTAAACCGACTAGGCGCAATAATTCCATGACCGCGGCCTTTAAATCCGCCCCCTTCAATTCGCCCCGGATTTTTGGTCCATAAGCCACGTTTTCAAAAGTGGTGAGCCAAGGAAAGAGAGCCGTCTCTTGAAAGACGACCAAGCGATCTGGGCCAGGATCTACGACCAATTGGCCATCCAAAAAGATCGAGCCTTGGGAGGGGGTCTCATAACCAGCCAAAAGATTTATTAAAACGCTTTTGCCGCAACCCGAGGGGCCCATGACGGCGGTTAGGGAATTGGGCTCTAGGGTCAAATCAAAATCGGTGAGGATTTCGCGCGGCCCAGAGTCCAATTGGTAGGTTTTGGCCAAACCTTGAGCCTCTAAGAGCCCGCCAGCGGAGATAGCCATAAAGTTTCCTAACGGCAATTGAGCCAAGGCGTAAAACGCTGGCCAATCCGCCGGATAAGGGCCGAGGATAAGTAACCAGCCAGGCCTATGCTGAGCATGCCCACGACGATCAAAGGAAATTCCCCGGCCACGTACCCTCGCCAAGTGAGATAACCCAAACCAGTATTGGTGGCGATCATCTCGGCGGCCACCACCACGCACCAAGTGATGCCCATGCCCACGGTCATGCCGACCAGAACGCTAGGCAAACTCGCCGGAAGCATCACGCGCCAAAAAATGTCGCGTTTGGTGGAGCCAAGTGAGGCCGCGGCTCTTAAAAAGCGAATGTCTATGGCCGAAATGCCCTCAACGATATTTAA
>JAISWW010000055.1 GCA_031270705.1 Deltaproteobacteria bacterium
CTCCACAGTCTTTTAGAGCGTTACGCGGCTCTGGATCAAATTCTCCAGCGCCGCTCCTTAAGCTGGGCCGAACTCGAGCCAGCCTCTTTAAAAATTACTCTGGCCAAAACGACAGAAGATCTGGAGAGGTATAAGGCTTTTACGGCCGGTTGGCTAGCCATAGTGGAGGGCGATCCTAATTTAGGTTTTTCTTTGGGGAAACTGGATTGGCGAGCCGAAGAAGGCCTTTTAATTGAGGAGCGCGAGGAATTAAATAAGCGTCAATTTTTGCTTGAGCGCTATAACTTATTGACTCAAAAGTATCCTTTATTGGCTTTGGGGGCCACAAACCGCCTTGTTCAGGCCGGAGAGGTCAGCCAATTGGCCCAAAACCAGGCGGATTTAGCCGACATAAAGGCCATAGAGACTAGTTACGCGACCTTAATCCAGCGATTTCCGCGTTTTTTGGCCGTTCTCCCGAACGCCTCCGCTTTAACTTCCCAGGAGGAATTTCCCCAGGCCCGGGAACGCCTTAAGGCTTTGGTGGAACGTTTCGCGGCTTTAAGCCAAGGTTATCCGGGGCTTGATTTAGCCAATCAACCAGACATCAATCCCGTTTATGTGGCCGAGAATTTGGATGAGAAGAAAAAGGCGGCGGAAGATTTAAAAAGATTGGTTGAGAGGAAAAACCGTCTGGATAAAATCTTAAGCCAATTTGGCCTTACTTCTTGGGCCAACGCCGATTGGGGCGTCTTAGCCAAGCGCTTGGCCGAAGACGAGGCGGAGATCCAAAGGGTTAGGCCTTTGGTCGATTCTTACCAAGCCATCAGCCCATTTTGGCCAGAGTTGGACAAAATTCCTTTTCGCCGTTTACGGCAGGCTCGGGAGCTCTTGGCCAAGACGGACAAGAAATTATTCGCTTTGGCCCAAGCCAAAGGCCTCATCCAGGAGCCCGTTCTTTTAAAAGCCAAAAACGCGGCGGGTTTAGATCTTTTCCAGCGCCAGCAAACGCTATCCCGGCTGGTGGATCTGAATAATCCCCTAAGTCCCGCCGAATTAAGAGAGCTGGCCTCGACTTTGTGGCGAGCGGGGACATTTAAGTTTTTATCCTTGGCTTATCGGAAGGCCAGAAGCGTTTACAATAGCCTTTCCTTGGTGGGGCCCTTAACGGATGCCAAAGCCGGGGCCGAGATCCTGAATAGGCTCATGGCTTTTAAAGAAGATCTGCTGACTTTCGCCCGCGATCCCAAGGTCAAGGAGCTTTATGGAGCCTATTTCGCGGGTTTAAAAACTGATTTTGGGCTTTTTAATGAGGCTTTAAAATTTAGGGATAACCTAGAGGCCATTTTTCCGGGGAGCGCTTTCGAGGGCTTTAAGAATTGGCTCCAAGCTGGTCGGCCCGAAGCCTTAAATTTACTAAACGCGGCCGATTATCCGGACAACAATGAGGATTTTACCAGTTTTATGGCTTGGTTTGAGCGCTTAAAAGCTCGGGTGGCTGACCAAAAGGAGCTGGCTCAAAACCTTAAGGATCCAGAATTTCAGGCGTGGCTAACCGAATTTCCCCAGCATTTGGCTCGCTTAAGAAGATTGGAGGATGATATTGAGGGCGGCCAAGCTCTTTTGGCTTTTATCGAGGGATTTGAGCCCCGCCAAGCCGCGAGCGATTACGCCGCCTTACAAAGCCACATTAAAAACCTCTCGGCCCAAATGGCCGAGCGGACGGCTCTGATTGAGGATCTCAAAGAGAGCGATTTATTGGAGATCAATCTTGAGCCGCCTAATGACGCCCAATCGACCCTAAAACTCGCGGCCACGGTCAAAGCCCGAAAGGAACTCCTGGATTTAGGGCGAGCCTTTTCGCCAGAGCCAAGTATTATTGAGTATCCGGCGGTCTTAGAGCGCGAAAACCAGCTTGAGGCCCAAGCCTATGATCTCGGGGAAGTTTTGGCGTTTTTCGAGGCCAGAGCGGAAGCCTCAAGCCAAGATTGGGCCGCTCTTACGGAAAAATCCAACTTTCTTCAGGATAAAACCAAGGCTTTGAGCCAATTGCTGGCTTTGGTCGAAGATCCCGGTTTCGCGGAGTTTTCTGGCCAGCTAAGCCAAGTCGAGGCCCAAAAGAGCTTAATAACCGAGCGCCATAAGGCGGGCGAAGAGTTGGCCAATCTTCTCCAAGCGGCTGATTTTAAGGTCACGAAGAAGGATTGGCGCGATCGTCAAAGTCAATGGCAAAATCTAAAAACGGAAATTAGCCAAAAGAAAAGCGCTTGTTCTAGTTTTGAGCCAATGCTAGCCATCTTTAAAAGCGCGGTCGATTTAAGTTACGAAAACGTGACAAATCTCGCCCAAGAATTAAAATTTAACCAGGATTTTGACCTTTGGCTCAATTCGGATCCAGGTTTAAAAAATGTTCCGGATAATTATTTAACTTTGACTAGCTCTGACGATCCGCTAGCGACTCTAAAATGTCTTGATTTTTTAAAGGATCAAACGGCCTATTGGCCTTTAACGCGATCAATTTTAGAAAAATCGTCCATTTTGAGCTTTAGCCAAGAGTTAAGCGGTTTTTTGGCTAGCCGAGTCCAAGCTTACCTGGATTTGGCTCGCTTAACCGAGCGGACAGGTCTTTTGTTAGAGATTGACGAAAAAAACTATCTTTTGGCCGCGAGCTTTTTAAGAGAAGCCGCGAGCGATAGGCCAGGCTTTTTGGCTCAGCGGGCCTTGGTCAATCAGAAAAACCGCCTAGGCCAGCTTGGCTTTGATTGGGCTCTGGAGGCTTTAAAGGCTACGGGTTTAGGCCAAATAGGCCTTTTTGTGGAAGCTTCTCTTTCTCGGATTTTGTATAGAGAGCTTTATAAGCGAAACAGCCATAAATTTGACCAGTATTTTGGGAAGACTCTGGGGAACGCTCGGGCCAGTTTCGCCGAAAACGACCGCCTGGCCATCAAGGGTTCCCGCGAGCGGCTAAGGTCTCTTCTCGCCAAACCCTTAAGTCAATTCCCAGTGGGTCTAGCCAAAGGGCCAGTTTCTGGGTATACGGAGATGGGCCTTTTAAGTCATGAGATGGGCAAAAAAACTCGTTATGTCTCTATTCGCGAGTTGACCAAAAGGGCGGGGCAAACTTTAAAGGGCCTTAAACCTTGCTGGATGATGAGCCCCCTAGCCGTGGCCACTTATTTAACCCCCGGCCAAATGATATTTGATCTGTGTATCATTGACGAGGCCTCCCAGATGACTCCGGAAAACGCTTTAGGGGCCATGGCTAGGAGTCGGCAAATTATGGTGGTCGGGGACACCAATCAGTTGCCCCCCACCAATTTCTTCAAAAAAAGACTGGCTGAGCTCGATGATGAGGAAGACGAGACGGGTCTCGTTGAGGAATCCATCTTGGAAGCGGCCAATAAGATCTTTAGCCCCAGCCGGCGCTTGCGTTGGCATTACCGCTCTCGTCACAGTAGCCTCATCCAGTTCTCCAATCAGTGGGTTTATAACAATGAGCTGATGGTTTTTCCCTCCCCGGATAACCAAGCCATGGGCGTAAGTCTAGTCAAGGTGGATGGGCTCTATAAGACAGGCGTAAACCCGATTGAGGCTGAGGCCATGGTCAAAGCGGCCTTAAAATTTATGGCCGACTTTCCGGATCTCTCTTTGGGCCTAGTGACTTTAAACATCAAGCAGATGGAGCTAATCCGGGTCAAAATGGATTTTGAGTTGGCTCAAAACGCCAAAGCTCGCGCTTATATCGCCCGCTGGAGCTCTCGTAACGAGGGCTTGGAGTCTTTTTTCATAAAAAATTTAGAGTCCGTCCAAGGCGATGAGCGCGACGCTATTTTTATAGGCACAGTTTATGGCCCAGAAAAACTTGGCGGCCCCACGGCTAACCGGTTTGGGCCCATTAATGGTCTAGCCGGGAAACGCCGCTTAAACGTTCTCTTCACCCGATCCAAACGCCGGATTGTGACTTTTTCCTCCATGAGCCCAGGAGACATAACCTTGTCCGAGAGCAATGAAGGGGCCACCATGCTCAAAAATTGGCTCATTTATAGCCAGAGCCAGATGGACTCCACCGTAAGATCAACGGAGAAAGTCAGCGATCCCGGCTTTTTGGGCTTATTGGCTAGGGTTTTGGAAGAGGCGGGCTGTGAGGTCGAGCCTGGGGTAGGCTTAACCCAAAAAATTGATCTGGGCGTAAGACACCCAAAATGGGGTCGAGGCTATATTTTGGGCCTAGAGACTGACGGCCCTAATTGGCGAGAGACAAAATCGCCTAGAGATCGCGATCGCCTCAAAGATGAGGTTTTGACTGGCCTAGGCTGGAAACTTTACCGGGCCTGGTCGCTAAATTGGCTCAACACGCCTCAGTTTGAGGCCGAGAGCTTAACAAAAGCTGTTCAGGAGCGTTTAAAGGAACTTAAACGCGAGAATCCCGCTGGTTGGGTTGAGCCCTCCATTACGCCACCCAAAGCTCCCTTAGATCTAAAGGCCCTAAAAAGACCTTAATAGGCTGGGAAAACTGGATCGCCCGGCCAAGTTTACAGTCTTTATGGGCGAGACGAGAAAAAAATTAGCCAATAAAATCCGGCTGTTAGCGTTAAAAAAGCCGCGCCTCCTTAAATTTAAGGCTAGAAATGGGCTAGGGTTTAAGGGAAAATAGCGAACTCAAGTTCACAGTTGGCGGCTGGGGTCGAGATACTTTTGGCTGAAATTTTAGCTAACTAGTTGTAATCTTTAGGAAAATTTCTAACGGCCTGGAAATTGCTAAGTCCTTAAAGAAGAAGATTGGCTGAAAAGCCAAAGACCAGGCGACCACATTAATGGAGGAGTTTTTGGTCGATCCCAAGGCGAGAGTGGCTCTGGCGGCGAGCGAGAGATTATTAAAGCCTAGGTTAAACCTAAGGTTTAGAGAGGCGACGGGCTGAGAAAAAATTTTATTTGACTTTTGATTGAGTCGTAACTACAATAACCCATTCCTTAAGTCTTTTTTTCTCTAAACCCAAGGCTCAAGGCCTAACAGCCCGCTCAGACGCTTTTTTATGGTCTTTGGGCGATGGCCAGTCTTTCGCGACGATCCCAGAAGCGCTTGTCTCTATTTGGTCTTAAAGACAGGCGACGGTTCGGGAAAAATTTTATTTGACTTTTGATTGAGCCTTCTCTATAATGCGCCATTCCTTAAGTCTTATTTTTTCTATACTCAAGGCTCAAGGCCTAACCGCTTAGCCCAGACGCGTTTTTGTGGCTTTTGGGGCGGTGGCCAGTCTTTTTCGACGATCCCTGAATTGCTTGTCTCTATTTGGTCTTCACAAAGTCGCCTTAATAGCGCTCTGAAGAAATTTTGTGTTTTTTTTTGTTTTTTGAGCTTCAACCTCTTTTGAAGAATCGGTCTGATCCGCCAAATTAAATATATTTATAACCCTCACCTTTGGCCTTAATAGAAGCTAAGGTAAAGCGAATTCACGCGCTTAAAGGGCCTAAAAAAATGGCCTCATATTTGCTAATTAGAGCGCGTGGCTCAAAAAGATATTAGGAGAGAACCATATGAGCGAACTTCAATCATTACCAGGCGCGACCCAGACTCAGGCCAATTGGGAACCCAAAAAAGATAATATCAATCTAGCTCCCTCCAAGATTATTGGCCGTAGCCAAAATGGCTTGGATATCCATTATGATCTGCTTGTGGCGCGAGGCGAGGATCAATTTTCTTTAACGGTGCCCTGGGTTTCGCAAACTGTCTGTCCCAACTGTTTTGGTTGGGGTCAAATCTTAACTTTGGCGGAACCTGTTTCTGTTTATCGCTCCACAAATTGCCCGCGTTGTGGTGGTAAAGGCCATTTAGAGACGCATCTGCCCATAACGGTTATAGTCACCCCGAAAATGGCTGAGATGAGGCAATTTAGGCTTCAAGGAGCTGGCTTAAGCGATCCCCAGTCCCTTAGCCCAGGCGATCTGGTTTTGAGCCTAAATTATGTTGATAGCTTTCCCCAAAGCCATTAAGACAAGCGCGGATAACTTGAGCGAATAGAATTTTTACTGATATTTTTTTTAAGCTCCCGTTGGCCGAAGAGGCCTGAAACCTTATCAAGGCCAACGTCCACCATCCATCGAGTTTCTTTAATCTCAACCCTTCCAATCTTTATTTATCGTAATCTCGTAAATATAATTGTAGTTATAAGGCAATTATTATAACTATATCTCTTAACCCCATTTAAGATCAGTATAAAACATAATATATTCCCGTAGAATTAATTTTTCCAGTCAAAGTTCTTAGAAAAGCCCTCTGGCCTGATTGACGAGGAGCGTAAAGGACAAAGTAGAATTGGCCGGCAATCATTTCCTATCAATCATTTTATGGATATTTTCCTCCGAGAGGCAAAGCCACTCTAGCGACATCTAGCGTTGATTGGGCTGGGTTAATATGTCCAGATAAAGTCAGTAAAAAGCGTCTTTAATAGATATGAGCTTTGTCCCGATTTTCTTGGCCATTCTCAAGGAAAAAAAGATCGTCGCGCGGATTATTTTAAATTCGCGGAAAAAGTAGTTCACCCCCATAGTCGCGTCTATAGAGGGCTAGCCGCGGATGACGCGTAAGAGTGGCCCATTTTTTGAGAATTTAGCGTTTTACCCCTAGAGGGTGGCCTATTTTTAGTCGCGAAATGTCGGCCAAAATGGCCCAGAAATTTTGAGAATATCCATTCTAGAGCGGATTCTTTACCTTCCGGGAAATTAACAAAAGCTAAATGATTCATGGTTGGGCTAGAGGGACGATTTTTGAGGTTCATTCGAGAGTCAGGGGAAATTGTTTTAGGCTTGAGCAATCTGAGACGTTTACCGCCGCCTGGACAAAGTTCTCGTTAAGTTTCAGCGATTTGTCCCGGTTATTGCTGGACAATTTAAGCCAGCCTGAACCACAAAACTAAATATCAGCTTTGGGTCAAAGTTAGAGTGAATCTTTCTTCACAAAAGAGAAGTCTCGGAATGGATTACTGGCGGGTAAGGAAGCCCTAAAAAGTTTGGGATTTCCTTAAACGCGCAAATGATTGCGCATATCTAGACAGTATAAATTATACGTATTTATTATGATAATACCTGGGTATAGCGATCACGGAAGGAGTGTATAGTTTAAGGCTTCTAGAATAACGCTCCAAATCAACCTTACCCAAACAATAGCTACCTAGAGCCAGGCTCGCGCGCCGTGGTTAGCGCCCGTTATGAATAGCAAGACAATCCTAGGCGACCTTCGTAATGAGGGCTGAGCGCGACGCGGCCCGAGCCGGGTATCCTTTTCCTCTTTGGCGGGTTTTTTAGCTATAGCCCTAATAATCGTCACGGGGCATAATTTCAAGAAATCATGTCTGAACTGCCTGGAGACTAAAAATAGTTCCCCAGCGGCTTTTGGCTTATAAAGATTTAGCGGTACGCGTACTCGTTAAAAAGCCGTTAATAAGCCCTTGTAGCCAGGCTAATACTCGGGAAATTAAGTTTAGCCTTCAAAATATCAAAAGCCCTTTTGGCGTTAAAGTCGCCGCT
>JAISWW010000089.1 GCA_031270705.1 Deltaproteobacteria bacterium
AATATATCAGGGATTCTGATTTGTTTTAATCAATAGTCTTTATACCATAAGGACTTCGGCTGTATAATTTTTAGAAGTTCCTAATATCAAATTCTAAGAATTATCCACCGGGGTAATAAAAGGTTTCAACCGAACAAAATCAAACCAGGGCAGAAAGAAATTTTTGACGCTATTGGGTTCGATTACTCTAAAGCCTGGCGTTTAATTTCAGCGCGACTAAAAGATTGGTAAGCAATTTATTAGTTTAAATCGTTTAAAAATATTATTTTTGTCTACCGCTCTATATTTTGCTTAACGCATTTGGTAGAAAAAATCAAAAGAAAGAGCGCTCCGCTCGATATGACCTAAGTGGAACCAGAGCCGAGTTTTTTATTCTATTAAGCCACCGGGCCGACGGGGCCTGGGAAGCTCTTTAGGAAGACCCTCGACCGCGCCCAAAAACATTAAGGCTCGGCCAGAATGGCCAAGACAGCTAATGAGCTAGTTTAGGATTTAAGGCCAAGGGCCAGGAAGATCTATATGTCGGACTTAAGGCTAAACTGGTTCTAAAATTAGAGTAATAATTCAATCATTTAACTTAAAATATTTTAAATAATTTTAAAAAGTTATTAACAGCTCAGATTTAGCTGTATCTTTTTTTAATAAAATCAAAAATAAAATTTAATTTAAGCCTTTGACACAATCAAATCATTACTATTTTCTAGGCCCACCTTAGTTCAGCCCCTTCTCCGCTAATTTAAAAACCGCCCCTCCCCCTTTAAGCCAGAGAGGCGGCTTTGGGTTTTAGAGCGGGTCTAGAAGTTATATAGTCAAATATAGACAATTAAGGTATACTGTCGCCTGTTCCAAACACGGAATCGGCTTGGGGCCTCAATCCTCGTTGGCGGAGGCGACCAAAGCCTTTTTCGTTTTTAGGGCCGCGTTTTTATTGATTTTTTAGGTTAAGGGCCCAGCCAAAGACCTAGTCGCCTATATATAATGTTCACCTTTTTGGGCTTGATAAATCTGGATTGATGATTATTTTTTAGCCAGGAGGCGCCAAGATGACCGAAACGCCGCTTTACGAGGGTAAAGCCAAAAAGATTTTCCCGACCGGCCAGGCTGACCAGTATTTGGTGGTCTATAAAGACGACGCCACCGCCTTTAACGGAGCCAAAAAAGGTCAAATTGAGTCTAAGGGCCAACTTAATAACGCCATTAGCTCGATTTTCTTTGAACTTTTGGCAAAAAACGGGATTAAGTCTCATTTCATTCGTCAAGTTGACGCCAATTCCATGTTGGTTAAAAAAGTGGCCATCATCCCCTTGGAAGTGGTGACCCGGAACATCGCCGCCGGCTCTTTGTCCAAGCGCCTGGGTTGGCCTGAGGGTCGAGAGCTACCCAAGCCCATTGTCGAGTTTTATTATAAAGATGACGCTTTAGGCGATCCCTTAATAAATAACCAGCACATCGCGGCTTTGGGCCTAGTCACCCCTTTGGAGCTAGAATTTTTGGAGCGAGAGGCCCTAGCCATAAACGAGGTCTTAAAAGCTCATCTTCTATCTAGAAACGTCAAACTCGTGGACTTTAAGCTCGAGTTTGGCCGGGTCGGCCACGAGATCCTCTTAGCCGACGAGATCTCCCCGGACACCTGCCGCTTCTGGGACGCCCAAACCAACCAAAAGCTCGATAAAGATCGTTTTCGCCAGGACTTAGGCCAGGTTACTGAGGCTTATCAAGAGATCTTCGCTCGTCTGACGCGCCAAGCCACCAATTTTCAAGCCAAGGTCAAAGTCCGCTTAAAGCCTGGCGTTTTAGATCCCCAAGGCGAGGCTATTTTAAGATCCTTAAATTCTTTGGGTTATAAATCTTTTCAGTCTATCCGGGTGGGGAAACTGATTGAGCTAGTCTTGTCTGGGGAAAACCAAGCCGAAGTCGAAAGCCTGGTCGCCAAAATCGCCGATGAGCTCTTGGCCAATCCCAACATGGAAAAATTTAATGTCGCGGTGGAGCCTTTAAAGTGAAAGCCGCGGTCATTGTTTTTCCCGGCTCCAACTGCGACCAAGATTGCCTGCGGAGCTTAAAGGCTACCACCGGTCTAACGGCGGATCTGGTCTGGCATAAAGAAGCCAGTCTACCCAATTATGACTTTATCATCCTCCCCGGAGGATTCGCCTATGGCGATTACCTCCGCTGTGGGGCCATCGCGCGCTTTTCCCCGGTTTTAGCGGAAATTAAGCGCCTAGCTCAAAGGGGCAGTCTCATCTTAGGCATTTGTAATGGCTTTCAAATTCTTTGCGAGGCTCAGTTATTGCCTGGGGCGCTACTACGCAACCATGGCCTTAAATACCTCTGTCAAGATGTCTATTTGCGGGTGGAAACCGTCCACAGCCCCTTTTTAAGCCATTACCAAAAGGCTCAAATCCTCAGAATTCCCATCTCCCACGGGGAAGGTAGCTATAGCCTCAACCCCAAAGAGCTCCAAAAACTCCAAGATGACGATCGGGTGGCTTTTCGGTACGCCCACGCGGATGGAACGGTGGACGGAACCTCCGCTCCCAATGGCTCTTTGGACTCCATCGCCGGAATCTTAAGCGAAAACCGCCGTATTTTAGGCCTCATGCCCCATCCAGAGCGCCTAGCCGAGCCGGAACTAGGCGGAGTGGATGGCCGCCCCTTATTTGAGGCCGTCTTTTCGGCGCTAGGAGACGCGGCGTGACCCATAAACCTTGGCTCGAGCATAACCTCACCGAAAGCGAATTCCAGAAAATCCTAGAGCTCATGGGTCGCGAGCCCAATTATTTGGAACTGGCCTTGTTTGGAGTCATGTGGTCTGAGCATTGTGGCTACAAAAACTCCAAAGCTCACTTAAAAAAGTTCCCGACTACTGGGCCCCAAGTTTTACAAGGACCCGGGGAAAACGCGGGCGTCGTGGATCTAGGCGATAATCTGGCTTGCGCCTTTAAGATGGAAAGCCATAACCATCCCTCGGCCATTGAGCCATTTCAAGGCGCGGCCACGGGGGTTGGCGGCATTATCCGCGATATTTTCGCCATGGGAGCCCGGCCCATCGCTTCTTTGGATAGCTTATGGTTTGGGGATCTCAAGCAAATCCGCACCCGCCATCTTTTAGATGGAGTGGTGGCCGGCATTGGCGGCTATGGCAACTGTATTGGCATTCCCACGGTGGGGGGCGAGCTCTTTTTTCACCCTTCTTATCAAGGCAATCCCTTGGTCAACGCCATGTGTCTGGGTTTACTGAAAAGCGATCGCGTCTTTAAAGGGAGCGCCGCGGGTCTAGGCAACGCCGTTTTGGTCGTGGGAGCCAGAACTGGCCGCGATGGCATAAAAGGGGCCAGTTTCGCCTCCGAAGAATTAAACGATCTTGATCCCGACAAAAGGCCCAATGTCCAAGTGGGCGATCCTTTTATGGAAAAACTGTTGTTGGAAGCCACTTTAGAGATTTTGGCCAATGATCTGGTCGTGGGCTTACAAGATTTAGGCGCCGCCGGCTTAACTTCTTCCGGCGCGGAGATGGCTGGCCGAGCGGGCAATGGCCTCATCATGAATCTCGATCAAGTCCCCTTAAGAGAGCCTGGCCTCGCTCCTTGGGAAATCATGCTCTCCGAGTCCCAAGAAAGGATGCTTTTGGTCGTCAAACCCGAAAAGGTCAAAGCCATCCAAGAGATTTTTGACAAGTGGGATCTGGCCGCCGCGCGTATCGGCGAAGTGACGGATGACGGCTGTTTTACTCTCAAACTTAATGGAGAGATCCTGGCTCAAGTTCCGGCTCGCTTTTTGACTGACGAAGTGCCCATTTATATTCGGGAGCAAAAAGAGCCAGCTTATTTTCAAGAGCGGCAAAAAGCCGATCTCTCGGCGGTCAATCAATATGGCGACTTTGGGGAACTGCTGGAAAAACTCTTGGCTTCCCCCAACTTATGCTCCCGGGCTTATGTTTACGAGCGTTATGACCACATGGTTGGCTTAAACACGGTCATAAGGCCTGGCGGCGACGCGGCTCTCTTAAGATTGCCGGAGACCAACAAAGGCCTAGCTTTGGCCGTTGATTGCGATAGTCGCAAGGTCTTTCTCAATCCCAAAGTCGGCGGAGCTCTAGCCGTGGCTGAGGCGGCCTTAAATGTGGCCGTGACTGGGGCCAGGCCTTTGGCTTTGACCAATTGTCTCAATTTTGGCAGTCCCGAGGATCCAGAAATCTACTGGCAATTTGTCCAAGCCACCGATGGTTTGGCCGAGGCGGCTTTGATTTTGGAAACCCCAGTCACGGGCGGCAATGTCAGTTTTTATAACGAGAAGAATGGGGAAGCGATCTGGCCGACGCCCACTATTGGCTTGGTGGGCTTATTGGCGGATCTGAGCCACCGCTTAACCATTGATTTTAAAGAGACTGGGGATCTGATCTATCTTTTGGGAGAATCCAAAGAAGAGCTAGGGGCTTCTGAGGCTCACTACTTTTTGACTGGTCGCGACGAAGGCCCTACGCCAGAACTGGATCTGCCCCAAATTAAAAATCTCTGACGGTTTTTAGAAGAAGCGGCCAAAAAAGGTTTATTGAGATCGGCCCATGACTGCTCCTTAGGCGGCTTAATGGTCGCCATCGCCGAATCGGCGATGGCTGGTCTTTTGGGCGCGAGTCTTCTTTGGGCTAGCCCCCTTTCG
>JAISWW010000149.1 GCA_031270705.1 Deltaproteobacteria bacterium
TATTTTTTATGGTTGGCCAAGATCCGGGCTTTGATTTATAATAGGTCGGATAGCCATGGTCTTTGGCTTTCGCCGAACTATTATCGCCCAAAGGTTCGCTTAATGCCCCAACCAACCGCGCTTCGAGTAAGAATTAAAGAGCTTTTGCTGGCCGAATCCCCAAGACCTGGGGTTTTGGTCATGGGCTGGGTTAGAACTCGCCGCGATAGTCGTGATTTCTCTTTTATAGAGATCAATGATGGCTCTTGTTTGGCCAACCTCCAAGTCATCGTGACGGATAAGGCTTTTGGCGCGGATCTGGTTAAGGATTTGGCGACCGGGGCGGCTGTGGCCATAAGCGGCGATTTGTCGCCCAGTCAAGGCCAGGGCCAAAAATGGGAGCTAGTGGCCTCCCGCCTAGATTTGGTGGGCCCAAGTGGCTCGGATTACCCGCTTCAGAAAAAAAGGCATACTGACGAGTATTTAAGGGAAATGGCCCATTTACGGCCTAGAACCAACAAATATGGAGCCATGTTGCGCTTAAGAAGCTTGGTTGCCTGGGCCATTCACGCGTTTTTTCGGGAGAAAGGTTTTTTCTGGGTTCACACCCCCATCATCACCGGGAGCGACGCGGAGGGGGCGGGGGAGATGTTTCAGGTCACCACCCTTAAAGATCCGGCCCAAGACCCCACTTTAAAAACTGATTTTTTTGGCCAATACGCGGCTTTAACGGTCTCTGGCCAGTTGGAGGCCGAGCTTTTGGCTTTGGCTTTGGATCGGGTCTACGTTTTTGGCCCAGCTTTTCGGGCGGAAAATTCCAATACGGCTCGCCACGCGGCGGAGTTTTGGATGATTGAGCCGGAGGCGGCTTTCTTTGATTTGGCCGATGACATGGATTTGGCCGAGGCTCTCATAAAAAGCGTGGTCAATGTCGCCTTAAGCCAGGGCGCCGAGGATCTGGCTTTGTTTGACAAGTTCGTGGAGCCAGGTTTATTGGCTCGGCTCCAGGTTTTGCTCAAAGACCAGTATCCCCGCGTTAAGTACAAAGAGGCCATAGGTCTTTTGGCCGCTAGCCAAAAGAATTTTGAGTTTCCCCCCGCCTATGGGGTGGATCTGGCCACCGAGCATGAGCGTTTTTTATGCGAAGAGTATTTTAAAGGCCCGGTCATCGTTTATGACTACCCCTTAAGCATAAAGCCTTTTTATATGCGTCTTAATGACGACGAGACCGTGGCCGCCATGGATCTTCTGGTTCCCAAAGTCGGGGAGTTGGTTGGGGGCAGTCAAAGGGAAGAAAGGCTTGAGGTCTTAAAGGCTCGGATGAAGAGCCTAGGCATGAGCGAGGAGCCTTATTGGTGGTATTTGGATAGCCGCCGCTGGGGCTCGGTTCCCCACGCCGGATTTGGGCTCGGCTTTGAAAGGCTCATTATGCTATTGACGGGCATCGCCAACATTCGCGACGCGATCCCCTTTCCTCGAACCCCCAAAAGCTTGGCTTTTTGAGGGGCGCTTTTTTGTTTTTTTATGGCTTTTCGGGGCCATTGTTATATAAGGAGTTAATATGTCCATGATCATTGGAATGGCTGGCAAAGGCGGCACAGGCAAGACCACCTTGGCTGGTTTAGCCGTGCGTTACTTGGTTAAGACTGGCAAAACGCCAATCTTGGCCGTGGACGCCGATTCCAACGCTAACTTAGCCGACGTCTTGGGCCTAACCTATGACCGGACTTTATCGGAAGCCAGAGAAGAGATGAAGTCTTCAGTTGGCAATGTCTCCATCACCAAGGACACCTTGATTGAGTTGCGCACCCAGGAGGCTATCGTCGAGTCTGACGATTTCGATCTAGTGGTCATGGGCCAACCCGAGGGCTCGGGTTGTTATTGCGCGGCTAACTCCATCTTGTCGTCGGTTTTGGAAAAGACTCTGAAGAACTATCCTTATCAGGTCATTGACAACGAGGCGGGCATGGAGCATATCTCGCGCCTCACCGCTCGGTATATGGATATCTTCTTTGTGGTTTCCGACGCTTCTCGGCGCGGCTTTACGGCGGCTGTTCGGATCTGGCGCTTGGTCGATGAGCTAAAAATCACCATTAAGCATAAGTATCTGATCTTAAACCGCGTCCGAGGCGAAGTGCCCCAGGAAGTTCTGGATTTGATTAAAAAAGAGGATATGGTTTTAGCTGGGGTCATTCCCGACGATTCCATCATCTATGAGGCTGACCAAGCGGGTAAACCCACCTCGGTCTTAGACGCGACCGCCCCCGCCGTCGCTCAAGCCAATAATATTTTCCAAAAAACCTTAGTGGAGTGATTGACTTGGATCTACGCGATCTTGAATCATACGCCCAAAGCTTTTTGCTTTGGGCGAACAAACGTCTTTCTCTTTATCCCGATCCCAAGGCCGTGGCCGCGTCCCTTGAGGACATTAACGTTTATCCCAATATAAATAGCCTGGCCCCGCCTCAGACCGTGGAGATCTTAGACGAGAGCTCCAATTTAATTCGTTTAAGGCATATGGGCCAGGACGCCGTTTTATTGGGGCAGATCATCTGGGAACACGCGGCGGCGGGCGAGGGGACGCGCTTGGGCTTGGGGCCCAAATTTATGATCAAACCCACCGACTTGGATCCCGCTTGGCCGGGCTCCAACTTAAATTTGGGTTTGCGCCGCTTAAGCCAACTCTTTTTTGAGATCTATAAATTGGCTCAGGTTAAAGGCTTAGATCCCTTAAGCGTTTTGAGCCGGCAAAGGTTATTGGTCATAAGTGGCGAAGAGATTATCGATCAAGTCGCGGCTCAAATTTTAAACTCATTTAGCCAGATCGTTCCGCCTGATAACTGGCTATTTATGGCGCAAGCCGCTTTTTATGGCCTCAAACGCGACCCATCCTCCGGCCAGTGGGTTTTTGATTATTCTTCCCCGCGCCGGCTTTACAATCATGGGGCCATGGTCTCTCAGAAGGTCATGGATGGCCAGATTTTCTCCCAAAAATTCAGCGATAGCCGAAAAATGTATCTAAGCCACGCGGAATTTTTTCGTCTTTTGGCTCAAGCTTCGGATTTGGTCTCTTTAAACATTGAGGATCTGGACTATTTGACCCAGGCGTTGGATTTTGAGACTTTGGGCCTGGCCGTGGATTTGGGCTTAAAAGGCTATGGCATGGTCATGGAGATTACGGGCAATAACCCCAATAACCCCATTAAAGGCGGCATGTGCGCCTATGACCAGGTTTTGGGGCGCGACGTGGTCATTGAAAGTTTTCGGCTTAAAGGCCTAGAACCCAAAGATATCACGCATTTAAACAAAAATTTTAACCATTATCCCCAGCCGAGCATGGTTTTTGGGCTTTTAAGGGAAAAGGGCTTGTTTTTGCCAGCGGTTATCCATGACGAGTGGCTCTATTTTCAGCCCGTCCAAGGGGATCTGAACTTTTTGGCCCCCACGGCTTATTTTAGTCGGCGAAACTTAAAGCCCATCAATAGCCTAAAATCCCTCGCTGACATCCCCGCGGCCTTAACCGCTTTCGCCAAACAAGACCTAGAGCCGGGCTACGGGGAGTTTCTAAAAAGCTTGGATCTAGCTTAGTTTTTTTCTTCTCGCCCAGCGCCTAATCTTCTGGCCGCGCCAAAGCCTTAGTCAGTTTTTGGATTAAGGTATTTGGATCCGCGGATTCCATGAGGCTGGAGCGCAATATGACTTTATCCGCCCCAGCTTGAATTGTGGCTTGGATATTCTCTTCTTTGATCCCGCCAATGACCCATAAAGGGCTCGCTAGACGCTTCTTTATATCTTTGACAAATTCTAAGCCGACCCCGGGATGTCCGGGTTTGGAGCTGGTGGGAAAGATCGGCCCCAATAGAAGGTAATTAGGCGCGGCTTTGGTCGCTTCTTGGGCTTCGGGCCAATTATGAATGGAAACGCCGACCATTAGACCCAGATCCCGGGCTTTTAAGACAGTTCTCTTCACGTAAGCCGCGAAAGGCAAATGGAGCCCAAAAGCCTGGACTTTTTGGGCGACGCTGAGGCTGGAGTTGATAATGAGGCGGGTTTGGGCGAGATCCGCGGCCTTTTTGACTTTTTGGGCTAAAACCAAAAGATCCTCTTCGGCCAGATCTTTTTCCCTTAAAATAAAGGCGCTAAGATTCTCGAACCCAATTTTGGCCACTCGCTCCCAGAGAGGCTCAGGGCACAACTCGCGGGCCGAGAGGCCGACTATGGGGCCGACTATTTGGTCGTTAAGGCCGGGCATAATCGGCGAAAACGGGTTGGTGGCCGCGAGCGACAATAGCCGC
This sequence comes from Deltaproteobacteria bacterium, assembly GCA_031270705.1. Taxonomy (GTDB): domain Bacteria; phylum Desulfobacterota; class Desulfarculia; order Adiutricales; family Adiutricaceae; genus JAIROO01. Next base: position 4,275 of record JAISWW010000149.1, read on the forward strand.
CCGCACTTCATTGACGTCGCGCTCGTCGGATTTTATGAATTGCTCGTCGCCTTGGCTCGGCCCATCATGGCCGCCGACCGAGGTTTTGACGCCCGCCGAAAGCCTAGTGATACCGAGACCTATAAGATGATCGCGAAAATGGGGGCTTTCTCTGGTGGAGAGAGAGAGACCAAAAGAAGGGCTAAAGATCCTTAGGGCCAAGATTATCTGGAGCAATTCTTTTTCGCTCACCTGGCTAAATTGATTTAAGGCGCCTAGGATTGGCCTTAAGCGGGGGGTGGAGTAAGACAATTCCGCGGCTGGGCTTAAATGGGCTAGAAAGCGGCCATGGGCGGCTAGGGCCAAAACGTCGGGGCGAAAAGGCCCCAAACCCAAAAGAGCCCCGACGCCCACGCCCCGAACCCCGGCCATTAAAGCTCTGGCTGGAGCCATTAAACGCCATTGGTAATTTTTTTTCGGGCCTTTAGGATGAACCCGCGCGTAAAGATCCGGTTGATAGGTCTCTTGGTAGACACAGACATAATCGGCCCCAGCCGCTTTGAGGCGCGCGTACTCTGGGGTTTTGAGGGGATAGACCTCTAGACCAACGCTGGCGAAAGATCCCGCGGCCAGTCTGGTCGCCTCTTCCAAATAATCAGGGCCTGATCGCGCGCGGGATTCCCCAGTCAATAACAAGATATCCCGAAAACCCAAAGCTTTGATGGCGGCTAACTCTTTGACTAAATCCTCTCTGGACAAAACCCCTCGCCTTAAAGGGTTCTGTTGGTGGTAAGCGCAATATTGGCAATGGTTCACGCAATGGTTGGCTAGATATAAAGGCGTGTAGAGATCAATATTGCGACCAAAAAAGTTTCGGGTTAAGGTTTGGGCTTTTTGGGCCATGGGCTCCAAATAGCTTTCCGCCGCTGGCGACAACAAGGCCCCCAAATCCGTAAGCTCCAATCGCTCTTGGCTTAAGGCTTTTTCGACTTTGGCCGGCGTTATGGCCTCAAAATCAAAGGCCAAAGCCCATTGAAGATCTTTTAATAAATTTTCGATCACGCTATTGACTCGCTTTAGGTGGCTCGCTTTTTAAAAATCCCGTTAAAGGCGAGGAGGCGGCGGCCTCGGTGGTGGGGCCCAAACCGGCGAGGTAGGCTTCGCGGCCTGCTTTTACGGCCAAGGCGAAGGCTTTGGCCATGGCCGGAGGATTTTCCGCCGTGGCCACGGCGGTATTGATCATGACCGCCGTGGCGCCCATTTCCATAGCCTCGCAGGCGTGGCTAGGCCGACCGAGACCAGCGTCAACAATAATTGGGGTCTCCAGCTCAGCGATCATTATCCGAATGAGCTCTTTGGTGGTTAAGCCTTTGTTGCTGCCAATGGGGGCGCCCAAAGGCATGATGGCCGCGGCTCCGGCTTTTTCCATTTTGCGAGCCATAACTAGATCCGGGGTCATGTAGGGCAAAGCCACAAAGCCGTCGGCGACTAAAAGTTTAACCGCCTCTAAGGTTTCTTCGTTATCCGGCCATAAGTATTTCGCGTCCACAATGACTTCGATTTTTATGAAATCCCCGCAACCTAGCTCTCGGGCCAAACGAGCTAAAGTTAAAGCTTCCTTGGCGGTCTGGGCTCCCGAGGTGTTGGGGAGCCAAGTCTTGCCCGGGGGCAGGTAATCTAAGATATTAGCCTCGCCTTGGGCGTTGACTCGTCTTAAGGCCAAGGTGATGATATCAGGCTCCCCAGCGGCCACCACTTCGCGAATTTGCGGCAGAGGGTATTTGCCCGAGCCCAGTATCAGGCGACTGTGAAACTCGCGACCGCCTAGGCGAAAAGGATCGTCTCGCATCAACCGCCTCCCACAAAAGCCACGACTTCCAGGTTATCGCTATTTTTGATCTCTAGCCGATTAAACTGGCTTCTGGGCGCGACTTGATCATTGACCAGAACAGCCACTAAGGTATGGTCGTAGCCACAAAGAGCCAAAACCTCCGATAAAGGCCGGGTTTGATCCAACTCAAAAGGTTGTCCATTTAGGTTCATGGTCACCCTCCCAAAAAAAACTGTTTTCTCGGGGAAGAGAAAACAGCCAAATTGAGCGCGACTTTGGGCAGTTTCCTCCGGCGGCATTATCCGCGTCAGGTTCAAGGGTTCGGTCAGCGCCGTCTCAGCCTTAAAAAGCTCCCCTACTGTTCCAATCAGTATAACACAAGGCGCGACCCGCCGCCTAACTCCTTACCCTAGTCAAAAGTAAAAAGCTTAAAAGCTTTGGCCTTGGGGGAGTTTAGTTCATTATCGGATTGGTGAGTTTTAAAACAGGCTAATTTTTTCTTCAAAGCTATATTTTCGGCCTCCGCCTCTTTAAGACTGGCCTCCATCTCTTTAATCCTGGTATCTTTAGCCTTTGAGTGGAAAATAATCATTTCTAGGGTATTTACCTCCTGGACAAATAATTTTTGGAGTCTGTGATACTTAGAGATAGCAATAGAAGGGTAAACAGATCTCTTAGCCAGAAATGCCAGGCAAGTCAAAGCCATTTGAAGCCATTTAATATTATTTCTTTGAAGATTCTGAGTTCTCATAGGTGTAATGATATATCAACTGAGAAATAAAGTCAGCTAGAATTTAAATTAGTTAAAAAGAGCTTGAATTTTTTTCTAAGAGCATATATAAGCGCCGAGTTAGAGTATCTGAATGTGAATAAAATCGTCAACCCATAAATTATGAGCTGTTTTGGAGTTAAGAAAAGATAAAATTAGGTTTTATATCCTAATTTAGGGTAATAATTATTGAGTTACCATCTAAGAGAGCGGAAAAGATTCTAAGCTACCTTGTGGAGAGAGTCGAACCATAGTAGGCTCAGAATCTTAAGGAGAGGATTTGGGTTAGTATGATTTTTAGGAAACCCGTGAACGGTTATACGGATAACCTAGAACAATTACATTCTTATATGGATAAATATTGCTTAAAATAAGGCTAGTTAGTTATTTTTAATTTAGATTGGGACAAAAGTTGGTATGAAAAAATTATATGAGAAATAACTAAGATTAAAGGTTATACGATTCACATTGTTTACTATTAAATAATACTTATTCAAATTATTTTATGTTTATAGATAATCTTTTAAGTTCAATATATCTGAGCCATAGGGGGACGCGAAAGCGTCCCTCTATGGTTTAAATATTATTGTCTTGTTTGTATAATTTCCAGAACTAAAGTGAGCGCGATCTAAATAAAAAACGATTTATCAGTAAGAATAATAAGATTTTTGATTATCAGTAAATTTTTAATGATATATAGTTATATGTAATGACAATATATTAAATTTGTGGTTTTAATAAAATTTTATAAAGGAACATTAATTATGACTAACGAATATTCTAGTTGCGGCGTTTTAGAAGATAATACCAATCCAGGTGAATTAATTAATCTTGAAGAGCCACCAATGTGGGTTTACGTTGGCAAACCGAAGGAAAACGTAAACTGGAAATTCATTCAAGATACGCCAGAAGAAATTAATAAAGCTACCAGGAAGGCTATACAGCTAAATCAATGTATTCATTTTCAAAAGAGCCAAAATGAGGCGTCCAGAACAACAGTATTACCCTTGGCGGACAGGTTAAGGACGCTAGACCCTAACTTTTGTTGGAGAGCCTCAATCATGTTCTCCGCGCAAAAAAAGAAGCTGGCTGAAAGTCTCAGAGCTCTACTACCTAATTTTCTAGGAATTCTATGACTTCTTTTTCGCTAATATCCAGCGTGTCGCTGATTTCCTTTAAAGAGTTCCCCTTGGCGAACAGCTTAATGATGATAGACTTAAATTGTTTTTTTAAAGCCGCAATCGTAGCGTCCAGGGCCTCAATCTCAGCGTCCATGGCCTCAATCTCAGCCTCCATGGCCGCTAGTTCTTTTTGGGGTTGTGAAATTTTTCCACCAGACAGTTCGTCTAAGTAGGCTAAAAATGTATCTGAAGCCATATTATATACCTCTAAGTGGTCGCGCGTGTCAGAGTCGGGTATCGCGACTAACATGGTCGCTAAGATGTTTGGATTGCCAATAATTTTAGCCAGTTGAGCGCCTAAAGCCAGGTAATCCTCCCAAAATTGTTTTTTCGGAATTGAGACGCGACCAAAAGGGGCTAAGCACAGCGATGGCTCGCTCTTCCAGCGAAAGAAGAGCGGTACCTTGGTTACTCAAGAGACCCACTAAGGCCAGGAACCTTGGCCAAGCGACGTTCTTACTCAAATCTAGCCCTCAGCTTGGTCAGTTCCAGAATTCCAACCTCATTTCTTTCCATCTTGCGGAAAATTTAGTTGGCCACTCTCCGCCTTTGGAAGGGAGGCTCAGAGAGAGAGAACTTCTGGTCAGGCAGACTCTATTCAGAAATTTGGCCGTCAGCCGGGTAGCTCATAACTCAAGCGCCAAGCTGAAAGAATGGAAAGGTTAGTCGCCCAAAACTAAGAAAGCGACTTCTGGCCGAGGCGCCTAATTTCTGGAGTTTGGTAGGCGCCTGTTCAGATTTTTAACCCAGATTCCTCTGACTCATTTCTGAGAGCAAATGGAAGGTAAAAATTATTAAGGGAATTTTTAGTTTTATATATTTTAAAAAATGAAAAAAATTCGAACTACGATCGATAAGAGTTCTTGAAAATTAAGGCATAATTAAAAATTAAGAATGATTTTAAATATTATCAACATAAAAATTCCGTAAAGTGCCGGTCTTTAAATTTGATGGCTTCGCGAAAACCCTAGTTTAAGTGAAATAGTCAAGTAAAATAGTAATAATTTCAATAACTTATCAATTTTGATTCTTGAATTTTAGACTTTTCGCGAGGCCATCAAATTTAACCGCGATCTAAACAAACCTTTTTCCACGTCGAACAAAGTGAGAACGACGCTATTAGTAGGTTTTAAGCTTCTCGCGAGAGTTCTCCGCGCAAAAAGAGACGCTGGCTGAAAATCAGTACGTTCCATTATTTTTAATGATTTCTGTGACTTCCATTTCGCTTATATTCAGCGTGTCGCTGATTTCCTTTACAGTATTACCCTTGGCGAACAGGTTAAGGACGCTAGACCTTTCCTTTTGTTGGAGAGCCATAATCATAGCGTCCTTGGCCTGAAGCATAGCTTTATCGGCCTCATTCATAGCTTTACTAGCCGCAATCGTAGCTTTATCGGCCGCAATCGTAGCTTTATTGGCCTCATTCATAGCTTTACTAGCCGCGAGATCTTTTTGGACTTGTGAAATTTTTCCACCAGACAGTTCGTCTAAGTAGGTTATAAATGTATCTGAAGACATATTATATAACTCCTTTGTGAAGTGATCACGGGCGTCAGAGTTAGGTATCGCGACTAACATGGTCGCTAAGATGTTTTTATTGTCAAGAATTTTAGTCAGTTGAGCGCCTACGGTCAGGTAATCCTCCCAAAATTGATTATTCGGAATTGAGATGTGACCAAAAGGGGCTAAGTACAGCGACGCGTGCTCTTTATTCGTAAGAAGAGGTTCACCTTTTAAGTTTGGGTACTCTTCAAGCTTGTCTTTTAGGGTGTCAATAAGAGCCACCCCGTCAATTTTGTCCCCTAGGGAAATATGTTCCAAAGAAATATTTATTGAGCCATTAACGGAAAACGTCGAGGTCGGGAGTGTAAGTTTAGCTGGATACAATACAGCGATCCTTACGGGCCTTTTAATTGTATCTCTTTGCCAAGCGTTGTCAACTAAAAAAACGCCGTACTTTAGGAATCTGATAAGATCTTGGTACCTGAAGTCGGATTGGAACTCAAGGATGAGGAAAGAATCGTCGCTGAGCAGAAATATGTTGTCCGCGCGTGGCATAGAATAAGGGACGTTAGGCAGATCCTGGCCGATCCTCGTCACCGCCAAATTTGAGGGAACTTCAACTATATTGGTAAGAACCTCTGAAAGGAAATTGGAGGTCACGCTTTTGCCGATAAATTCGAAAGGGAATTTATATAGCGAGTCAGGTTTATTTTCGTCATTACCCATTTCAACGCCTTATGATGAAATTTTTAGACAAATTACCATGAAACAAGATTCAAGATAAATAAAAATTAAGCGCTAGCCAAACTTCGCGCGCTAAAAACCATAATTCGGTCTTGTTCGCCTAGATCCGTTGATAGGCCACTCAGCGACGCTTAATATGTCGTGGCGCGTAGGCGCGAGAAAAGTTTAAAGCGAAACCTCACTCGATAGCTCGCGAGGGGTTATCCTGAGCCCAATTAATACATCGGGGCTTTAGGCGAAGAAAGCGTCTTCTGATAATAAATTATAACCAATCTAGCCTAGGAAAGCAAATATTTTTTTCTAAACCCTCTGACAAGAGTTTTAACAGGTCTTATGCCTTCCAGAACTCAGATGGCCAAATCTTGGGTCATTTCGAAATCTCTCCGATCTAAATTTGAGCTATTTTTGTCTGCCAAAACAATTTATCAGAACGTCAAAAAAAAATAATTTTTTATTATATAAAAATATTTATAATAAATAAATTTTTTTTAAATAGTGTAATTAAATAGTATATAAATTTATTAAATTGCTAGCATTTAATTAAAGAATTGTATAAAATATCAGACGCGTCCTAAACACGCGGAACTCGATTAGACAGAACCTCGGGCAACCCTGATCTGAAAAGGGTACCGCGATACGCGCTGTCACGCGCTGTCACGCGATAGTTGAGGGACACCCTTCAGAAAAAAATCTTGTCCAACCCGGCTAGGAAAATTCGGACTATGCTGAGCCGACCATAAATAATAGTGGTTGGTTTAATTTCTGGGCTAGGGTCGGGGACTGTCTCGGCGCCTTAGTGAATCTATCCATTTTCAGGACAATCATTAAAAGCCTTTTAAAATTAAGGAATATTCAAGCGTAAATTTATATTTATAGATAAAATTATTATGATAATACAAAAATAATAAAAAATAATTATAAATTAAATTATTAAAATGGTATTTGAGCGAAAGTGGATTTAAAAAAGATATAGAAGAAGGCCTAGGCTCTTAGCCTAGGCCTTCTGAAAAGATTTGATGGCTTCTCGCCTAAAATTGCTCCAAAAAGCGCAGATCGCCTTCGTAAAGATGGCGGATGTTCGAGAGGCCATATTTGAGCATAGCCGCTCGATCCACGCCTAGGCCAAAAGCGAAGCCGCTGACTTTTTTCGGATCATAGCCCACAAAATTGTAGAGGGCTGGATCCACCATGCCGCTTCCCAAAAGCTCCAGCCAGCCGCTACCTTTACAGAGCCGACAACCCTTGCCGCCACACAAGACGCAGGCGATATCCACCTCCGCCGAAGGTTCCGTAAAAGGAAAAAAGCTGGGCCTTAGACGGATGGCCGTGTCGGGCGAGAAAAAAGAAGTGGCGAAAGCCGAAAGAACGCCTTTGAGATCGGCCATGGTCACGCCTTCGTCCACCACCAAGCCCTCCACCTGATGAAACATTGGCGAATGGGTGATGTCGTCGTCGCGGCGGTAGGTCTTGCCAGGGGCCACCACCCAAACTGGGGGTTTTCTCTGTTCCATGGTGCGGATTTGGACAGGGGAGGTGTGCGTTCTTAAGAGGAGTTTATCGCCCACAAAAAGGCTTTCCTGCATATCCCGGGAAGGATGATCGGCCGGAAAGTTTAAGGCCTCAAAATTATAATAATCGGTTTCCACCTCTGGGCCTTCCACCACGGAAAAGCCTAAGCGCTCAAAGATCTCGCAGATCTCGGTCATGACGCGGCCAATGAGGTGTTGATGGCCAATGGGGCGACGACGGCCTGGCAAAGTCACGTCTAGGGCGGCTTTTTGGGTTTGGGCTTTGGCTAAGCGAGCCACGGCTTCTTGATGAGCCGCTTTGACGGCTTTTAAAGCCACATTGGCCGCCTGGCCAGCTTGGGGGCGCTCCTCGGGCGGCAAAGTTCCCACCGCCCGGGTTAGCTCGGTCAGCTGGCCTTTGGCTCCCAAAAAATCAACCCTAGCTTTTTCTAGATCTTGAGCCTGGTTCGCTTGGGCCATGGCTTCTAGGGCCGCCTTTTGGCTGGACGCGATTTTTTCCAGAAGGGCGCTCATCGTCTTCTCCACTTTGGCTTAGCCATAAACAAGGCCGCCGGGCGACCCGACGGCCTTAAATCTGTTTACGGTTGGCCTATTTTAAGTCAAAAACCAGCCCACCAAAGCCAGAATAGAGCTTGGTTAAGCCGCCGCTTGGTTTTGGAGGGATTTGACTAGGCTCGCGAAATTCTCTGGCTCCCTGGTGGCTAGCTCGGATAAAGCTCGGCGATCCAATTCCACCTGAGATTTCTTTAAGAGATCCATCAAGCGAGAGTAAGATAGGCCCAAAGACCTAGCCGCGGCTCCCACGCGGATAATCCACAGGGCGCGCATCTCGCGTTTGCGAACCTTGCGATCCCGATAGGCGAAACATAGGCCTCTTTCCACGCCTTCCCGAGCGCTCCGGTAAAGAGTCCGACGACCAGCTCGGAAGCCCTTAGCCATCTTCAGGATTTTTTTATGTCTTTTTTTAGCCGCTAGGCCGCCTTTGACGCGCATGGCCACGCTCCTATAATATTGTTAAAGTCCAAAGTTGGCCATAATCGCCAGCTTGGCCAGGTTTAATGGGTTTAACCCAAATAGGGCAAAAGTTTGGCGATTGATTTTAGGTTAGTCGCGTCCACTAGAGAGTGAGACCGTAAGCCCCTTTTTTGTTTAGAGGTCTTGGTGGTCAAAATATGGCGAGCGTAAGCTTTGTAGCGCCTAACTTTGCCTGTGGCCGTGGCCCGGAAACGTTTGGCCGCCGCGCGATTGGTTTTCATTTTGGGCATAAGAACCTGCCTTAAATAAGGGTGAATCGGGTTCCCCAAAAGCCTTAAAAAAGCCAATAGAAGGCCAACCCCGATATAACCTTGGAAATATAACAGAAAATGGTGGGGCTTTCAAGGGATTTTTTGACTTTTGTTTGGACTTTTTTTAGGGGCTTTGATCGGCTGGCTCAAAAAGGGCGCCGAGCCATGGCCTTGGCCAGGCCATGGCCATGAGAAAGACGCTTTTAGCTGGCTTTGGTTGGATTTTTGGGCGCGGTCTTTAAGAGATCAAAAAGCCAGGTGGGTATTTTCGTGACTTTTAGATCTTTATCCACGGTCGCGTGGATTGTGTGCCCAGCCACCCGCGTCTCCAGGCTATCCTCCAGATGGAGTCGGTAATCAAAGCGAAAACTAGCCTTTTTGACCTGCGAGACCCAAGCCTCTATGCGGATCAGATCATCATAATGGAAAGAGGCGTAATAATGAGCCCAAGCCTCGGTTAAGGGCGTAAAAATCCCTCTAGCCTCAACTTCCGAGTAAGGTAGCCCCAACTCGCGCAGATATTCGCCCCGGGCTTGCTCAAAAAACCGAAAATAGTGGCCATTATTGACCACGCCTAGGCGATCGGTATCCACATAGAGGGCCCGATACCAAGTTGTCACCTTAAAAGTGTCTTCTGGCCCCAATAACTCCAGCATTAAGCTTCCTTTTCTGGGCCAAACAACAGTCGCCCCAAAGATGGCCCATCAGGGATCAAAAGGCCCGACGCTAGAGCCTCTTTTTCGGAATAACCCTCGGCCTTCGAGTTGGCCGGCTTTTGGGAATCATAAAAAGCGAAGGGCACGGGATCGGCGGCGTGGGTTTTTAAGCTGATGGGGGTGTAGTGGTCGCAAGCCACTAAGACCCGGTAATCGCCAAAATCTTTAAGGCCCGCCAAGATTGGGCCGACAATCAAGTGGTCAAAATTTTCAATAGCTTCCAGTTTCGCCTTCAGATCGCCTTGATGGGAACACTCGTCCGGGGCTTCCAAATGGACAACCACCGAGTCGAGGGTTTTTAAAGCCTCTAAAGCCGTTTGGGCTTTGCCTAAATAGTTGGTTTTTAAAAGACCAGTCGCGCCTTCCACCACATAAGGCTTTAAACCCGCGTATAAACCCAAACCCCGAATAATATCCACGGCTGAGACCGTCGCGCCAGTTAAGCCCCAGCGCTCTTGATAGGTTCTAATCTTCGGCGGTTGGCCCTGACCCCAGAGCCAAATGGAATTGGCCGGGGAGAGACCTTTAGCTTGACGAGCCAGATTGACCGGATGGTCAGCCAAAATCGGCCAAGAAGCCTTAACCAGATCCATGATGGGAGCTAGCTCAGGATCATTTAAAAAACCGTCAATGGATTTGTCCCGAAAGTCATGGGGCGGAATGGAGGCTAGACCTTGGGGAGCCTTAGGCCAAATCAACAAATGGCGATAAGAGACCCCTTGATGGAGGGTTCGAGCTCCTAAGGGCATTTTTGTGGCCAAGGTTTCAATTAATTCCCCGGCCTCAGCGGAAGAGATGTCCCCAGCCGAGTGGTCGCGGAGGATAACTGGCGAGCCAAAACCCAAAGAGACGAGGTTCAGGCGAAAAGCCAAAGCTCCCTTAGGGACAGGGACGTTTAAAGCCGCGGCCTCCAAAGGGCCTCGACCGCTCAAAACCCCTTTGGCGTTATAGCCCATGAGCGACATTATGGCCACGTCCGAGCCTGGAGCTAAGCCAGGCGGAGTCGTGGCCACTCGGCCTATTAATCCTTCGCGGGCTAGGCGATCCATATGGGGAGTTTTGGCGGCCATTAAGGGAGTTTGACCGCCCAGGGACTCAATTGGATAGTCGCCCATGCCGTCGCCGATAAGAATTAGATATTTCATAAGAAGTAATGGTTTAAAGACAAGCCGGTTTTCAGCCAGACCAATATTTGTCTTTCGTTAGGGCCAGGAGCCAATCTCATCTCCCAAGCCGTTTGGAAAGTCACCTCAAGAAAGCGTGGGGCTGGGGTTAGAGGACAAATCAAAGGCCATAATTACCATTTTTCTGAATTTGACTCAAGCCCAAAAAATCCCCCTAACCCCAACCTGGCCTCAAAAACCCAAAAAATGGGCGAAGAATGGCTAGGGCCTAGATTTATTGGCGATTCAGTCCCACGGCGCGAATCAAGTAGTGATTAACGCCTCTTCCAGTTGGGATTCCAATGAACGAACGCGGGCCTCAATGCGGGAGTAATCCTCCACGAGAAGCCGATGTCTTTGGATTAGACGGTCATAAAAGTCTTGGCCGCTGGTTTTTGGCTCAGAGCGCGCGGGAGAAAGTTCCAGGGAGTGGCCGAGGTTTTTGTCTTCAGGCACTGTTGGCGTCTTTCGGCGTAAACCGGAAATAGGTAGGTCTATTGATAAAAAGGCTGGGTGATAAAAACTGGCCCAAACCTTGGTCAAGAGCCGCGTTGGCGGAAAGGATCAACGTCCTTAGGCCATAAAAGGTCATTTTTATAGAACTAACCCTATATATTGGGTCATTTGGTTTTATCTACCCAAGGAGCGCCCAATGGACGTTTCTTGGGTAAGAGTACCGATAAGCATAAAATATTCAAATTAGTTTGTCAATACTTTTTTACAGAGTTTTTAAAGGGTTTTGACATTTGTCAAATTATTGACGATTTTAACCGTTGAGAGCCATTGCGGGTTATTGACCAGTTTTGGGCCTCTAATATTAAGTCTTTTGATAGTTATATGAATTTAAAATACTTATATAATAAAAATATTGAGAGCTTTAGGCGGTTATGATTATGGCGCCTAGAAAGCCCAAAACAGAAGATTTTTGGACAATTTTTTTAAAAATATGTTTAAAATTTTTTTCTGGGCCGCCATAAAATTTAGCCCGAGAAAAAAGCTAACTTTTGGGATTTTTAGCCAAAGGGCTGGGAATAGATCGCGGACAGGCGGCTTGGCAAGCCAGGCCACAATCCGGCGCCCATTGACACCTTAAATTATTAATTAAAGGCGGGCCCCAGTCCGAGCGACCGACCGGGCGACTTAAAGCCTTGGCTGGGCAAGCTCTTAGACAACGGCCACAACCTAAACAGCCCACCGGGCAAAGGTCGGCTAGGGCTTTGGGTTTGGCTAGCGTTCGGCAAGGGATATAGACGCGGCTGTCGCGCGGGCTTAAAACCAGAAGATCCAAGGGACAAGCGGCGAGACATTGGCCACAACCCTGGCAAAGGTCGGCCTTTATTATAGGCGCCTTTTGGGGGCCCATCTCAATAGCCCCGTAAGGGCAAGCCCAAAGGCAATCGCCTAAGCCTAGGCAAGCCTTGGGGCAATCTAGGGCTAAGACGGCCTGACGACAAGCTAAAGGCGGGGGCGTCGGATCATCTTGGTTTAAAAGAGGCTTTAAAAAGGATCTTTCGCGGCGACATAAACGGGTGGCCACTAAATCCGCTTGAACCTTTGGCCCGGTCGGGATCTCTAACTCAGGCGGGCTTTTTTTCGGCCAGAACTCGCCCAGATCTTGGCGGTTTAAAAGAGTTAAAGCCCACAAACCCAAACCGACCATTAAGCCCTCAGTACCGCCAAAAATGGCGGCTAAACCCACAAGAACGGCGAAAAGACCTTTTTTTAAGGTTAAAGCGTCAAAGGCGGCGGTTAAACTTATAACCAGGATAAAAGGCAGGCGTCTTAAGATTTCTGGCCCGCCGAGAGACTCTAATTGGCTATTAGGGAGTAAGGTTAAGGGGGCGATGAGGCCAAGCCAAAAGAAAAATAGCGCCCAAGGCCGCCAATTAGGCTGATAAAAGAGAAAATAGATAGCTCCTGGACATAAGGCCCAAAAAGTGGCCAGATTCGGAGCATTTGTCTGGCCCAAAGCCAAAACCAAGAGAGCCATGAGGCCAGGCCGGCGCCCAAGTCTGGGGCAAAAAGCTGGCCCCAAGCCGCCCAAACCTAAAATAATGGCCTCAAGTGGGCCGACTGGCCCACAAATGGCTAGGCCCACCACCGCGCTGGCCCAAGGATCCAGATCCCGAAAAGAGGGGCTGGCCTCTTTTCGGCGGGGATTTAATTTTTGGCCCAGCCAAAAAGCCGCGCCGCTCAGCCCTAAAGTGAGGGGTAGCCAAAAACCTGGATATAGCCAGAGCCAAACCAAAAGCAAAGGCGTAAGGGTGGCTATGAGAGCCAAGTTCCGGGCCCGAAAGGAAGCCTTATAACCCTCATAAGGCCCTAGCCTTAAAGAAAGCCTTACAGCCACGAGCTAAAATACCTTAAAGGCCTTCTCGCCGGACAGGCGAGAGCGCATTGTCCGCAATCAGGGCATAAAGCCAAAAGCTTTTGGGTCAACAAACCCAGTTGAGGCCAGGCGGCCAAAGGTTGCCGCCCCAGCTCGTCCATGGGCAAATCCAAAGGACAAGCCGCTCGGCAAGATCCGCAGGCTCGGCAAGGCCCTAAAGGCGGCTCTTGGTTTTTGGCTCTAACCAAATCCAAAGCCATAACCTCATTGGCTAGGGTCAAATCTAAGCCCAAATCCAGGCGAGGCCAAGGTCGACCCCTCCGCGCGCCCCCAAAAACGGCCACATCACCAGAACCCGGCTCTAAGCTGATGGCTTTAAAGATGGCTTTGGGGGTCAAGCCGAGAGGGACTAAATAGTTTTGTCTTTGAATGGCGAGGGGCCAGTGACGCGGGGGCAGGCCTTGACGCTCGACTAGACCCATTAAATAAATGTCGCGGCTCGTCAAATAACCTTTTATTAGTCGCTCATAACCTAAATTAAGGCTCTTTTTTAAGAAAGGCCCGAAAGTCCAAGGGTAAGGTTTCTCCACAACCACGGAAGGCCAATCAAGAGGGGCTTTTAAGGCTCTGGGTCTAGCCAAAAGGCGCGGGTTTTCGGGATAAAGGCGGCTAACCATGGCTAAACCTTGGCTCATGATCTGGGGGCGCTCTGACCATAAAGCTTGGCTTAGGGTCAGAGATGGCTCAGATTCTAGAGCCGAAACTAGTATAGTCGTCTCGGGGATTGTCGTCTTTGGGCTGGGCGGCTCGGGGCAATTGAGCCCCAGATCGCTTAAAGCCTCGGCTAACTGGGCGCCATAAAGCTGGGTGATGTCCACGGGCTCTAGGGCCATAGGGGTGGCTGGGCCGGGCGTAATAATTAGGGCTAAGGGCGAGATGGATTTTAAGGTTCCGGCCAAAGGCGCCCGTAAGGCGCCTTGGCCGGTCTTGGTTTTTGGGGCTAACAATTGGCCTTGGGAGATCAAGCGACCAACTTTTAAGCCTTTAAGCGGGGAGCGGCCGGCTAAGGGGAGCGATAATTCTTCGGGCTCCTCGGGCCAGGGTTTTAAGATGGGGGCGCCCATTTAAGTTTTTTGGGGGCGAGATTTAGGGAAAAAGAGAAAATAGAAAAAGACGATCGAAACCATAAAAATCGCGGCCCATAAAAAGACTGTCCGGTATGTTTGGGTGAAGCCCGCCACTAAACCCAAGGATATGACGCCCAGGCCAATGCCCACGTCAAAGGCGTTATAAAAAAGAGCCGAAGAGCTGGCCCGATGGGTCATGGGGGTTGAGCTTAAAGTCATGGCCTGGAGAGCGGGAAATAAAGAGCCGCCGCCCACTCCATAAATAATGGAGGCCAGGTAAAAAACAAAAGCTTCTTCGGTCAAATAGATGAGTAAAATAGCGATCACTATTAAGAAGATAGCCGGTGGGACGACCAAGCGATGGCCAAAGCGATCGTAGAGCCGCCCGCTGGAAATGCGGGCGGCCAGAGTGCCAATGGTGGAGATGACAAAGAATTGGGCGGCGGAGGGCAGACTTTTTTCTTGACAATAAACGGCTAAATAGGCCGAGACCCCACTAACGGCTAAACCATAAACAAAAATTAATAAAGATGTTTTAAAGACCGGCTTTAAGACTCTTAAAGTATTTTTGAGCGAGGCTTGGCTTTTATCGGGCGCGGCCAGGCTCACTTTGGGGAGGGTTAGGCTAATGGAGGTGGCTAAGAGGTAACAGAGAGCCACCGCCGAAAAAAGGATCCCATAACCGTAATTATCCACGAGCCATAAGCCAACGAGCGGGCCAATAGCCAAAGCCACCGTGGCTCCCAAACCTAAGTAAGCCACGCCTTCCCCCAAGCGCGAGGGGGGCATGGATTGGGCGGCCATGGAAATAATTAAAGTGGAGGTGAGGCCATAGCCAGCCCCAAAAAGAAGGCGAGCCAAAGCGTAACTAATTTCTTGTTGGATGGCGAAAAACAGAATCGCCCCCGAGCCACACAAAAGTAAACCCACTCGCACCACGGGCAAGGCGCCCAGTTTTTGGCTTAAGCGGCTAGCCAGCAAACGGCTAGTGACGGCGGAGACGGCGAAAGTGGAGAAGATAAAACCAATAACCTCTTTGGAACAACCCATATCGACCAAATAGAGCGATAAGGTTGGCAAAAGCATATCAAAGCCTACGAAAATACATAGGTTTATCATAACATAGGTCAAAAATGGCCTATTAATTAAGGGGGGTCGGCTAGTAGTCTGGCCCAAAGGCAAAGGCATGGTTAGGGCCTCAATGGCGAGCCAGCTTAGGCTGGCTAAGTATCTATATATAGTCGAGAATAGCCGCCCCAAAGCCAAAATAAGCCCAGAGAGAATCTCCAGCCAAAAGGATTCAAGGGCGACAATTTTCAGATGTGGCGAGACTTAAGGGTTAAGGGCCTAATCGCGATAAAAAATGGGCCAAGCCCAGAGGTTAATTTTGCTGGAAATTGGCCTTAAGGTCAAATTTGTTAAAATTTGGCCTTCTTATGGGCCTTTAGAGGCCAATAGCCAGGGCCAAAAATGGTGGCTAAGAGCGGGGGCTTTTTGGTTTTATTTGATAACCTGGAAACCGGCGTGGACGGCGATGGGGCTATGGATGGCCAGAGCCATAGAGTAGATTCTGGCCTCGGGATTCAATTCTTTTGCCTGGCTTCTGGCCTCGGGATTCAATTCTTTTCGCTGTCTTCTGGCCAACCGATTTAAATTTTTTCGCGTTATTTTAGAGAGAGCCGTATTGATGGTGTAGGGCGAGCCCAATAAGGGCGGTTTATTTAGACAGTCGATGGACACTAAAAATTGGTCGCCGTGGGGAGTTGTGAGGCTAGCCGTTTTAAAGCCGATGTCTTTCGGCAGGATAATTTTCACCGGTTGGTCAACCAAAAACATGGCCAAGAGAAAGAGCGACTGGCTATAAACGTCCATGACAAAGTTATATTGGGGAGCCACGACCGACATAAAACGACTAAAAGAGTCGACTAAACTAGTGACGTTTCTGGCCGATATGGCCTTATGAATGGAGCCAGCTAGCTCCGTTACATCCCAAAGGCTAGTCTCGATTTTTAAATAGAATAATTTTGAAAAAAGGCTCGCTTTGACTTCCAGGTTAGGGGGGGTCAGGGTTGGTCGCGATTTTGACTTAGGGTTAAATGTTAAATACCCATATCTCAAGAGCAAATCAGCTATATCTAATTTATTATGATCCACATTATTTTTATTAAAATCCTCATTATTGACCATAAGCTGGGGATAGGGCGGCTCGTAAGCGTCAATGAGATCATTGACCAAGGGAGTATCTTTAATAAACCCGACTAAAAAGTTTAAATCCAGGCTTTCCGGCCAAAACTGGTCAAAGGCTTGGAATTTAAAAAATTTAGAAATTGACAATGGATTAAAAAGGCAAGTTTTTTGATCCCAGGAGTAACCGCCATAGAGACGAGCGAGAATTTCGGTTAAATCAGTTAGATCGCTCTCGTTCGGACAATAGCCGAGCTCTTTTAAACGCTTAAGGGCCCTGGTTAGGTTATCGCCGAAATAGGTTGTCAGCTCCTCTTGGCTGTACCCCAGAAGGTTGGCGTAGTCCGGGTTAAAGCTCACATCCTCAAAGGCATGGGGGGCCAGAAAACTTTTGGCCAGATAACTTTTGGTCAGAAAATATTTGGTTTGGCCACCCACGAAGGCGAAATGAACGCGGCGCTGATAAATCTTAAGAAGCCCTAATAGTTTATAAATGGGCTCCGCCATTTGACGGGCTAGTATGGGGTCAGCGATATGGGGATTAATGGGCGTGTCAACCCCGTCAATGAGAACTACTATTTTTTTATAGGCGCTGGCGCGAGCCAGAGTTTCGATTAGGAGTTTAAAATAGCGCAAAGAATAGGTTTTTTTTAGGCTTATTTGGGCCTCATTGGCCGCCACAGATATTTTTTCAACGAGCGTCTCTTCCAGCTCTTGGGGGGATGTTAGGGCTTTAGCGCCTGACAAATCTAGATGGATAACCGGATAGGGCCGCCAGTCATAGGACTGGCGATCAATCCATAAGCCTTTAAAAAGCTTGCGATGGCCCAAGAACAATTCTTTCAGGGCGCTAATTAGAAGGCTGAGGCCAAAACCCGGCGGTCGACAAAAGTAATAGTTGTTAGGGTTCTGAATCAGCTTGTAAATAATCTCAGTTTTGTCGACATAAGAGCCATTTTGGACGATTAAGTTGGTGAGCGTCTGGCCCTTAAGGCTCCAGTTCATGAGCGATTTCTCCGGTTTTGGTTAATTGCTTTTAGGCTGACTGAGATCCAGCCCGTTAAAGCCAAAAGAGCCATAGAGTTATAGAGGCGAAACCCAAGTGCCAAGGTATTATTTTTTTTAAAAGTTATCAAGATCATTTTTTGGCCCCAAAAAATTAGCCTTTATTTTTGTTCGGTTTGACTGAGCTTGGTTATTCGGTTGGCCTTGGAATTAGTTTTTAAGGCCAAAAATAGAATAATTTTTTTAATATTTGGAATAATAACATATATTAAATAAAATATTCATTTTTAGTTTGGTAAGATCGCCAAATGAGCTATAAAATCATAAATTATAAGTTCTGATAGATAATTTTTCGGTAGTCTTTTTGATAATCTCGATAATTGAGCGCGCAAACGCTTAATAAGCTAATATTAGCTCATTTTTAGCGACTATAAGTCTAAGCTAGAAGATATATGAGTATTAAGAAAAATGATTTTAGGCTATAATAGCTGAAAACGCTTTGGTCAACCCGGCCAGAATAGCGCTGGCCGTTAAGCCAAAAGACCTTCAGAATTGAATTAGCCGATATTATTTAATTTTAGATTCTGGGGGCGGAGTTCGCGGCTGGGCTCATTTTGGGGATTTTTTGGCCCTAGGCCCAAAACATGGTAAAATTATCGCGTTTAGGGGGAGCCACCCCAAGCTCAATTTAGATTAGCTTAAAAACTTGAAATTTAGTCAATAAATAAAAAAATATTAAATATTTAGCTTCTAAATTTAAATAGATCGCTGATCAGGATCTACTGAAGGCGAAAAGACATTGGAAACAGTGTTTTTTCGCTTT
This sequence comes from Deltaproteobacteria bacterium, assembly GCA_031270705.1. Taxonomy (GTDB): domain Bacteria; phylum Desulfobacterota; class Desulfarculia; order Adiutricales; family Adiutricaceae; genus JAIROO01. The sequence goes on from JAISWW010000149.1 coordinate 22,444, forward strand.
TCTTTTATCGCGTTCTCATGTGTTTTGGCCTTTAAGAGCCATAGATAAGGAGACAACGATGTCGAACGAAACCCGAGATATCGGATCGCTAGTTTCGGCCTTATTGGCCAATTACCAAGATCACCGCCATTTGATTAAGGTCGCCGACGATAACCTCATCAACGAGCGAGCCATCATCGCCATCATGGAAAATTTAAGGCGTCTGGTTTTCCCAGGCTTTTTCGCCTCAAAGCCTATTCGGAGCGATTACTTGGAATACCACGTGGGGGATCTTCTTGAGGACGTCTTCCATAAGCTTCAAAAACAGATCCTCAAAGCCTTGAGCGCCTCTCGGTTAGGCTTGGAGGTCACGCCTCAAGCGGCGGCCAATCTGACCCACGCCTATTTGGAAAGGCTCCCGAAGATCCGGGATCTTTTGGCCACGGACGTGGAAGCGGCTTATGAGGGCGATCCAGCGGCCTTTAATTACGACGAGATTATCTTGTCCTACCCAGGTCTTTTCGCTATCGCCATCAATCGCTTGGCCCACGAGCTTTATGACCTAAACGTGCCGCTAATCCCCAGGATGATGACCGAGCGAGCTCATAGCTTAACTGGCATCGACATCCATCCTGGGGCGGTCATTGGCCACCATTTCTTTATAGATCATGGCACCGGCATTGTGGTTGGGGAGACCACGATCATTGGCGATTACGTTAAAATTTACCAAGGGGTGACTTTAGGGGCCCTTTCGACTCGAGGCGGCCATCTTTTGGATGGAGTTAAACGCCATCCCACCATTGAGGATCACGTGACCATTTACGCTGGAGCCTCCATTTTAGGCGGTTCCACCGTGGTGGGGGAGGGCGTGGTCATTGGCTCCAACGCTTTTATCACCAAAAGCATCCCGGAAAAGACCAAGGTCAGCGTCAAAAACACCGAGCTTCATATGATTTCGGATCAACAACCCGAGATCGCCCCCGAGGCCTTACAGGAAGAATTTTGGCATTACATCATTTAAAGAGCTTAACGAGCGGCCCAGAGGAGGCCAGGACGTTTAGGCGAAAAAAAATTGACCTCCATGACTTCATCGGCGACTGGCCGGCCAATGAATTTTAAGCGTATTCAGTTTTGGCTAAAAGAGATGAGGGTCAGGGTTATTAGTTTCTTCCGTGACCTTTAGTTTTTTGTCCAAAGTGACTAAATAGTTGTCCAGCGAGAAAGAAGGCTCGACACAAAGGGACGTGAAACTTTCGACCCAGGAGCCAGCTAGGCGCTGCCAGCTGTGGCGAGCCCGGCGAAAGTAGGCGCTGGATTCTGGAGGGTTTGAGGCAAAATCAGTGATGACGTTGAAAACCGCGTAGGCGTTTTCTCCCAGTTCCTCAGCGTACCTGGCGCTCGTATCGCTAATATTTTGTTGGAGCTTATCCCATTTGTTTTTTAACGGGATGTCTTCGGGGTCTGCGGGCGCCTTGAGCAAAAGGGCTCCGTTGACCAGAGTCGGAAAATGGTAGAGAGGCGCTTGGCAGTCTTTTAGGGCGCCGAGAAAATTTTCAAATGACTTTTTCAGCGTTTTAAGCTTATGAACCGAGTTTTTAAAATTAATTCCACTAACAGACTTTCCCCGGTGGATAAACTTGAACTCAATTTCGCTTGTTCGGGCGATCATCCCGTTGGCGCAGACTTTCCGGTAAAAGCCAATGAAAAATGAAAGTAGGTAAAGACCATTGTAACTGTTAATGACGCGCACAAAAGGGCCAAAAGCGTCCGGTCTCTGATTGGGTGGCACAAAGGAGAAATCTAGAGCCTCGGAGTTGTGGCAAAGATCAACACAACAATGGCGACCCGTTGATGGACCGTCAATCTTGGTCGGTCGCCACTCGGCTTTGTTGGTTTCCGGGAAAAAGGTCTCGCAACATTTATGGGCCATGTCCAAGGCTTCTTCATTGGTGATGAGGCGATACTTATCGCTAACCACCCCAAGTGGTTGCCAGGTGTTGGCGTTCAAAATGACTTGTTTGTTCTCTAGCGGGCGCAGTGATGTCCCAAAAAGGCTGTCGCGCGGGCGATCGTTTTGATCGCGCGGAGGAAGAAAATAATACAAAGGCTGTAGCTCCACTGGGAAGAGGATATCATCCAGACTATTACCCCGGTGGATAATTCTTAGAATTTGATATTAGGAACTTCTAAAAATTATACAGCCGAAGTCCTTATGGTATAAAGACTATTGATTAAAACAAATCAGAATCCCTGATATATTAAGGAAATAATTTTGTTAAATTTTTGTAAAATTTTCATTTGCCTATTGCTTTTCTTGATTTTATGTTGTATCATAAACACATGAAAAATCAAACACGTAACAACGGAAACATTGAACCGAAGGCGTCCATCCTTGACAGGATCGCCCTTCACCTATCAGATGGTTATTCGGTTATGGCAATATCCTTAATGCTCCG
>JAISWW010000167.1 GCA_031270705.1 Deltaproteobacteria bacterium
TGCCTATTACGATATAATATTTTACTTTTACTATATTTATTGCTTTTATTATAATAAATATAGTTAAAAGTAAAAATTTAGTTTTTCCACCATGTTATAATTTTCGGGAGCCCAGGCTATTCCCCAAAAATAATTTCAAATTTTAGCTCAACAAATTTTTATAATACTGTTAAAAAATTTTTGAATATATATTTTTAAGATTAAGCGTTGTATAGCAAGCAAAAAATATCTTTCATAAAAATTAGATCTTTTTTAAGACATACAAAGCTCTAAAAACTATTATATAAAACTAATCAGAGATATAATATTCGGAAAGTTCGGAATTTATTTTTTTGGCCTGGCTTGACTTTTTTTCGTTAATTGATAAAATTTTTTTACGCGAAAAATTTAAGGCCTTTTTTCGGGAACCGCCATGTTTGAGGTTTTTTGCGGGTAACCCTATCTTTATTTAGGCGCTAGATGGGCCAGCGGCCATAACGCTCTGACCGCTCCCTAAGGTTTTTGGGCAAACCGTGGGTTAGGCGAAAAAGCGCTATTATAGTTTAGGGTTGAGGCGGCTTTCCACTTTTTGGACGGCTTTGGCGGACGGCGTCAGTCCTTCCGCCGAAAAACATCATATAAGCCGTGGAAAGGAGCGCGAGATAGGTGAAGTTTTTCATCTCTTAACCTTTTGGAGCGAAACTGGATTTATTCGTTTGGCTTTAAGACGAGACCGTCTAGGTTAGCCAGACTTTGATTTAACAAGGCAAGAAATCATGAAAAAAATAATTATCGCCATAGCGATCCTTTTGGGCGTTTTCTGTTTTTCCAAGGCTGATAAGGCTTTGGCCAGCGCTCATTTTACTACTGGCGGTAGTGGCTATATGTTGGCCACTATGCCACCGCCTGGCTTATTCTATCTGTTATACAACACCTGGTATCAAGCTGATGACTTCATTTTAAACAACGGCCGAAAACTCCCTGGCGATACCAAAACGCGGGTTTTTTCGCAAACTCACCGTTTTGTTTGGTCAATGGACGTTTGGGTTTTGTCTGGCAATTTAATGTTAGATTTGGTCGTGCCTTTGACTTCCTACAACTTTGGTCGGGGCTTAGCTGGCACCGCCGATTCGCGTCATTTTGGCATGGGCGATCCTTACTCCCATTTGACCGTGACTTGGCATCGGCCCAAATTTGACGCTTTGCTCTCTTGCGCCGTCTTTTTCCCCATTGGCGACTTTCGCGAGGATAATTTACTTACTAGCCCTGGCAAAGGTTATTGGGGGCTTCAGCCGACCGCTGGTTTAACCTTGTACTTTGACGAGGCAAAAACTTGGACCTGGTCCACGGTTATCCGGTATGAGATCAGCTTTAAACAAAGAAAAACAGGAGTCCGCGAAGGCGACAACTTCCACATGGAAAGCTCCATTGGCAAGCAAATGGGCAATGTCGCTTTGGCTCTCTCCACGGCTGGCTCTTGGCAGGTTAGCGACTCTAAAGGTAAAGGTTCCAATGCTGCTAATGAGCAAAGAACCAGAACCTTCTCTTTGGGGCCGGAAGTCGTCGTTGGCATAGGTCGGTTTGGCAATTTAAGCTTGCGTTGCCTTTTTGAGGTGGCCTCTCGCAACAATCCTGAAGGGACAATGGCCACTCTGACTTGGACTATCCCGATCTTTATTACGGACACCAAGAAATAGTAAATTGGCCTCGTGGCCAGTGGTTGGCCATGATGGCCCGTTGACGCCGCTAGAAGTTGGATTAGATTTCTGGCGGCGTTATTTTTCGCGGGCCAAGAAGCCGAGCCTTCCATATTTGGTATTTTTGGCCTTTTTTCCGTCTTTTAAAAAAATCTTGATACTGAGCGGAAATTACCTTAAAATCTATTTTTTTTTCAGATGAGTTCCTCGTTTTTTGGGACGAAGAAGGGAAAAATTTCTAATGTTCAGGCGCTATAACAAAATAACCTATAAATTAATATTTTATAAAAACGTTCTTGCTTGAAATTATAGAGGCTTTTTGATGACCTTGTTTAGGGAAAAAATTAAAACGTTGGTTTGCGCTTTGTTGGTTTGGAGTTTGGCCTTAGGCGGCCTTGCCTTAGCCCAAAAGAAGCCGGTAGAGCCGCTTAACGCGGTCAAAGAGTATCCGATCCTTATCCGTCCAGACACAAAGCCCGGGTCGCCAGAGTCGAGCGGCCAAGAAAAGCCAGAGGGCCAGCCCCTCGCGACCAGCGCCCCTCTTTTTTCGTCGGAACCAGAGCTCGCGGTCAAGCCGCCCGCTCGGCCCAAGTCCTTGGTTGGCCAAAAATGCTCTTTACGGTTAATAGCCATGGGCGACATTTTAACTCATGTCCCCTTAAGAAAAGCCGCCACTTTAGATGATGGGAGCTTTGATTTTAAGCCTTTTTTTGAGTATGTGGCCCCTCTTTTTAAGCAGGGCGATTTGGTCATCGGCAATCTGGAGACGCCCTTGGCTGGGGCTGAGCGCGGTTATAGCGGTTACCCCAGTTTTAACGTTCCAGCGGAATTGGCCGCGAATCTTAAAGAGGTGGGTTTGACCACCGTGGTTTTGGCCAATAATCACGCCCTTGACCGCAGTTGGCGAGGATTAGCGGCCACCATCGCCAATGTCGAAAAAGCGGGCCTAGATTACGCGGGGGCTTACGCGTATCCCAAGGATAAATCTCAGCGATTAATAAGCGTTTATAATGGAATCATGGTCGCGGTTCTGGCTTATTCATACGGCTTTAATGGTATTCCGGGGCCAGCTAAAAAAGAGTCTTGGCGTCTAGGTTATCTTGAGAATGACGAGATCATGGAGGATATTTTAGCGGCCAGAAGCCAAGGCGCCGATTTTGTCATAGTTAATCTTCATTTTGGCGAAGAGTACCAGCGCTTACCAAATAAATTCCAAAAAGAATTGGCCGAGAGGGTTTTGGAAGGCGATCCCGCTAAAGGCTTATTAGGGGCGGATATTATTTTAGGCCATCATCCCCATGTGGTTCAGCCGTATTTAGTGGAGGTTCGGCGAGGCCAAAGCCAATTGGCGATTTTTAGCCTAGGCAATTTTATCAGCAACCAGTTTAAGCCTTACACTAATTTGGGCCTCATTTTAGATTGCGTTTTGGCTGTTGACGAAAATGGCCAAAAAGCCATTTTAGATATTCAGTTAATTCCCACCATCTGCCAAACTTTTATCCAAAATCGCCAGAAAACTTATCGGGTCATGCCTATGGCTTCGGTCATCGATTCGCCTGAGACGTTCAGCTTTTTAAAGAAAAATGAACTTAAAAAAATGGCCCAACAAAAGGCCGATTTGGAAAAGCTTCTCCTGGCCTTAATGGAGCCTAAAACGCCTCCAGCGGATCCGCCCGCCCGAGCGCCTAAACGGGCCAAGAAAAAGCCCTCAAGGAACTTGGTTAAGTAAGCGCTTGACCGGCTGAATGGTCAAAGCCTTGGGCTCTGTGGTCGGGCTCGGATCGTCTAGGGTCAACTTCAGCCCGATGACCAGCAAGATGACTATAATTAGAGCAATGACCGCCCATTGCCATTTGGCTAAATGAAATTTAGACGGCGGTTTTTGAGTTTGGTCGCTGGCTTGGCGCTCAATGGTTTTGACGTCAGAGGCGAAAAGAGAATCGTAAGGCGCTTGACCGGCGAAACCCTCGCTTAAGGCCTTTAAAATAGGCAAAGCCAATTGAGCCCCCTTCAAACGCCCAAAAAGGCTTAAGGCCAAAGAGCGAGCGGCTAAGGCCACCTTATGGGCTCGCGGTTGATCCCGGAATTGGGCGAGGATTTTCTGGAGAGAGATGGCCAGTTCCTCAATGGGCTTTTTTAGGTCAAAAGGATTGGTTTTGGCCAGCTCTTCGGCCTTTTTAATTTGGGCCATGAGAGAGCCTAAAGCCGCGGTGGCCAAATGGGGGCCCAAGGGATCATGATTTTTGATGGCCGGATCTTTGGCTAAATTGCTCAGAAAAATTTGGTCTTCCTCGGCTTGTTTGGCCACGTCCACCACTTCGGCGAAGACTTCGCTCAGGAGTTTGGTTAGACCTTGGGCCAAAGACAGGTAACCTTGGGCGTTATAGGCGTAAAAGGCTAGCTCGCGGATTTTTAAAGCCATGATTTGGCTATCATGGTGGTTTTTGCCTTGGCTCTTGTCTAGGATCTGAAAAGGTTGAGCCAACTCGTCCCAACATTTGGTGGCTTTGACCAGCTGACTAAGTTCCTCAATGATGACATTAGTGTTTTTTAGCTCCTGGGCTGGCGAGCTATTTGGCCCTATTTGCGAATAAAGGGCGTAAATATGGTCATAAACTTTATGGGCTCTTTGGCTCAAAGGGATTTGAGTCTCTAAGGCAAAATGGTTGACGATCTTGGTTAACAAGGCCGTGGCTGGTTTTTGGCCCAGATCGGTTTGGGCCGAAACTAGGGTAGCGATCGCCTCTAAGCGCTCTACAGGCTCGAGTTTGGCTAAGACCGTCTCAATGGTCTCTAACAAATAGAGTTGTTGATTTTCTAGGGCCACGTTAAATTTTTCTGGTTTAATTAAGGGGAAACCCGCGACTTGCCGGGCCGTATTGAGGCCCGCGAGAATTTTAGGCGGGTCAATTTCCTCGACAGCCTGGGTGATAGCCAGGATATAATTAAGGGCTGGCGGGGTCTGGGTTTGTAAAGCCGCGGTCAGAAGATTGGCCCGAGCCAAGGGCGGAATTTGCGGGGCGTTTAAAAAGCTGTCGGGTTTGGTGTTTAAAATCAGGATTTGGTCGCGCGTCTCGTTTAAACCGGGTAGCCAAGCCAGCTCCGCGGTTAGGCGCTTGGGGGAATCAAGCAATTCGTCGCGGATTTTCGATAAAACCTTGTGGTTTAAGGTAATGCCCATTTCCGAGACTAGTTCGGCCAGCTTCCCCGAATTGTCAAAAACAGAGGCGTTTATGAGGTTAAATGGGTTTTTATTGAGATTCATAATGTCTACGCGGCCTTTTATGGCGTTTTTAAGATGATTAAAATAGTAAAAGCAAAATATATTAAGGCTAAAATTAATTTACAATGTTCTAAAAAAGGCTTAAATAATTTTAAGATACATAATCTTAAAATTAAAAGCTCATGATGAGCTAGATCAAGCGATTTATTTAGGAGATACGTTTTCAGATCGAGCGCTAGTTTAAGTCTTATTCAAAGTTCTAATAATTTATGCCATATATTGATTTTAAGATAAAATTTATCCTCTTAAAACCTTTTCGTGCTTTATTAAAAAAATTTTTAAAGCCAACGCGAGCGGTTATGGCCCTGGAATATATCTAGTATTGGAAGCAAAAACGAAATCCTTACCATTGTCGATCGGTTTGCTGGCCATGTCAAGAAAAAACGCTCGGCTCGCTGACTTTTTGGCTCATTGGCTTTAATCTTTAGGGCTTTAGTTTCTGGGGTTTTACGGTTGAGAGGCGCGGGGTTCAAAAATCTGGCGATTAAACCAAAAAAGAGATTAGGAATAAGCGTAGGGATTTTTAGCGAGTTTGGCTATTATGCAAATTCATAAATAAGCGAGGAAGGGCGGGCTATGAGGCTTTAAGGTTATAGGGTTTTAAGGATTTTAAGCTTTTGGCCTAAGCCAAAAATATTGGGGCCAATTTTAAAAAAGCCCGTTATAAAAATAAAAAAAGTCGCCAGCTTTTAAGTTAGCTCCACCGTCGTCACCCCTAAGCCGCCCGGCGTATCGGTGGGCCAGATGAGCTCCAAGACTTTGGGGTGAGTTTTTAAATGGGCGGCGATGCCTTTTCTTAAGCGGCCAGTGCCCATGCCGTGGATAATGGTGAGGCGTTTTTCCCCTCTCATTAAGGCTTTGTCAATTTCTCGCTCAATGACCGTTAAGGCCTCATCCACGGTTTGGCCTAAAAGATTTAAGGACAGCCCCCTATCGTCTTCCCGGCTCACCGAAAAAGTCACCCGGGTCGTGGGCTGGGTTCCCGCGTCGGCTGGGGGGTAGAGATCGCCCAAAGAGGCTTTGACCGATAAGCCGCCAGTCTCAATGATGGCTTCGTTTTTCCCGGGATTGAAGGCTTTGACTAAACCACTAAGCCCTAAGCGGCCCACCAGAACCCGATCGCCCGGCGCGACTCGCGTCAAAGGCTCGCCCGTGGGGACTTGGTCAATTATGGGCCGAGCCTCAGTCAGATCTTTGGCCATTTGGGCCAGTTTTAAGCTAGTGGCGATGGGATCCACGGGTTTTTGGGCTTTGGCCATTTCTTGGATCTCTTTTTTAAGATCCTGCGTTTCGCGGCGATGACGAGCCAAAGCGGCTTTCACTTCGCGATCCAATTCCAAAGATTGGCGTTTCAAGGCTTCGGTTTGTTTGGCCAGATGGCGACGGGTTTCTTCCTCAGCCAAAGCCAAAGACCTACGGGTTTGGGCTAGCTCGGTTCTTTCCAAAAACAAAGCGGCTCTTTCGTCCTCTAAGCGGCGCAATATGGCTAGGGCTTCTTTTTGGCCGTCGTCCAAATAACTTTCCGCCCGAGCCACCAGATCCTCAGGCAAACCCACGCGCCGAGCCATGGCTAGCCCCCCCGAGAACCCAGGACTGCCATAAGCTAAACCATAAATGGGCTGACCATTGGGCGAGGCTTTGACGGCCACCGAGATGACGCCCTCGGTTAAAGCGGCCCAGCTTTTTATCAAATGAAAATGGGTGGCCGTTAAGCATAGGGCGCCCGAGAGACGCAATTTTTCCAAGACCGCTAAACCCAAAGCCGCGCCCTCAGCCGGATCCGTCCCCCCGCCCAGCTCATCTAATAAGATAACGACGCCGGGTCTAGCCTCGTCCAAGACTTGGGCAATGGCTTTAGCGTGACCGGAGAAGGTCGAAAGATCCGCGCTTAAGTCTTGGTTGTCGCCCATGATGGCTAAAATGTCCTCTGGAAAATCTAGCTTTGAGCCTTCTTCGGCGAGGATCGGCAAACCCGCCCGGGCCAAGGCTAAATTGAGGCCCAAGGTTTTTAAGGCCACGGTTTTGCCACCCGCGTTAAGGCCGGAGATGACCAAGATTGGGGCTTCGGGCGTGGCCAGGAAATCCAAGGGGATCATGGCTTTGTGGAGGGATTTGAGCCTTTTCTCCAAAAGAGGATGTCTTAAGCTTTTTAGATCAAAGCCGCGCTGGGGTAGATATTGCGGGGTTATGGCTCGCCAAGCGTTAGCTAAGCGGCCCTCGGCCATAATGAGATCTAACTGGGCCAAAGCTAGGCCTGAGTTGGCTAATTGTGGGGCCGCGTCTCGACATTGGTTAGCGAGCCGAAGCAAAATCTTATGAATTTCTTCTTTTTCGCGGTTGCGCAAAAAGGCTAAATGATTATTGTCCTCAACCGTCTCCAGAGGCTCCAAATAGGCCGTGGCTCCGCTATTGGACCAATCGTGGGTTAAGCCTCGCGTTTTGCCCGCCGCTCCGGCTCTAACGGGCACCACAAAACGATCATTGCGCGTGGTAATGATATCGTCCATTAAGATGGGCTTAAATTCCGGGGAACGCGTTAAAGCCGAGAGTTTGGCCGTTAAAGCCTGGCGCGAGGAGGCGAGATCTTGGCGCAAACGAGCTAAAGCTGGGCTAGCCGTGTCCAAGATGTCGCCTTCAGGCCCAACGCTCCTTTCAAGGTCATTGACTAAAGAATCAAAGGAATCTAAAAGGCCGGCTAACTGAAAAAGAAGGGGGGCGCTCTCTTTATATTCGGTAAAGTATATTAAAGCTTCGCGGGCGGTTCTAGCCACGCGGCCAATTTTTAAAAGCTCCAAGGGCTCTAAAATGGCGCCTTCTGGGCCTAAGAGCTTAAGAGAGGCCTTCAAATCTACTAAATCATAAAAACCTGGGGTTTCGGCGATTCGCGATAATTCTCGGGCTTCTTCAATTTTGGCCCAGGATTTGAGGATTTCTTCGGGATTTAGGTCTGGGCTTAAGGCTAAAGCTAACTCCGTTCCAGGCTCGGAATGGGTTTCTTCAGCTAACATTTCTAAAGCCAAGTCATAATCTAAGATTTTTAAGGTCGTTTGATTCACTGGGGCTCCAGGGCGGGCGAGCGGAAAAGGCGAGGCTATTTAGCTGGTTGGGCTAAAATATTTAGAGCCTCGGTCAGATCCAAAGTTCCCTCATAAAGGGCGCGGCCAGAAATAGCCCCAATGAGACCAGGAGCTTTTAGATCCCTTAAAGCCACTAGATCTTGGGGCCCAGAAACGCCGCCCGCGACAATGGTGGGCAACTGGGAGACTCTGGCCACTTCGGCGGCTAAGGCTAAATTTGGCCCAGTCCTTAAGCCATCCCTTTCCACGTCCGTGTGAATGACCATGGATAAGCCCA
>JAISWW010000181.1 GCA_031270705.1 Deltaproteobacteria bacterium
TCAAAAGCTTCTCCACGGTTTGCTGGGTAAAAACCGCCGTCGGCGTAATAGCCGGAAAAATCAAGCCATCTTTTATTAAGACGGCTTTCCCGGTTCGAGAGCCAATATCTAGGCCCACCGCCACGTCATCGGTCAATTCGTTCAGCCGCCGGGGATCAATAATATGTTTCGCCTCAATGCCCATTTCTAAACTCCAATATCATTAAGATATATTAAATTTTGTCTAATTTATATCAATCGTCAAAGACTTGTTTCGCTTATTTACGCGGCCAGCATCTCCACAAAGGCTTTAATTCTCGTTAAAACCTGACCCGTGGGGGCGCCGGTTTGGAAGGAGCCTTCCAAGTTTATGCAGGCTAAGCCTTTTTCATGGAAATAACGCCGCCACATCTCCCGATCGACGGAGGCGAAAGAGCAACCAATGTAACCGTAGAGAATGACGCCTCTGGCTTTTAGCCGCTCCACTTCCGAGTCTATAACGTTACGGGCGTAAACTCCGGCTCCGGCTCCCGCGTTGTCGTAGATCCACCGAGCCAAGGCTTCCAAAGGCGGAACGTCTTCCCGATAGAGTCTAAAGGGAACGCTCCGAAGGCCTAACAAAGCCCCGCCCGCCTGATCGATGGCCTCGTAGATGCCGAATTCCTGGCCTGTGCCCCCCGCCCAAACCAAGGGAATTACCGTTTTGAGATCCTTTTCGCTGATCGGGGTATTTTCCAGCTCTTTTATCAGCGCGTCGATGGCCTCTTCGTATTCCGCGGGTTTGCCAAAGTAATTGTTGAGCCCCACGTTCAGAGTGAGGATAATGGCTAGGGTTTTCATATAAAAAGGATGGGAGCGCCTTAGCTCCAAAACCTGTTTCAATTTGCCCAAAAGCCGATTCTTCCTTTTTATCTCCAGGCTGAGCTTTTCGTCATCCACCTGTCTTCGTCCCGTCAACCACTCGGCTACGTCCAGGATCTGGCCAGTGGTAAACTTAATCAATTGCTCCAAACGCTCGCCTTCCACCGTGGGGCCCCGGTAGATGATTTCATTGCTATAGACGTCATAACCGCGTTTTTTAACGATTTCCCAGGCCATATTGTAAGGCTCGCAACCGGATGAGTTGGCCAGGATCCGGTTGATGGTTCCCGAGTTCAGTCTCTTATGCCATTGGGCCACCACGCATTTGACCATGGAGCAAGTTTCCACGGGAAACTGGTAGATATCCTCGGCGATGAGCATATCTTCTTTGGAGCTATACCGACCCATCTCGCCGGCGGCCACCGGAATAACGCCCAAGGAGTAGAGAAGCGGGGGCACAAAATTGAGGGCCTGGCACCAGACCGCCGGATGGCCAGCCTTAAAAGCCCTTTCCGCTCCGGGCACGTAATCTTCGGACAAATCCAAAAGCCTCCGGACGGCTGGGGAATAATCATGAACGCTTTTGGAATAAGCTATGTAGTCGCTTTGACTGACTATGTCTTCTGGATTGTCCACTAGTTTTAAGGCGCTAGGCATAAGATTCCTCCTTAAAAATGAGATTAGGCTCTAAATTCAAGCGGCCAGCATCTCCACAAAGGCTTTGATCCTCGTCAAAACCTGACCCGTGGGAGCGCCTGTTTGGAAGGAGCCTTCCAAATTGATGCAGGCTAGGCCTTTTTCATGGAAATAACGCCGCCACATCTCCCGATCGACTGAGGCGAAAGAGCAACCAATGTAACCGTAGAGAATGACGCCTCTAGCCTTAAGGCGCTCCACTTCCGAGTCCAAAACGTTCCGGGCGTAAACCCCGGCCCCGGCCCCGGAATTGTCGTAAATCCACCGAGCTAAAGCCTCCAAAGGCGGAACGTCTTCCCGATACAGTCTAAAGGGGACGCTCCTGAGACCTAATAGCGCCCCACCCGCCTGATCGATGGCCTCGTAAATCCCAAACTCTTGGCCAGTGCCCCCAGCCCAGACCAAGGGAATAACGGTTTTGAGATCCTTTTCGCTGACCGGGGTATTTTCCAGCTCAATAATGAGCGCGTCGATGGCCTTTTCGTATTCCTCGGGTTTGCCGAAATAGTTATTGAGGCCAATATTTAAGGTTAGGATGATGGCTAGGGTCTTCATATAATAGGGATGGGTTCGCCGTAGCTCCAAAACTTGCCTTAGTTTGCCCAAAAGGCGGTTCTTCCTCTGAATCTCGACCCTTAGCTTTTCCTCATCCACGGCCCTAGTTCCGGTCAACCACTCGGCCACATCTAGGATCTGCCCCATGGTAAACTTGACTAGCTGTTCCAAACGCTCCCCGTGAACCGTGGGGCCACGGTAAATGACCTCATTATTAAAGACGTCATAACCGTGTTTTCTCATGACTTCCCAAGATAGATTAAAGGGCTCGCAGGCCGAGGAGTTGCCTAGGATCCGGTTGATGGTGCCCGTCTTGAGCCTCTTGTGCCACTGAGCCACGACGCATTTCACCATCGAGCAAGTTTCCACCGGGAACTGGTAGATATCCTCGGCGATGAGCATATCTTCCTTAACGCTATAACGACCCATCTCGCCGTAAGCCACGGGGGTGACGCCCAAGGAATAGAGAAGGGCTGGCACAAAGTTGTTGGCCTGGCACCAGACCGCGGGTTTTCCTTCCTTAAAGGCCCGCTCGGCTCCGGGCACGTAATCCTCGGACAGATCCAAAAGCCTTTTGATAGCCGGGGAATAATCGTGGACATATTTGGAGTAGGCGATATAGTCCTTTTGGGAGTTAATGTCCTCAGGCTCCTCCACGAAGCGCTCGGTCAAAAGATTTAAGGCGGTGGTCATGGCGTCCTCGCGATAAAGATTTTTTCGGTAATAGTCCAATTTTTAAAGCCCAAAAGCCGAGCTCAAGCGGCCCGGCCAATGGGGCCTAACCTAAGCTTAGTGAGCTAGGCGACCCCATTTAAACCGGTCTTAGGCGGTTTTGCGCGTCCTCTCCCGCTCGTTTAAGACCTCAATAAAGGCCTCTAAGCGAGTCTTCAGCTGACCTTGGTCGCTGGCCGAGTAATCTAGGGCCACTTCCAAGACCGGGATGCCCAAGGCTTGGAAATGCTGGAAAAACTCGTGCTTGACCTGCCCATAGCAGGGGCAGAACTTAAGATAGACGTATAAGATGCCGTCCACGTTAAATTCTCTAGCCAACTGACCGGAGATGTTGATCCGCTCCTCCAAGGGCTTCATGCGGGTGCAAGGCGATTGATCCAGATAGCCGCCAGCTAAGGCCGCGTAGGGATCGATGGTCTCATTAATCTGAAAGCTCACGTTCCGAGCCCCGGTGCAGTGGTCTTCGATAACGACGCGGGCGCCCAAAGAATCCTCGACAATCTCTAGTAACCGGCGATCCCCGTCAGCCACGATGCCGCCAGCCATCATCAGCCTTATGGGCGGTTTTTGATCAAAATTAGCCACCGCCGAAATCCGGTGATACAGATCCTCATAGAGGCTCAGCAAGCGATCTGGAGGCAAATAGAACAAAGCCTGGGCCGCGTCCAAAAAGTCGCGCCCTTTAATGGGGGGATAATCGCGTTTCCTTAGATCGGAAATCTTTTTTAGGGTTTTGCGCACCAGGTTATAAAGCTTAATGCGGTCGCGAACATCCTCATCGCTAATGGTCCTTCCGGTCAGCTTTTCCAAATCTTGCTTAAAATTGACGATCTCCGTCCGGTAATAGTCGCGACTGGACTCTTTGTGCCTTAAACGCGGGAGGTTATAAATCTCCGAAGGCCCAAAAAAGTCGCCAATAGCCTCGCCCACCTTCTTAATGCAGTCGCAAGTATAGAAGGTATAAACCTTCTCTAAGGCTTTATTGAGAGGGACGCCTTCCTTAAAAGCCCCTAAAATGCTTTTCGTGAAATCGCAAAAGACGCTTTGGGTTATCTGCTCGCCGCTGGCCACGATTTCCGTGGAGCCCATCTTAAAAAGACGCACATGGTTGACCCCCGAGGCGCTTAAGAGCTCTAAAGGCGTGTAAGAGCAGATGTAGCCCACATTATGGCGACCAGTCGTTCCCGCGATAATAGCCGCTTGATGGCGATTGACCTCATAAATGATTTCGGAAAGATTGACGTTGCCTTCCTCTACTGGGCGCTCGACTGGGATGGTGACGTTTTTGGCGAATTGACGGGCGTGGATGGCCGCGCCCAAGGCTCCAGCGTAAACGGCGTCCAATTTAAAGATGGAGACCGGATAACCCACCAGATCCTCAATGGCCTTGCGCATCCCCACGTTATTGGAGACGCCGCCGGAAAAAGCTAGGTTCGGCTCAATGCCCACGCGCGACAAAAGGTTTTTGACCCTTCTGGCCGTGGCCAAATGGATGCCCGCCGAGATGTCGGCTGGGGTGGCTCCTTTGGCCCTTAAAGACACCACTTCCGACTCGGCGAAAACCACGCACTGGCTGGAAATCTCCGCCGGCGTTTTGGTTTGTAGGGAGACGGGCCCTAATTGGCTTAAATCCAGATCTAAGAGCTGGGCCACTTTTTCCAAAAAGCGCCCGGTGCCAGCCGCGCATTTATCGTTCATGACAAAGCTGACCACCCGGCCAGTTTCCGTATCGACTTTTATGCTTTTGGAGTCTTGGCCGCCAATGTCAATGATGGTCTTAACCTCGGGATCCAGATAATGAACCCCTAAAGCGTGGCAAGAGATCTCGGTGACTATCTGGTGGCTGATATCGGGAAAGGACATGGCCACCCGGCCATAACCAGTGCCCACGATATAATGCAGATCCTCGTACTTTAAATTAGCCGAGGCCAAAAGCTCAACCAAGAGGTTATCGGCCGTTCTTTGCATATTGATGTCCGTGGCCGAGTTGACCACGTATATCTCCCCATCCTTGAGCAAAACGCCCTTGGCCATCCGGGAGCCGACGTCGATGCCAGCCACGGGAGGGCCATAGAGTTCTTTGACCAATTTTGGGGCGATAACTTCAGCGAATTTCATGATGTGCTCCAATACTAACTTAACAGAATATCTAGTTCGATCTTTTCCAGACCGTTAGCTTTTTTTCCAAATTGGACAGGCCAAAGTTGACCGTCATGCCCATGGTAATGAGGGTAATGATAGAAGCGTACATTTTGGCGTACTCGTCTTTGTGCTGGGTGTCAAAAATCAAAAAGCCCAAACCCGAGCTAGCTCCCAGCATTTCCGCGGCGACCAAGGCCACCATGGAACGCGTGGCGCTAATGCGCAAACCCGTCAGAATATAAGGTATGGTTGAGGGCAAAATCACTCGGAAAAACAAGGCCACAGTGGAAATGCTCATGGATTTGGCGGCTTTGACGTAAATGGCGTCCACCGCCCGAACCCCGTCAATGACGCTTATTAAGAGCGGCCAAGAAGCGGTCCAAAAGATAATGATAAATTTAGCCGTCTCGCCAATCCCAAAAATCAAAAGAACCACCGGATAAAGGGCCAAAGAGGAGGTATTCCGGAAGAGCTGGACAATGGGATTAAAAAACTGGTGGACTTTGCGCGACCAAACCATCATAAAGCCTAAAGGGATGGCGACGGTTACGGCCGCGAAATAGCCGGAGATCGAGCGTTTCAGGCTAATGGCGACGTGAACCTTTAATTCGCCGTTAAAGCTGATGCGCCAGAGCTCGGCCAAAACGTCAGATAAAGGCGGGAGTGTTCTAGGGCTAATAATTCCCAAAGTCGGAAATATTTGCCAGATCAATAATAACGTCCCAATAGCCAAGGTCTTCCGAAAAACGAATTGGGGACTGAAAACAAATTTCCTGGCGGTTAACGCGGTCACGGGCCGTCCTCCCTTAAGTCCCGAAATAGATGGATTTCTCGTGCCAGCTGGTCAGGTAACGCTCCACGCGGCAGAGAATCTCATGGACGGTCACGCCCATTAAAGCCAGAAAAATGACCCCAGAGTACATTTCCGGGATAGCGTAACGAGCCTCGAAATAGAAAATCATAAAGCCAAGGCCGGAATTGGAGCCGATCATCTCGGCGGCGATGAGGATCAAGATGGAATTGGAGGCTCCCAAGCGGACGCCCGTAATAATGGAAGGCGTCGCCGCGGGCAAGACCACTTTCCATAAAAGGGGCAAATCTTTAACGCCCATGGAGCGAGCCGATTTTATCAAAACCGGATCCACATTCTTGACCCCGGAAATAGTGTTTAAAAGGACGACCCAGGTTGTGCCCCACATGATGATGGCTATTTTGGCCTGCTCGCCAATGCCAAACAAAAGGATAAAAATGGGGTAGAGAGTTAAGACGGAGGAATTGCGGCAAGCCTCAACCACGGGATTGACGTATTCCTCAAAAGTCTTAAACCAGCCCATAAAGACGCCAATGGGAATGGCTAAGCAGAGGCCGCCAAAAAAGCCGCTCGAGATGCGCACTATGCTCACGTTAAAGTGCTTAAAGAATTCGCCCGTCTTTAAGAGCGTTATAAAGCCGCTGACCACGTCGCTAAAACGCGGCAAAAGAAAGGGATCGATCCAGTTAAAACGCGGAAAAGCCTCCCACAGGGCGATAATAATAAAGATAATGGCGAAACTGCGAATGAACCCCGCCAGGCTTTTGAAAAATTTCCCCAAAAATATTCTCGCCGGCGTCGGTTTGGCCTTTATATTGGCCCGCGTGGCCGCGGAGCTACTTACGCTGGCCCGAAGGTCAGCGGTTTTAGTCGCCGCCGGACTCTCCTTAATATTTGGGAAAGTCGTAACGCTCGCCGTCAAAGTCAGCGAGGGGCTTAAAGACTCGGAGGTTTGGAGATGACCTTCGCTCATAAGGCCACCTGAGAGTCAATGACCTCGGCTACGCTGGGCGGGGCGCTACTCGCGGCTTCGTCTTTCTGGCTTTCGTCTTGCTGGAGGTATTGCCAGATCTTGTGACGAATCCAGCCAAACTCGGCTGACCCGCGACTTCCTTGGCGAGGCCGACTTAATTTAATGTTAACTAGCTCAATGAGTCGACCCGGGTTTGAGGCCAAGACCGCGATGCGATCGGCTAAGTAAACCGCCTCGTCAATGGAGTGGGTGACAAAGACCACGGTTTTGCCGGTCTTCTCCCAGATATCCAAAAGCTCGTCTTGGAGCGTTTCGCGAGTTTGGGCGTCCAAAGCCGCGAAGGGCTCATCCATTAATAAGACCTCCGGGTCAAAAGCCAGGGCTCTCGCGATGGCCACGCGCTGTTTCATGCCGCCAGAAAGCTCGTGGGGATAGCGGTTGGCGAAGGCGCTTAAACCGACCAAGTCCAAATAACGCTTACTGATCTCGCGCCGCTCTTTTTTGGGGACTTTTTTGATGGTCAAGCCAAACTCCACGTTAGCCTGAACATTCAGCCAGGGGAAAAGAGCGTAGGCCTGCATGACAAAGCCGCGATCCATGGCTGGGCCATCAATGACTCGCCCATCAATGCGGATTTCCCCGCCAGTCAAGGGTATTAAGCCTGACAAAAGGTCTAGAATGGTTGATTTGCCGCAACCAGAGGGGCCCACCAAGGTCAAAAACTCGCCCTCGTAAACGTCCAGGCTCAGATCCTTTATAACCACAAAATCATCATAGCCCCCACCGCTTTCCCTTTTAATCCGATAAACCTTATTGATATGTCGGAACTCAATTTTAGGAGTGGCCTCTATTGGCGAGGCTTGGGCAGCGTTTAACGAAACCATAAAGCGAACCTCTGTCAATCCTTGTTTCCATAGCGTTTGGAAAAACGTCAATTGACCATATTTATCAGGGATCAAACGGATCGCTCCGCTTAATCGGTTTTTTAAAATACAGTTTTTTTAGGCAAAAAAGAGAAGATCTAGTCGCGATTTAACTTCAAAAAGGCCAAAAAGGCGCTCCTAAGGTTAAAGGCCTAGATCCAGAGGGAATGGTCTAGCGACGACAACACAGGCAGGTGGAAACGTAGTGGGTCAGAAGGTTTAATAAACCCATTTGAAATATACTCATAGCTGAAAAAGCTCGCCAAATATTCATGGTGACAATCCGCGTCAAAACGAGCCACGTTAGGCTAAAAAGCCCCGGGCTGGAACTATAATTCAAGCGAAAACTAAATTGCTAGTCAACAAAGTCTCGAGCCATAGCGCCTTAAAGCCCGTTTAAAAGCCAATAAAACTAAAAAGGCCAGACATATCCATTTTTCAAATATCAAATGGACACATCTGGCCTTTAATACTCATTAATCAGCCAAATATTAAAATATCAAATTTTGGAAAATCCAAAAGCCCAAAGCTTAACTTTTGACCCCTGGACATGAAAAA
>JAISWW010000189.1 GCA_031270705.1 Deltaproteobacteria bacterium
GGTAAAGAAAATTCTCGAGCAAAATTCATTCTAGTACCCACACTAGCATTGTCAAGAAGAAATGCTGAAGCTACCAGCTAAAGCTGGTGGTTTTAATCCACCAAAACTATGACAATAAAATAATTTATTTGCGTGTATTTATAGATAATGTAAAATGAACGCGTTATTGAAGCAAAGGCGAATGGATTTCTAGGCCAGGCCATTTTAGAGACAGAAGACGTTGTTCGCGAGTTAATAGAGTAGCCCCAATGACCGAAAGCTGTCGCCGCTAAGGCGTCTGCCTATGAACATGAATTAAGTTGCTTATTTCTGTTTGTTATCTATTTAATATATAATTTAACTATTATTTAAATAATAATAACTTATTCAACAGCCAATAATGTGGATCGTAACCCCTTCAAAATTAGTAGTCTCCCAGGTAATTTTTTCATCCCAACTCTTGACCCAATCTAAATCGAAGATAACTAACCAACCTTGTTTTGATCCACATTTATCCATGTAAGAGCGTAACTGTTTCAGACTTTTGTTCAAATCATTTTCCGAAAAATTAGCTTTCGGACTTTTAGTCTTCAACTCTACCGGATAAGAAACTCCTTTGTAAAGGGCGTAAAGATCAACTCGTTTTCTTCCAAGAGCGTACTCCCGATTAATTTCCTCCACGTCGCCGTTTAAAACTCTTTGGATAAAAGTGAAACAAACAAGATGCGGGGTGGATTCCGTCAAACGATCAGGAGCGCCTAACATCTCCGAGTTCTGCCGCCAGTACTTTTGGAAAGCGGTCAAGAGGCCAGTCATGTCAAGTTTACGTCCGTCAGTCCATCGTCCTTCTAATTCTTTGGGAACTCTCCTTTCCATATCACGAGTCAGCGTTCGGATGATAATTTCGCCATAAATTGGATTAGATGGCTGATAAACTTCATTTTCTTCTACCTTCAAAATTCCTAAATCCAAAACATACTGAATATCCTCATATCTGACCTCATCATCAAAAAGGGTGGCTCCAGCGATAACCGCGTCAATAACCGGCCTAACCCTTGGTTCTTTGAGCCGCTCCATTAGGGAATCAATGTGGACAGGGCGATTAAGGATTATGGCCCTAGCCGCCTGATCGATGATTTCGACTGTTATTGGTTGGGTATAATCGTTTTTCAAGATTTTGACCACCGCCTCGTAGGCCAAGGCGTTGACCAACCAAGGTTGACCTTCGGACCAATACCAGGCTCTATCGATGGCGGAGTCCTCAAATATTTGTCCGCTGGCTTCGGTATGTTGAAGGTAAAGGGTTCCTATCTCGGAACGCGTGAAATTGGCCAGAGTTAGAGCCTCTTTTTTAATATTGAAAGGACTGGCCACGCCCCGCGAGGCTGACCCCGGCCTTACCTGGGCCAGGTAGTCCCGGATGTCCCTCAGGCCAATCAAGGCCATGGAACGGGGGAATTTATTGTTTAATCTATCACGTAAATTATAGCCAAGGCGGATTTGTCTCAAAAAAGGCACTAATAGTTCTCCAGAAAGACAATCGGCCTCATCAAAAAAAATAATCAATTCTTTATCAAGGTTATTACATAGATAATTTAAAAAAGATTGTATCTTAGTTAAAGTTGAATAACCAAATGGAGGTGAAAAATTATGTAGCAATTTGTCTTGATTTTTAATATTAGAAGATCCTAATGAAATAAAAATTAGGTTTAATATTTCATCGATCCCACTTTTACGATTATTATAACGATCTAATGGTTCTAATGAACAATATAAAGCGTAATATTTACCTTCACTATTTATTTTATCAACCATATCTAAAAGATAAGTGGTTTTACCAGATTGGCGAGGAGCGTGAAGAACGAAATAATATTTACCCTCAATCATCTCATCGACATCCGATTGACGAGGTAGCGCGGGCAACATATAGTGGTCTGAAGGAAGGCATGGGCCAGTAGTGTTAAACCTTTTGATAGCTGGTTGACTCATAAAAGCTCCTATAGGAATCGAGCCAATAGATCATAAAGGACTTATCCAAATTATACCGATAATGCCGTTCCAAGTAAAATTTTAAATTGGACAATCAATAGATAAGTTTAT
The DNA here is from genome assembly GCA_031270705.1 of Deltaproteobacteria bacterium. Taxonomy (GTDB): domain Bacteria; phylum Desulfobacterota; class Desulfarculia; order Adiutricales; family Adiutricaceae; genus JAIROO01. The sequence goes on from JAISWW010000189.1 coordinate 2,080, forward strand.
TTTTTAAAAATTTTAGCCATTATATTGAAAAACAAAATATCTCATTATTTCATGAATTATTTAGATTGTCTTAAAACTTAATAACTCTTTAAGTAGATATGTAGTAATACTAATACGCTATATATATTATATTTTTAGCTAGTTTAATATGTTTAAACGTAACTATACAATATCTATAGACTCAAACCTTGTTTCTATTTTTATGTATCTCCATCTCATTTTAAAATAGTAAAAATTGCTAAAATTAATAATATTATAGATTAATTTTGCCCAGTTTCTTTCTGGACTTTAAGGCTCTTAGCTTTGCGTCTGTATTAGCGCATGATTTTGGCATCGTTGACCTCATGTGCTAATTGACTGTGGATGTCAAGCCTTTCTTTTGAACAAAGATAAACAAGGTTGAAAGGCTTAACCCCTGATTCCTCCTAGCTTTGAGGGGCAAAATAAACAAAGAAAAACAAGTTTGAACAAGGGGGATTGGTGCCCAGAGCCGGAATCGAACCGGCATGAACAAAGTTCGAGGGATTTTAAGTCCCTTGCGTCTACCAATTCCGCCATCTGGGCTTGAATCAATGAGCTATTTGTATAATTAATGGAAGATTAGGTAAATTATGGGTTTAATATATGTTTTTTACACATGGTCAAATGGCCCACAATTTGGTCTACCCAAAAACAACTTGGTGATTTTACTGATCTCTGGGGGAGTTGTCAAGAAAAATTGATGGTCAAAAACTCCTCCGCGCCAAGGAGAACGTAGTAATATTTTTAGCTAAATTTGGCTATAGATACGCTCTCATTTTTCACTAGCCCATTGAGCGCAATTGGCGGCCTCGATCATTATATCCATCGTGCCTCCACAGACCATGCCATCCTCATCGGCGGAGTCGGTTAGATCCACAGTTCTTAAAGCGTAACCGCCGCTTTTGATGATTTCCCTGGCCTCGCCCATAACCGCCGCTTCCGCGCAACCGCCCCCGATACTGCCAATTGTTCGCCCATCAAAAAAAGCCACCATTTTGGCTCCCGCGGCTCTGGGGGTCGAGCCTTTGGCGGAGAGGACGGTGATGACCGCGGCTTGGGACAGATCGCCCGCCGCCAACCAGCCCATAACATCCATATCAGCCGTGGCTTCGCCAGACAAAATCTTGGCTTCCGCCCCAGAGTGGCGACATTCGATGATTTCCGCTAGGATCGAAACAGCGATTTCCGCGGGGCTGACGGCCCCAATCTTGAGGCCAATGGGCGAGCGAAGGCGATCGATTTTTTCTTTTTGGTGACCCTCGGCCTCGATTTGACGCCTCACAATAGCCACGCGCCTTTTGGAGCCGATCATGCCCATATAGGCTGGCTCTGGGCCATTTAAGACAAAGCGCAAACAGTCTTGGTCATGTTTGTGGCCGCGGGTGACAATGACCACATACTCATGGCCTTGAATTTGGATATGTTGGTCGATTTCGTCAAAAGCCTGGCAAATGACCTCTTGGGCTTCGGGAAAACGGGCCGGGTTAGCGAAAAAAGGCCGGTCGTCATAAACCGCGATATGGTAATTTAATAAGCTAGCCATGGGGACTAAAGCTTTGGAGATATGGCCGCCGCCAAAAACTATCAGGCGTGGGTGGGGCCTTAAGACTTCCACGGTCAGGTTGGCCTCGGAGGTTTTTTCCAAATACAAGCTTTCTGGGCTTTGGGCCCGGCTGGCCCAGTTTTTAGCCTCGTCGTCCACGTAAAAGGTTTTGGTCACCGCCTGGGGCGAGTACTGGGTGACCAGGGAAACTAGTTGGCCCTTTTTTAGGGATTGAAACAGTTGGCTATAATGGTTGTCCTCTGGCATGGCTCCCTCAAAATATAACTGGTCAGGGATGGTCTTAAAATGGCCATAAAATAGGGTAGGGGGTGGCCAAACCCCCAAAAGCCTTTTTTTACGCTCGCGAATTGATTTATTATAGCCTAAACGAGGTTTTTTTTCAAGGTTTTAAAACGAGACTTAAATTTGGGCCTCATGACCGAAAAAGGAGAACCCTTGCCTCATTTAACCGCCGTGATTTTAGCCGCGGGCCGTTCCTCGCGTTTTGGCCAACGCCATAAAGCTTTGCCAGAGCCTTGGGGCGTGGGTTTATTGGCGAAAGCCGCGTCCATTTTTAAGGCTTTAGGGCTCGAGCGAATTGTCGTGGTCACCGGTTTTCGGGCCGAGGAAGTGGCTACGGTTGCCCAAAATCTGGGTCTCGCTAGCGTTTTTAACGCTAACTTTGACCAAGGCATGCTGAGTTCTGTCCAAACTGGTTTAAAGGCCATTGAAGAGGGAGCGGCTCTTATACTCCCCGTGGACGCGGCCTTTGTGAGCCCTTGGGCGGTTTTGGCGGTTATTGAAAAATGGCTCGCCTTGCCCGCCGCGGATCATAAGATGGCCTTAATTACGCCCGTTTATAATGGTCAAACTGGTCATCCGCCCATTTGGGGGCCAGAAGTCATAAAAGAGGTTTTGGCTGGGGAGGATAATCCCAGAGCTATTTTAGCCAGGCTTATGCCGGAGGCCTTTGGTCAGGGCTTTCTTCAAGGTTTGGCCCCAATAGAAGCCCCTCTAACGGGGCCAATTCGCTTTGTGGATCTGCCTGATCCTGGGGTTTTATGCGATATAGACACACAGGCCGATTATGAGCGCGTCCTAGCCCAACCGGCGCCCATTACTCCTTGGCCCAGCCCCCGGCAATTGTGGGCTCTTTTGAAATTAGTCGGCCCCGGGCCGCGGGTGGAAGCTCATAGCCTAGCCGTGGCTAGAGGAGCCTTGCGTCTTGGGGTGGCTTTAGAGAGGGTGTGGCCAGAATCAGGGGTGGATCCCCAGAAAGGCTTTTTAGGGGGCCTCATCCATGACGTGGATAGACTGAAAAAAAAGCACGAGCTTGAGGGCCAAGCTCGCTTAAAGGCTCTGGGTTGGCCGGAATTGGCCTTTATTGTCGGCCAGCACAAAGATTTGACTTGGCCGCCCAAACCCCCCAGCCCAGATGAGCCCGATTGGCTGGCCAGACCCGACATCATTCAAGCCAGCTTAGCCGTGTATTTAGCCGATAAGTATCGGCTGGAAACCAAGCTCGTCTCATTGGAAGACAGGTTTGGCCTTAAGATTGATTCCTTTACGGAGCCGAAAGCCAGAGCCAAAGCTCTAGGGCGCCTGGAGAACGCCCGGAAAGTGGAAAGCTGGTACCTAGAAAAACTAGGTCAGTATCCCAATTTGGTGGTCGGGCAAAGGTTAAATCACCCTTGGGAAAGCTTGGCCGACGAGTTAGAGGGCGAGTTTTAAAGCGTGAGACGGATCTATTTGGCTCGTCATGGCCAGGCCGCGCCCGACGGGGTCATGGCTGGCCGAATCGATTACCCTTTGACCGAGAAAGGGCGCCAAGAGATCTGGGTTTTAAAGGAAAAATTAAAAGATTTAAGCTTTGATTTGGCTTTTGTGAGCCCTTTGCTGAGAGCCCGGCAAACGTTAGAGATTTTGCTTTCTGGCGCGGAAACGCCCATCATAATCGAGCCTGGTCTTTTGGAAATCTCTTTAGGCCAATGGGAAGGGTTAACCAAAAAAGAAATTATGGAGCGTTGGCCTCTCCATTGGGCTTGGCGAGGGAAAAATCTTGTTCAAAATCCTCCGCCCGGCGGCGAAAGCCTAATGGCTTTAGCCGGGCGAGTGGGGCCAGTTTTTGAGCGGCTTAAAGAGCGAGCCCAGCCCAAGACCTTGGTCGTGGCTCATCAGGCCGTTAACCGGGTCATCTTGGCTCAGAGTTGGCGTTGCCCCTTGGCTAAAGTATTGGAATGGCCGCAACCCACGGGAGCTTTAACTATTTTGGAATTCCCTTAAAGCTCGTTAGAGGACTTTCTGGCTTTAAACCAAATTTTAGTCCATAAACCCTATTCATTTATGGCCTTTGGCTTTATTCATTTGGCTGGCTTAGTTTTGGTTTTGGGCTGAAAATTCGCGCCAGAATTATTTTTAGATTGAGCTAGGTAATTTTGGGCCTCAGAGCTTCCATTCTCGGCGGCTTTTTTATACCATTCTTGAGCTTTTTCCCGATTGACCGGCCCGCCTTCGCCTTTTTCTAGCATAACGGCTAAATTGTATTGCGCGTCGGCGTGGCCAAGGTCAGCGGCTTTTTTGTACCATTTCAAAGCCTCGGCGGGATTTTTGGCTAAACCCTCGCCCCGGTCGTTCATGACGGCCAAATTAAATTGAGCCTCGACTAGCCCTTGATTGGCGGCCATTAAATACCATTTAGCGGCTTGCTTAAGGTTTTTCTTAAGGCCATCGCCAGTATCATAAATGACGCCCAGATTAAATTGAGCCTCGGCTTGGCCTTGACTAGCGGCTTGGCGCAACCAAGCGATGGCTTCTTTTTTATTGATAGGAGCTCCGTCGCCTTTAAAGAGAATTGAGCCCAACCAAAACTGGGCTTTGGCGTCGCCTTTGGTGGCGGCTTTTTGGAGCCAATTGACCGCTTCCGCTTTGTTTTGGTCAAGGCCTTGGCCTCTAAAATACATAAGGCCTAAAGCGCGCTGGGCTTTGGCCAGACCCAGATTGGCGGCCACTTGATACCATTTTCGAGCCTCGGCGGGGTCTTTAGTTAAACCTTCCCCTAGCTCATAGGCCACGGCCAAATTAAATTGGGCCTCGGCCAGGTTTTGCTCCGCGGCCAATTGATACCATTTCACCGCCTCAGTTTGATTTTGCGCTAACCCATCCCCCCGATCCAACATGACCCCCAAATTAAACTGAGCCTCGGCCAAACCTTGCTCGGCGGCTTGGCGATACCATCTAGCCGCTAGGCTTTTATTCAAAGGGACGTTTTGGCCATTAAAATAGCTAAAACCTAGCTGAAATTGAGCGATGGGGTCGCCTAACTCGGCTTGATCCTGGATAGCCTTGAGATCAAAAGGTTTTTCCTGGGTTTTGGGGGCCTGTTTCTTGGTTTTTTTGGCGGATTTGGCCTTTTTGGCGCTAGGAGTCGCCGTTTGAGCCCAGGTTAAGGTGGGGCTTAGAGCCAAGACCAAGATGACTAAAAGGATGATGAGGCGTTTGGTCATAAGAAGCCTTTTGTTGAGTTGATTGTGAATCTTAATTAAGCGTTTTTTAGGGTTCAGTTTTTAGAAATAATTTTTTTAAAAAATCTTCAAAAATAGTTGACAAATAAAATTTTCTATACTATAACCTTTAAAGCTCATCAAGGGGTAACAATTTTGATATCCATGTTTTGAGCGATAATTTAAAATTTATAACATTTTTATCAGTAATTAAATCATAATTATTACTGATGTTGTGAATTAATAAAATTTAGCGAGGTGAAGCCATGAGAACAAGCCAACAGTCCATCGACGACCCCCAAACATTAGACCTAACCAAGATCAATGGGCTTGATTCCGAGGCCCTTTTACAGACATCCTCAACGGATGAAAGCCTTTTCTTTAAGGAAAGCTCTTACAGTCTAGACCTAAACGCGGACAAGGCCGGCCTGAGTCCCCTGGAATATTACCCTATTGAGGAGCAAACCATAAACCTTGAGGAGTTTAAAGTCCACGCTATTGTCACTCGCGGCCAAAATTTGCCCAATTTTTTACTCGTTTCGCCCATTGATGGGGCGCGCTACCGGGCCGAGGCTGTAAAAGGCGATCCCGAGGCCCAGTACAAATATGGTTTATCCCACTATAAATCTCCAGCCTCGCCCAAGGAGGTAGTCCAGACGGCTCATTGGCTTTATAAGGCCGCTTGTCAAGGCCACGTCGAGGCCCGGCTCAAACTCGCCTCATTATACCGCGCGGAGTTTTTAGTGGGTTTTATGGAGACTTCTGGCCAAAGCTCGCGGCTTAAGGGCCTGGAGTTAGAGAAGCGCGAGGCTCAGGAAGAGTTTAAGAGGTTGGGCTTTTTTCAGCACCAGCTTCCGCGCCATTTGATTGACTCGGCGCTCTGGTATAAATTGGCCGCGGATCTAGGCTCCCTTGAGGCTCACTTGACGCTCGGCCTAATGTTTCGCCAAGACGTGATCTTAGCCCAAAATCCCGAGGAAGCTCTAAAAAGGCTGGTTTTGGCCAAAGACGTGGCGAAAGGGGAGGCCTTCTATCAGTTAGGCGATATGTATAGTTCTGGGCGGGGGGTAACTCAAAATTTAAACAAAGCCGCCCACTACTTTTTTAAGGCTCATCGGCTCGCTCATCCCCTGGCCTCTTTCTGCCTTGGCCTTATGATTTATCACGGTGAAGGTCTGGAACAAAATTACGCCAAAGCCATTAAAATGCTAGAGCTATCCGCCGAGCTGGGCAATGTCCAGGCTATGACAGAGCTAGGCCGAATATATTATGGTGGGTCGGGTGCGCCGCAAAATTATGAAATCGCCTTTCAGTGGCTTCAAAAAGCCGCCCCATGGTCTGCTGAGGCTAAAATGGGGCTTGGCAATATGTACCAATATGGTGAATGGGTTACGCGTGATTATCAAGAGGCCATAAAGCTCTATATCGAGGCCGCCGACGAGGGGGACGCTGAGTCGGCGCATAACCTGGGCATAATCTATTATAACGCCATGGGGGTTCCGAGAAACAAGGTGGAGGCCCTTAAGTGGTTTCGCTTAGCCGCTGATTTAGGCCTAGCTCAAGCTCATGATACCGTGGGCGTCATGACTTGGAATGGCGAAGGTACCATTGAAAATAGAGAGGAGGCGGTTAAATGGTTCCAAAAAGCCGCCGATCAAAATAACTCCTCAGGCCAAGAACACCTAGCTAGCGCTTACGCCGTCGGTAATGGCCTTCCTCAGGATTGGCGGAAGGCCGCCGAATGGTATCTTGAGTCCGCCCGACAAGGGAACGTCACCGCTCAGATGGAGCTGGCCAGCCAATATTTACATGGCCAAGGCGTTCCGGAAAGCCTCAGGGAAGCTAAAAAATATTATCGCCTGGCCGCTCAACAAGGCCACAAGGAGGCCCAATTACGCCTCTATGAATTGAGCCAAAAAAAACCTAAGAAAAAAACCTAGCCACCTGATTGACCTCTAAAGCCCGAGGGACTGGCGCTTTAGAGGTCGCTTTAGAGGCTCATAAGCGTTTGGCCCTCAGGCGAATGTTTTTTTTCCTTAACCGCCTCAGCTTGATTTTGCGCTAACCCAATCTCTCTTATCCAACATGACTCCCAACTTAAACTGAGCCGCGACCAAACCTTTAAAATAACTAAAATAGAGCTGAAATTGAGGGCTGGGGGCGCCTAACTCGGCTTGATCTTGGCTAGCTTTGAGATCAAAAGCTTTTTCTTGGGCTTTGGGGGCCTGTTTCTTAGTTTTTTTGGCGGATTTGGCTTTTTGGGGGTGGGAGTCGCGGTTTGAGCCCAGGTTAAGGTGGAACTTTGGGCCAAGACCAAGATGACTAAAAGGATGATAAGGCGTTTGGTCATAAGAAGATTTTTTTTGGGTGGACTATGAATCTTAATTAAGCGTTTTTTATGGTTCAGTTTTTAGAAATAATTTTTTTAAAAAATCTTCAAAAATAGTTGACAAATAAAATTTTCTATGCTATAACCTTTAAAGCTCATCAAGGGGTAACAATTTTGATATCCATGTTTTGAGCGATAATTTAAAATTTGTAACATTTTTATTAGTGATTAAATCATAATTATTACTAATGTTATAAATTAATAAAATTTAGCGAGGTTAGCCTATGCGAAAAAGCAAACAGCCCATCTACAACCCCCAAACATTAGGCCTAGTCATGACCATAGAGGTTGACGCCAGGGATCGCTCAAATAGCCCTCCCATAGAGATTGACGTCATGGAGCTTTTAAAGAGAGCTCCCATAAAGATTAACGCCATGGATCTTTTAAAAGGCGCTCCCATAAAGATTAACGCCTTGGATCTTTTAAAGAGCGCTCCCACAGAGATTGACCCCGTGGCCCTTGTAAAGAGCGCTCCTACTGACCAAAGCCTTCTCTTTAAGGAAACCCCTCCCAGCGTACGCGTAGAAAAGGATGGCTCTCGTAGCCTAATCTTACACTCGCGCTCGGGCAGGCCGGATCCCCCGGAACTTTACCCTTTTATTGACCAAAACATAAACCTTGAGGAGTTTAAAGTCCACGTTGTTGACACGCGCGGCCCGTTCTACCAACAACTACCGGGTTTTTATATCGTTTCGCCCATTGATGGGGCGCGCTACCGGGCCGAGGCTGTAAAAGGCGATCCCGAGGCCCAGTACAATTATGGTTTATCCCACTATAAATCTCCGGCTTCGCCCAAGGAGGTAGGCCAGACGGCTCATTGGCTTTATAAGGCCGCTTGTCAAGGCCACGCCGAGGCGCGGCTCAAACTCGCCTCATTTTACCGCGCGAACCTTTTAGAGGGGTTTGAGGAGACTTCCGACCATGGCTCGCGGGTTAAGAACCTGGAGATGGAGAAGCGCGAGGCTCAGGAAGAGTTTGAGAGATTGGGTTTTTTCCCGCCCCAGATTCCGCGACATTTGATTGACTCAGTAGTCTGGTATAAATTGGCGGCGGATCTAGGCTCCCTTGAGGCTCACTTTACGCTCGGCCTAATGTTTCGCCGAGGCGAGATCTTAGTCCAAAACACGAAGGAAGCTCTAAAAAGCCTGGTTTTGGCCAAAGACGTGGCGAAAGGGGAGGCCTTCTATAACTTAGGCGATATGTACGCTACTTGGCATGACGCTCCTCGAAGCTATAAAAAAGCCGCCCACTACTTTTCAATGGCTTATCAGCTCTCTCATCCCCTGGGCTCTTTAAAACTTGGCCTTATGTATTATCACGGTCAGGGTCTGGAAAAAAATTACGGCGAAGCCATTAAATGCCTAGAGCTATCCGCCGAGCTGGGTTGTCTCCAGGCTATGACAGAGCTAGGCGAAATATATTTAAAAGGGACGGGCGGGCCGCTAAATTATGAGGCCGCCTTTAAGTGGTATGGAAAAGCCGCCCAAAGCTCTCCTAAGGCTAAAGCGGCGCTTGGTTATATGTACCAAAATGGTTTAGGCGTTACGCGTGACTATCAAGAGGCCATAAGGCTCTATCGCGAAGCCGCCGACAAGAGGAACGCTGAGGCCGCGCTTAACCTGGGCGAAATTTATTATAACGCCATAGGGGTTCCCAGAAACGAGGTGGAGGCCTTCAAGTGGTTTCGCTTAGCCGCTGATTTGGGCCTAGCTAAAGCTCAGGATTTCGTGGGCGTCATGTTCAGTAAGGGCGAAGGTACCATTTAAAATGACGAGGAGGCGTTTAATTGGCGCAATTTAGCCGCCGGTCAATTTTACTGGCCAGCCATAGATCGCCTGGGCTGGGCTTACGCCAACGGGATTGGCGCGCCCCAGGACTGGGAGAAGGCCGCTGAGCGCTATCTTGAAACCGCCAGTCGAGGGAGCGTTGTCGCTCAGATGACCCTGGCCAACCAAGCCTGCTGATTGACCTCTAAAGCCTGGGGTTCTGGCGCTTTAGAGGTCAATCCGCCTTTGGCCTTTAAGTTTTATGGCTATAAATTCAACTTTTACGATAAATCACTCTTCTTTAAGTATCAAATAAAGCCTAATCAAATCATAACATATTTTTATAATCGTGATCAAAAAACTTTTCTTTAAGTTTAAGGCCACGGCCAAAACTTGCGAGCCAAAGCGGATTCGCTTATATTGATTTTTCTTTATACTTCAGCCCAAGGGTCAGAAAATGAGCTCACGCAAGAAAAAAAAACGCGTTATCCCCAAACCTCGTCC
>JAISWW010000201.1 GCA_031270705.1 Deltaproteobacteria bacterium
TTGCGCATGACGGCCCGGCCTAGCTGGATGGCTTTAACCGCGTCCAAAAGATCGCTTTTGGTTAAGACCACGTCAGCCGTTTCCATGGCGATATCGGCTCCCGCGCCAATGGCTACCCCTACGTCGGCTCGAGCCAAAGCGGGAGCGTCATTTACTCCATCGCCAATCATGGCGCAACGATGGCCCTCTTTTTGTAAGGAACGAATAATTCCTTCTTTTTCTTGGGGCAGAACCTCGCTAAAAACCCGCCTAATGGCTAGCTGTTCTTGGACGGCGCTGGCGGTTTTGGCGTTGTCCCCGGTGAGCATGACCACCTCTAGGCCTAAAGCGTCAAGCTCTTGGATGGCTTGGGGCGTGGTGGGTTTCAATTGGTCAGCCAACTCAAAAAGAGCCAAAACTTGGCTCTGGTCAGCCAGAAAAATAGGCGTGGCCCCTCTTAAAGCGGCTTTATCGGCCTCTTCTTGAAAGGCGCTAGGATTTAGATTTTGGCTGGCCAATAACCGGAGATTGCCCGCGTAATACTTTTGCCCATCTATGGTTCCGGCTAAACCCTCCCCGGGGATCTGCCGAAAATCTTCCACGGGGCTAAGGGGCAAGTTTTTTTCTTGGGCTAAGCGAACAATAGCCGCTCCCAAGGGATGCTCGGAGTTTTTTTCCAAAGAGGCGGCTAGACTTAAGACGGTTTCAGGCTTTAAATTGGGGTTAGAGCGAAAAGTGGAGACGGCTGGTTGGCCAGTGGTTAAAGTGCCAGTTTTGTCGACCACCGCGCAAGTTAAGCTTTGCGAGCGCTCCAAAGCCTCGGCGGACTTAAAGAGAACCCCCATTAAGGCTCCTTGCCCCACGCCCACCATGATGGCCGTGGGGGTGGCTAGACCTAAGGCGCAGGGGCAGGAGATGACCAGAACCGAAATGACCATCGATAAGGCTAGTGATACGTCATAACCTAAAGTCAGCCAAACGAGCCCAGAGCCAAGGGCGATAAAAAAGACAATGGGGGTAAAAATCCCGCTAATCCGGTCAGCCAAACGAGCGATGGGGGCTTTGGAGCTAGTGGCTTCATCGACCAAGCGGACAATTTGGGCTAAAGTCGTCTCCGAGCCAACCTTTGTGACTCTGATTTTCAGGTAACCAGAGACCAAGACGGTGGCGCATATAGCCCTGGCCCCTATTTCTTTGTCCACCGGCAGACTTTCCCCGGTGATATTGGACTCATCGACCGCGGCGAGGCCTTTTTCCACCGTTCCATCCACGGCGATGGTTTCCCCGGCCTTAACTATTAATAGATCATTAACCGCGATCTCCTCCGCCGGGATAATCAGCTCCTGGCCATCTCTTTCGATGGTGGCCGTTTTGGGAGCCAGGGCCAATAAACTGCGGACAGCCTGGGTGGTTTTTTTCTTGGCCCGAGCCTCAAAGAATTTGCCCAAAGTCACTAAAGTTAAGATTAAGGCGCCCGACTCAAAGTAGAGGCTCATCATGGCCTCGTGAGCCAGATGCGTCTGGCCATGCCCCAAAGCCCGCCCGATGACGAAGACATTGGCCAGACCATAAGCGATAGCCGCCCCCGAGCCCACGCCGATGAGCGAATCCATGTTGGGCGCCCCAGCCCAAAGGTTTTTAAAGCCATTTATAAAATAGCGCCGGTTAACGAGAGCCGTGGGCAAGACCAGGAGAAACTGGGTCAAAGCCATAACGAGAGAATTTTCCAGACCCAGAAAAAAAGAAGGGAGCGGGGCTCCAACCATTTCGGCCATGGCCAGATAGAACAAAGGGGCCGTAAAGATCAAAGAGACCAAAAAACGCCGTTTCAGCTCCAGGGCCTCATCGACTTCCGGGGCCGCCTGAGCCTCTTGACCTACTGGGCGAGCTCCATAACCCGCCTCGGTCACCGCGTCGATAATGAGTGGGACATTGGTTTTGGTCTCGTCGAAAGATGTCACCATGGAATTTTTAAGTAGATTTACGCTAACTTGAGTAATTCCAGGGAGTTTATTCACGGCTTTTTCGACCCTAGCCACGCAAGCCGCGCAACTTAAGCCAGAAAGGTTAAAATTTTCTTTTTTCATTTTGAAGGTCTTTCGGGCCGCGTCCCTGGCGGCGGAAATCTTGGGGGCCAAAAGCCAAAGAAGCGAAAAAATTAAAGCGCGCGCGAATCTTAGCGATATAGACAACTTGTAAAAGTAATAAATTGACAAATAGAAATTAAAGGACGTCAAACGCGTTTAGAGAGAGGTTAAAGGGCTCCCTTAAGCTCATAAAAACCAGGCTAATAAGCCAGATATTTAAATGTAAGTCCATTGGGCGGGCTTGTCAAGGCTCTGGAGGGCGCTTGAGGAGAGGGAGGAGAAGGAGGCGAGGGAGGAGAGGGGAAGATGGGGAGAAAGTGAAAGGGGAGAGGGAATAAGGAATAAGGCAGAGAGGGGGCGCGAAGCCTCCGGCTAGTTGGCGCCTATTGGGCTCATAGAGGGCCAGAGTCTCTTTAGGCTTTAAAAAAAGAACCTCTCTCAGCGAGGCTCGCCTCGCTGAGAGAGGTTTTGGTTATCGCGATCAAAAGGCTTAAAGAGCCCATTAGCCCCCCATAAACCTTTAGATCAATGACCCTTTAGATATAGTTGAGGAGGCTAAGTTTGGTGGTCAAACCCGTGGAGCCCAAGACCGCCTCATAAACCAACTGGGCGTTTTTGAGATCCGTTATGAGGCGCGTAAAGTCAGCGTCCTCGGTTTGCGAAAGAACCGTCTCCGC
>JAISWW010000009.1 GCA_031270705.1 Deltaproteobacteria bacterium
GGGCCGATAAATTTTCCGGACATCACTCCGCCGAGCGGGCCCCCCTCGTCGCCCTGAGACAAGATAAAAGTGGTCTCCACGGTAAAGGCCGGGGATTTACAGACCATGACCTTTTTACAGACCGTTGATGGATCGGCCATGGCCAAGGAAACAATGTTCACAAAAGGGCAAGGGATTGGCCCGCCAGGCGAGGGTACTTTACAGACGTCCGGGGGGCTGGATATGCCGGTGCCCCCCTTTATGGTTAAGACGAAGGGCATGATAATCAACCTAACTCGATGGTTTGGCCATCGATCCTAGCCGCCGCCTCGGCTTTGAGATCTAAGGAGCCCGCCCGGGCGACTAAGGTTTTTTCCGCCTTTAGGGTCATTCTCTCCGCTTGGAGATGGGATATTTCCGCGGTCGAGCGCCAGCGACCAAAGCGACCCCAAAAACTGCCCATGACGCTTAAAGCTCTTTTGGCTAGGCATTGGAAAAGGGAGAAATCCAGTTTTAGCCATTGGCCAGAAAAATTGGCTTGGGTGGCGCGAGCTTGGATCCGCTGGCTAGTGACGGCTAAATGGCTAAGGTTTAAGGCCAGATCTTGACCTCTAATTTCCGTTTGGGGCGGGAGAGCTAGCTGGGCCCCGGCGAGGGCGTCACCTGGGTCAGATCGTTCCAAAATGCCCAGGATATAAGACCGCTCGCTGGGATAAGCGGCGACCAAAGCCACCAGATCGCCTTTTTGCGGTTCCAAAAGGCAGGAGAAGGCCTTTTGGGCCTTAAGGATTTGACCTTGGGCCAAGATCCTAAACTGACCATCGGTCACGGCTAGAACTTCAGCCAAAAACGGTTTTTCAAAAAGTTCTAGGCCAGCCTGTTGTAAAGCTCGGTTCATAAAAAGCCTCCATTAAAGCGATTTAGGCAAAAAATCCTCGGCTCTGGCCAAGTTAGGGTCTGTGCCGCGACTGCCGGTGAGGTCGGCGCTGGGATGCTCAAAGGGCAAGCCTTTGGTTCGGTGTAAATTGGCTAGGCGCAAGTTGGCTTTGTCGATTTGGGCGCCCGTGAGATTCGCTCGGGAAAAATCGGCCATTTCGGCTTGGATATAGCTTAAGTTGGCCAAGCGCAGATCGGCTCCTTTAAAGATGGCTTTGGTGGCCATGACCCCGGTTAGATCCGCGCCTTTTAGCTTAGCCCCCATGAGTTTGGCCTCAGTAAAATTACAGCCAAAGAGTTTGGCTCCGCTTAAATCCGCGCCTGACAGCGAGGCTTGGGAAAAATTGAGATCATGAGCTAAAAGAGCCTCAAAGCTTTGGTGGTCAGCCATAATTTTAGAGAGGTTACAGTTTTTTAAACGCCATCTGGTCAGAGGCGTGTTTCGAAAAATGGCTTCCGTTAAAGCGCAGTTCTCAAAAGAAAGATTGGCCACTTGGCAATTATGGAAAAAGGCTTGGGCGAAAACCGTTTGACTTAGAAAAGTATGGGGCGAAATCATGACCCCGAAGAAAGAAGTTTTCTCAAAATTGGTTTTTAGGCAGGCCACCTTCTCAAGATTTACGCTCGTCAAAACGGCCTCGGCCCAATTGACTTCCCATAAGCGGCAATGGCTAAAAGAACTGTCAGTCACTCGCGCTTCGCTCAGATTGGCTCCATCAAAAAGGCAATCAATAAACTGGCTGTCCAGGATATTGGCCCCAGTTAAATTGGCGCCCTTAAAATCGCAATTGGTGAATTTTAGGCCTTCAATTTCCCAATTGGTAAAATCTCGCTCTTGAAAATCTCGCCCTTGAAAATCTTGTCCTTGACAATCTGGGCCTTTAAAGGTCGCGTTGATCTGATTTTCTAGATTTTCCTGATTTTCTGGACTATCCTGACTTTCTGGACTTTCCTGGTTTTCTGGATTGGCCAAAAGCAAAGGCTCATGAAAGTTTTCTAGATCCTGAGAACCATTGGCCGACCCATCTAAGTGTTTAGAGCCAGCTAACTTTAAAGGGTTAGCCTCGCCTGAGATTAAATTGGGATTCGTCACGCTCACACCGCCTGTAAGCCAAGGCTATCGTTTTTAAGGATGGTGTTATTGAGATCCGCGCCATAAAAAAGCGTATTTTTGTCAACTTTAATTCGGTAAAGATCGGCTCCGTAGAGCGAAGCTCCGGAGAGATTGGCCCCTCTTAAGTCGCTACTGCCAAAGGTGGCTTCCATGAGATCCGCGCCAGAAAGATCGGCTCTCATAAGATCCGCGGCGAAAAAACTCGCTTGGCGGAGATAAGCGCCTTTCAGTTTGGCGGCGGTTAGGCTCAAAAAATCGGCTCTTAAGCCCCAAGCCCAGGCCCCCGTAAAATCGGCGCCTTTTAAAATGGTGTCTTGGAAACTGGCCCCCCTTAGCCTAGCCCCCCTAAAATTGGCCTCGGTCAAATCCGATTTCAAGATAAAGCGCGTGACTTCGCCGCGAATGGACTGGAAATTGGCTTTGGGGGCCGTAACCTGGCAAAAAGTCGCGTCATTGAGAGAGCATCCAGAGAAATTAGCCTCGCTGAGATTGACTTGGTCGAAAAAAGCCCCGTCCAATAAGGCCCCCGAAAAGTTGGCCGCGGTTAAATCAGAGCCAAAAAACTTAGCCCCCAATAAGGAGGCCCCGGTAAAACTTCCCGCGCCTAGGGTTCCGGTAAAATCGGCTCGGTCGGCCTGAGCGCCCGTGAAATTGGAGCCCGTCAGATCCGCCTCGATAAATTCGGCCTCCGTTAGTTGGCCTTGGCTAAAATCCAGATCCCTAGCCGTGGCTCCATTGATTTTGGCCCCCGTGAGATTGGCGCCAGCCAAAATAGAGCCGGTCAGAAGCGCGCCCTCAAAAAGGGTTCCGTGACAATTGGCGCTCGCCAAAGAAGCTCCATTTAGGTTTGAGCCGGAAAAGTCGCTTCCGCTCAGGTTTAAGCCCGAAAAGTCTAAATCCGTGAGATCGAGCCCGGAGAGACTGGCCCCCGTCCAGATCTCCGCCCAAAAGAGGAGAGAGCGAATTTTGGGATCTTGGAGAGTGGCTTGGACTTGCTCGCGGGTTAGGAAGACTTGGGCGGGGGTAGGCTCCCAATCTGGCTCCACGTATTCTTCTTCCTGAACTGGCGGATCGAGTGGCGGCGCCAAAACTAGAGGCGGCGGGACAAATAAAGGGTCAATCCGGCCTAAGCCGTCTAAGAGCTCTTTTTCCGAAACCCCAGCGGCTTGGCCAATCTCCATGAGATTTTTCTGAGCCAGATTGGGCTCCATTCGAATATTATGGATATTGGCCAAATATTTATTGAGGGCGGGTAAGCTTAAAGCCAAAGCGTTTAAACTAAAGCCCATATCTTCCGAGCCGTAAACAGTTCGCCGGGTCAGGGCGAAATTTTCTCTCATGGGCCCAGTCATTTGGCCAGCCGGTAGATTGAGGTTGGCTTCCATTTTTTGGCCCATCTCTAAGGTCAGTTTTTCCCGGTCAGCCAAATCAAAGCCTGGGCTATTGTTCATGGCCGCCTCGTAATCAGTTATATCCTGGTACATTTTCGAGCTGGCCTCGGGGGCGAATCCGATTTTTTTCATAGAATTAACGAATTCGCTTTTAGGTTGGGATTCCAAAGATAAGCCGCTTATATCCGTGGGTAAACCCATTTTGGCTGGATCAAAGCCCAGGAGCCCTTTTAAGGCTTCTGGGCTGGTGGGATTTTGGGCGAGTAAAGCCGAGGCTTTGAGTTTTTCCGCGTGAGCCAAACCGGCCGAGGCCGGGAAGCCCATTAAAGAGGCCCATTTTTGGCCATAAGCGCTCATAGCTTGGTTATAACCGGCTATGGACTGAAAAGAGCCTTGGCTCGGGATAGGCAATTCCACGGCCTGGGCTATGGATTGAGCCTTTGACGACGGAAGGCCCAGATTTTTTAAACTCTGGGTTAGTTCTTCCGTGGGACTGAGTATTTTACTTTTTTGGCTAAGGGTTTGATTTATTTCAATAGCCTTTGCCAAATTTTTTTCCTCAAGACGCAATTTAGACTCTAAAGATTTTAAGGATTGGGGAGGGAGCCCACGCTCTTTTAAGACCGCGTTAACGCTGGGTAGCTCTTCTTCCAAGATTTTACGCGCGTCGGCCATGATGGCCGCCGCTTGGCTTTCCGGGGAAAGGCTGGGATCAAGAAGTGGGCTTAAAGTTGGGGGCATGACGGGAGCCACGGCCAAAGAGGCGACCGCCGGGACTGGGGGAGTCGGAGGCGGGCCAGGTAGGGCGAGGGGCTCTATTTCTGGCTCAAGCTCTTCTACAATAGGATCCACGACTTCCGGGGGCTTAGGCCAATATGGGGAAGCGGCTAAGACAGTAGCTAAAGGCAAAGGCTCCCAGATATTTTCGCGGGCCAAATTAATTATGGAGAGCGGAGTTTGAGCCGGGGAGCCTATTTTTTCGAAACTGACCAAGATTTCGTCAATATCGGAGGCCAACTCATCCTTAACCGTCATTTGGGCGCGCCAGATTAAGAGACCCAAGGCCGCCTCGGGAAAAAGCCAAACCGTGTCCAAATCTGGCCTTAGCTCATAGGCTAAAGCTGGATCCTTATCTTTTAGATACAAGACTCGCGGCTCATAGCCAGGCAAGCGAACGTCAAAATGGGGGTAATGAGAGTGCGCGTTGGTGACTTGAACCCGCTCATCGCCCCGAAAATAGCCAGAATTTAAGCGTTGCTCTTTTTGAGCCACGTTAAAAAAAGACCAATTGAATGATTCGGGGAAACCGGGAAAGTAATTTAAAAGCCAATTATGGTCAAAGTCGCCCAAATTGGCTAACCGACCTGGCGCGTCATTCATGGGCAAAGGGGAGACTGGAGCGTAAAGTGGCCAACCATTTTGGGTAACTCGGCCATCTCGGTCATGCTCGGCCGCCGTCACCAAAGGGCCAAAAAGAGCCGGGCCTTCTGGGCTTAAGGGGGTTCCGGGCTTTAGACCAAGAGGGTTCCATTCCGGGCAATGGGCGGTTCGGTTCCAGTCCAAAGGCTGGAATTTAAAGGGCTCGGGCGGGCTAGGCTTTAAGCCAAGATCCCTTTGCTCGCCGAGGGCGAGAAAATCTCTTCTTAAAGAGCCCACGCTCAAGGAAACCGTTAAGGCTCTTGCCTCAAAGCCATAAGGCGCGAAGGCCTTGGCCGCCGCCAAAAACTCGCCCCGCGGCTTGGGCATACCCAAATCTAGGCCAATCCCCAAAGACTCATAAGGAGTTAAACTTTCCATGGCCCCTTTTAAAGCCAAGGGCAAGCTCACCACTTTTTCGGACTCCAGTAAGGAAAAGCCTAAGTAGACTGACAAACTGAGACAATCTTGGCTTTGCCGCCGGTAAAAGGCGGGCCCAACCATGGCTTCGGGATGGCCTAGTATTTTGGGAGGCATGAGAACTCCTTAGCCAATGTTTATGATCGACGCGTCGATGGTGACATTGGGACCACCTTTGATAGTCACCTTCTTGGAGGCCTCGGCTTTAAAATCCGCGTTAGCTTTAAAACTGATATTTTTGTTCATCTTGACCGTTAGATCGCCTTTTTCAATGGCTAAGGAATTGGGATCCCCGCAGGTTATTTTGATCTCCTGATCCTTCATATGGAGACCAACGTTTTTCTTGAAATAAAACGAGGCTTCCTTTTCGTGAATCTCTAAAGCTCGTTCTTTGGCGTCAGTCAGGATTATCCCTTCTTTATCCAGGGTAAAAGAGCGACATTCCGTGGGCTTTAATTCCGAAAATTTTAGGCCATTAGTCGTCTGATAAAAGCTGAGGCTACCGGTGTCGCAAACCGTCCGTAACTGGATATGTTGCTTTTCTTCGCGGGTTTCCAAAAGAATACCGTGTTCGAAATCTTTGGAGAAGTTTAAAATAGTCGGATCCTGACAATCGGCGTGCGCGTTAAGAACCGCGGCCGGCGGCATTTTACTTTTGGGATCCACAATCTTGGCTTTTGCCCAATACTTTTTCCTAAAAATGTCGCGCTTCTTTTTAATGGGATCTTCTTTGGAATTGCCAGTAGTCAGCTGAATGAGACGTCCGGCTTTGTTTAATAAGGCGCCGTGAGCTTGCTGGTTAATTTCCGTGGCCAAAGTGCGCTGAAGGATGGTCCGCATTAAGATGCCGTGAAAATCTTTATAGGGATCATATTTTTTAAAATAGGACTCAGAAAATATTTCCGGCTTAAGCAATTTTTTGTCTAATGACGCGGAAAATTCCTTGGAGGCGGCCAAATCCACTTGGCGACCGGAAGTCAAAGACTCCAAAATTATTGGGCCAGTAGCGGAGATGACCGTTTGTTCTTTGCTTTTGATGTTAACGTATGAATCCTCATTATTTATGACAAAGCCATTTTTCGGGGACTTTTTGTCTAAGGCTCTAACCATGCATTCAAAGTTTAGTATTGACGCTATGACGCTTTCGAAGGCGCCAATGGCTTTAACATGCTTAGCTTCGGCTTTATCGAATTCACCCTTCTTCGCGCTAGATTCCGCGCTTTCGAAATTTTCCAAGTAGTTGGAAAAGTTCGACTCCATGCTCATTATGGAATTCAAAAGCGCGTAATTCTGTATGTGCTCCGCGAGATTACCGACTTTTTTTGAGTGCCAAGTGCCTTTGCAAGCGCCATCATTAGAAATCGAAAGCTCAACCATGGGCGTATAGGTTAAACTGTCAACTTTGGCGAGCTCTTTATTTATGCTGTCGACTTTATCCAATAATTTCGCGTACTTGAAAATATCATCAGAATAACTTAAGCCCAAATCCATTCTTTGTAACATTTTGTCAGCTGGGGTTCCAGCTCCATACTGAGAGTCGTCATATTCGCCACTCATTTTCAACGAGTTTTTGATGACCGTATTATATTTTGATTTCGCTTCCATGGCCATTCTGACGAATTGATTGCGCGTTTTAAGATCCGCGACGCTGGCCTTGATCTCAAATTTATTGCCAGCTATAGCCTGGCCGTCAAAGACACTAACGATCTTATTGTAGTTGGCGTTATCCTCAATTGTATCCGCGTTAAAAACAGCCGTGGAGGCGGAATTTTTGGCCTTTAACTTGTTTATTTCCTCATCTTGTTTTTCTAGTTTATCTTGTTGGTTTTCTAACGCGGTATTTTGTTCCTCGTCCGTTTCTGATAGACCAGAGGTAAAAAATATCCCGGCCCCGCGAATGCCTGGAACCAGAGTCAAAGTGTTAGAGCCCTGAGCGTTTAAAAAGACTATGCCGCCGCCGCCTTTGCTGGTTATACCCGAGGTTTCGGAGTTCACGGAGTTAATGTTAGGGCCGGTTTCGCCGTTAGCCACCGCCGCGTTAATTAAGGGGCGATCGGGGTTGCCGTCAATAAAGGTCAAAACCACCTCCACCCCAGGGTAAAGTGGAAATGATTGGCCATAACCAAGGCCAACGCTGGGCTGGGCTTGCCGGATCCAAGCCGAGGCCTTGCCGCTATTCCGTCCGGAAATATCTAAGGGCAAGAGGACTTTGTAACGGCCATGACTATCTATTTCTGGCTTATCGCCCGAGCCAGATCCATCGATCCAGGCGGTCAGGGAGCCGGAGATTTTGCGGGCCGGGGTGACTCTTAAGGGGCGGAAAGGTTGGTCAGCCTTTTGACAGTTAAAGCTATGTCGATAAAAGGGCGCGTCATTAGGGCTTAAATCGGGAAAGTTGCTCGGAGCTCCCCCTTGTCGTCCTTCGGTCTCAAAGGCGGTGACCAGGTAGCTATCGTTAAACATCTCTATGGCCTCATCCTCTAAGGTGAATACGCCTCCAGGAATTAGGCCGGGCAAATGGCCTAGGCCAGAAAAGGTCGAGCAAGAGGCCAAAATTTCTTCTTTGCGGATGTTGGCCAAGCGGGTTCCTTCGGTCTCATTGTCGAAGTTTTCGCCAAAAAGGTAGACTTCGCCTCGGCCTTTCAAGGAGACTGGAACCGTGATCTCTAGTGGCGCGTTAGGTATGAGCCAGTTGTAATCTTTTAAGCGAATTTTCTCGGGGGGAATTTTGGTTTGGGCCCGAAACAAAAAGATAGGATTATTGGGGCGAACCGGATCAAGGCTGGTGACCTGGCTTCTTTGGACTATTAAGTCTTCGCCTTTTTCATTAAGGATAGCCGGGAATTGCCAAATTTGGTCAGCCAGGCGCAAGACCTCGTCGGAGCCAGTAAAGTCGTGATAAAGGGCTAAGCCTTCTCTTTCCAGGTTCCGATTGATAAAAGCCAAGAGATCCTCGTCATATTGAAAAACAAAATCTCGTTTGGGGTATGAGCCTCGGTTGATTTGGCTGAAGTCGAAGTTTTGAGAGCTAATTCCGCCAAACTTTAAGCTTTCCTCAATAATATCTATGGTGGTTGAGTCCAAATGAATGCGGTTTTGCGTCAAAGCCCTTAAGGGAGCCAAAATGGAGGTCAACTCCACGCGGGCCAAATGCCACTCCCGAGCCTCGTCGCCAAATTCCAAGCCGCTAACGACGCCCTGCCATTTAACCTGATATGAGCGCGGGCCTTTTTTCTCACCTTGCTCTTGCTCTTGCTCTTTCTCTTGGTCAACTAACTCTAGTCGTTTGTGATCCGTAATGGTCAGAGTCGCTCTCGTTCCCATGAGATCGGCTGGATCCAGCTCCTTTATGTCCCGGGTGGGCACAAGGAGCGTCACATTGAAGTTAAAAAGCCGGTTAAGCCCGCCAGAGCCCTTAAAGTAACTTACGGTCGGTTTTAATTCGTCAAATGGGGCCTGATTAAAGGCGAAATCAAAAGAAATGTCGGCCTTAGTCATGATCGCTCCTTATATGATTGAAGCTCTGGGGCCGGTCGCCCGGCCCCAGAGACGCGCTACGCCAATTAGGCTTTCCAGTCGTCGGTGAACTCGATATTGCCGTCAGTATAGCTCCAGGTGACCTTGGAGTAGGTGAAGCTCACCTCTTCCATGTCCTTGTAGGGCTTGTTGTCGGGCAAGAAGGTGGTCGGGGTGAACTCACGAAGGTTGACGATGATGGCGTCTTCCAAAGTGATTTTGAAGTAGTTCTCTTCCTCGCCCGTGTCCTTGACTCGGAAGAACAACAGATCGACCTTGGCCTGCTCGCCCTTGCAGCAAGCTTGATACAGTTTCGGCGTGGAGTTGTCTTTGTGCTTGAGGATGGTCAGGGGGTTATGGATGCGTTGGCCAGTAGGTAGGCCCGTGTGAGTGTCCTTGGGGATCTCCACGTTGTGATCCACATTGTAGACGATGATCTTGTCCTTCTTGTCGCCACCTTGGGGGCAATCGCCCTTGATGTCGCCCTGGGACTTGCCATTGATGGCCATGTAAGCGGTGAGAGCCATTTAAAACTCCTTGATTTTCGCGCCGCGCGCGAAAAGGAAAAAATAGAGATTAGTCGCGCCTAGACAATCCAGGCGCTTAAAGGCATTTCGTCCAGGAAACCGCCTAAAATCAAAATGATTTAGAGGCGCGGGCTGGGGCAAGGGATAATAATCACTTACATGACCCCATCAATTTTTATCTTTTGGCCTAGAAAACCAGACCACTAAGAAAACTACTTTTTATCCAACCGACCGACCAAAGAGAGAGTAAAGTTGGCCCCCATGTATTTAAAATGAGGCCGGACTTTGATACCCACTTGATACCAGCCGGGATCGCCTTCCACGTCATTGACTTCGATTTGGGCCATTCTTAAAGGCCTTCGACTCCGCACCGCTGGGGCGGGGTTGTCCATTTCGGTGACGTATTGGCTGATCCAAATGTTTAGCTCGCGCTCGAGGTCGTTTCTTTCCTTCCAAGTGCCAATGTTTTCCCTTTGGATGACCTTGATGTAATGGGCCAGGCGACTCATAATCATCATGTAAGGCAATTGGATCGAGAGCTTGTAATTGGTCTCGGCGGCTTTCCCCTCTGGGGTGGCCGGGAAGACTTTGGGCCTTAGGCAGGAATTGGCCGAGAAAAAGGAAGCGTTGTCCGAGCCCTTGCGCATGGTCAATGCGCAAAAGCCTTCTTCGGCTAACTCAAACTCTCTTCTTTCGGAAATAAGCACTTGGGTGGGGATTTTGTTGTGGGTTTCGCCTTTATCCTCATAGCGATAAAGAGGAAGGTCGTCAACGCTGCCGCCGCCTTGGGGGCCGATGATGTTGGCGCACCAGCGGAAATTGGCGAAGCTATCGGTCAGTTTGGTGCCCAAGGCGAAAGCGGTGTTGCCCCAACAGAAATCCAGATCCGGATCAGTAACCGTTTCCAAATAATTGAAGGTTTTGGTCGGGTTATCCTCGGAATAGGGGAGGCGCGTTAGGAATTTCGGCATGGTCAGACAGACGTTTCTAGCGTCCTCATTTTCCCGAAAAGAGCGCCACTTGGCGTAAATGGGTTGCTCGAAGATGGATTTGAGATCCTTAAGGTTGGGGAGCATGGCCCAGCGCTCAATACCGAAAAATTTACTACTGGCCGCGGCGATAAAAGGCGAATGAGCCATGGTGGCCACGCTCGCCGCGTATTGTAAAAGCTTAATGTCCTGGGCGCCCGGGCCAAAGTCGTAATTGGCGATGATGGAGCCAAAAGGTTGGCCACCGAATTGGCCATATTCCGCCGCGTAAATTTGCTTATAGAGGCCGGATTTGGTGATCTCTGGCGAATCCTCAAAATCGCTTAACAAGTCGTCTTTGGCGACGTTCATGATTTTAACGCGGACATTTTCGCGGAAGTTAGTGCGATCGACTAAGAATTTTAATGACCGCCAACTAGATTCCATTTTCTGGAATTCTTCGGCGTGGATAATTTCGTCCACTTGGCGAGAGATTTTGCGGTCAATCTCGGCGATTAACTCATCGACCAGAGCCCCGGAAATTTTCACTTCCTGACGGTGGGAGGCGGCTAGTTCCGAGATAAACGCGGCCAGACCCTCCTTGGCTAATTGATAGGGCTCTTCCTCTGGTTTTAAGCTGGTGGCCGAAACAATCTGATCCAGAAGGCTGACGTCTGTGGCGATTTGTTCGGCGGCGGCTGATTGAGATTTAGCGGCCATCTCTTACTCCTGGGCCAGGCCTAATTCTTGAAACAGGGCGTTACGGGCGTCAAGGTCGTCCATAAGGGCCTGAACCTGTTTGCGGAAGGCCGGAATGTTGGCGATGGGGCTTTTGACGGCCTTTAAGGCTTCTCTGAGCTCCATCAGTTTTTTTAAGGGCTCGACTTTTTGCACCAATTGGTCGGGCTCAAAGTCTTTTAAAGACTCAAACTCCAGGTGAACCGCCATGCGCGAGTCCTCGTCCTTAGAGAGACGATCGGGCACCGCGAGATCGAGGGACAAGTTGTGGCCCTTTAAGACCTCATTAAAATTGTCCTTGTCCACGCCAATGGGGTCGCGATCCTCAACTTGCCTCGCGTCGGGTCGTTGGGTAAAATCGCCCACGACCAACAACTTCAAAGGCAACTCCACCTCTTCCTTGGCGTCGCCGGTGGCCGGCTTGTAAACTATGTTGACCCGTTCCTTAGGGGCCACCGAGCCTTCTTTGGCCATAAAAAACCTCTTTTTAAGCTAAAACTTAATTGGGCCGGAACCCAAATTGTGGGGATGATAAAAAAATTGACCTATCATTATTTACTATTTGGCGAGCCGCCTTTTTGGCTCTGATTTAGATTATAAAGCTCGCTAGTCGCTTTATTGTTTTGGGTTTGTAATTTTATTGTAATTTCTCAGTCGTTCTTAAAGGAAAGCGAAATATGGGAGTTTGGCTTAAAATTTCGCTTGGCTAATGTATACTCGGAGAAGGTTTAAGAGATGTCATTTTTTTGGAAATTGATTGTAAATAATCGGTCAGAGTTTTTTTACAAGTTTTAGCTGGCTAGTGGCGTAGATATTCTTCTTCTTTAGCGTATGTGGATGTTGGATGGGTGATGGAGAAAGGGGATAGCGTGTGGGGATGGAGAAATTGGCAATAAAGCCCTCGATAAAAAATTAATATTTTAGCTAAAATTAGCCATTCGCTTAAGCCAAACTCAAGGAAACTCCATAAATTATGAATTAAGCTTTAAGGGATTATGATCGCCTTAACGCGTCATTATGATCATGGCTATGAATTATGATAGGGAATTATGGAGAAAGGAATCATGAGAGGGGGGAAGATTTTGGCTAAGGCTCAAAAGGCAATGAAGAAGCGTTCGGTTCGGATCCCCGAGGGAGCGACAGCCCTTGATATCTTGAATCAGGTTGTAGCCGACGTGGCTTTGGGGCTACTCATCTGGAAACCCTTTGGCTCTCCCAAGGGCCTTGCGACGAAAACACCGAGTCCAATGTGGAGGTGAAGTCCCGGCGGAGGGGCTCTTTGTCGGCCAATGGCCTAGCCTTGGCGCGGTTGTCCGTGGCCTGGCCCAGGTTATGAGCCAATGAGGTGAGCTCTCGGGCTTAAAAGTCTAACGTGGGCCGGGCTCTAGGATAGATCCAGCTCATAGCCGGATCCAGCCCAGCCGAGACTGCGGCGCCGCTGGCCTGGAAATAGCTTTTAGGCCACGGTTTTAAGCTATCCGTTAGGGCGTTAAGATTGGCTAAGGTCGGAAAATAGGCCAGGAAAGCTTTTGCCACCAAAAGCCTTTAGCTCAGCTCCCTAAATTGCCGGTTAGCGGGGGCGCGGGGTTAATCGCCGCCAAGAAAAATTCTTGGGGCTCCCATTAGCCGGGGAGTCTAAGGAGGCGATGGGAAGAAAGTTTTCGCTTGATATTTGGGTTTGGATAGATTAAGGTTATCTCCGCGAATAGATTAGGAGGTCCCATCGTCTAGTGGCCTAGGACACCGCCCTCTCACGGCGAAAACAGGGGTTCGAGTCCCCTTGGGACTACCAAATACATAGTTAATTAAAGATGCGGGAAGGTTCAAAGCTCAATAAAATCAAGGCTTTGGGCCTTTTTACGCTTCCAGGTCAGACCCTAAAAATCCTTAGAAATTCGGCCCAATTGTTGGAATTTTTGTTGGCCCGAACTCTTTTCAAAAAGGCGACGCCAACAGGGCCTTAACCAATACGTTCCTTAAAAACCTTAAACCCCCGGTTAGTCCTAAAAAATATAAGGATTTAGATGGGTTATGCCAATATTCCGCTCCTACTGGCCTTAAATCATGGAGGTTTAAGCCCGGATTTGATAACCAAGAACTGACTTTAACTTTTGGAACTTATCCCCTGGTCTCCCTTAGGAGGCCAGGGATAAATTGATTGAGGCCAAAACGCTCGCTTAAGGCTGGCCTAAACCCGACTCTTGAAAAACGCCTTAAACAGGCCGAAAGAGCTAAGGTCGATGGCGCCTATCGCGCGCGAAATTTTAATGGTCGCCTTCGCCAGCCTGAGAATGGGGGCGCCGCGCGAGGCTTGCGCTGTTGACTAGGAGGCTCGTAAGATTGAAAAGAAGGCGACGCGTTGGAACAAAGCCTTAACAAAGTTTTATTTGATTATCAATTCGTAGCAAAAAATAATCTTTATCTGTCTAATATAGTTAAATTATAGTGTTTAATGTAACTTGTCAATCTAATAATATATCTACAAAGACGAAAAGTATGGTACTCGCGCCAAGTTTTAGATGATTTCATTGGTTAGTTTTGTATTTTTTCGTAAAAATTATTCAAAACAAATATAATTTTCTTTGATTAATTTAATAGTTATATATACGATCAAATATTGTTTTGTCATAATTCGTCAATCTAAACCACGACCTGTCGCTCACCGTATTTTTCCATAGAGAGTTAACAAGCCACTTTATGGCGTCTCTAGGATTAGGAGCGTCAAGGCCAATGCCTTCGTCATCGGCTATACTCATTAAATAAAAGAAGATAGAGTTTTTTAATACATCTGTTATATAACTATTCAAATCCTTTAATATAATTAATTATATTAATATCGAGAATAAACAAATTTTTAATTTTATCCGTAGAGACCAGGAGGTTAGGCCTCCTGGTCCACAATATAAAGCTTTAACGACCCAGCTAATTGTCATCGCCTCATGGTAACCTTAGCTCCAGGGTCTTAAATAGACATTGAAATTATGTCGGCCAAAATAAAGATTTCATTACTCCGGCGCCCCGGCGACTAACGCATAAAAATATTTTTGACAGTCAAAGGGAAATCTGGTATATTTAAAGTGGTCTTTCCAAGTTGGTTAAGGAGGCTTTAGGTTGGCTGATCAGAATAGCTCTAATTTGCTCTCGCCCCGCCTTGATTTTGTTTTTAAAAATCTTTTTGGCGATGACAGATCTTTGGGA
>JAISWW010000047.1 GCA_031270705.1 Deltaproteobacteria bacterium
ACATTGACCTGCAAATTGTAGCCAAGTCGTCTTAACATTTTCCCCACTCTATGGTGGCTGACCTGATGTCCAAATTTAGAAAGATCCGTAGATATCTCGCGCGCGCTTTTGAGAGTCCAGTTTATTAACGCGTCTGCATCATCTTTAGTAGACCTACTTAATAATGACTCCAGGACACCAAGTATTTGTAATTCCACGTTTTCAGAAGACAGTTTACTATTTTTAGAAAACGTTATTATTTTGTTATCTAATAATTTGTTATTATCAGTTTTTATCCGTTCATTAGTCATTCATTAACCATCATATAAAACAGTCAAGGCAAAACAATATCTATCGCCTTGCCTTGACTACTTATCAACCTACAAACCATGACGTTTAATTTTTTGAGTCCCGCGTTTTTTTGTGGGTCAAATATTTATTACTTATAGCTAAAAGCCACGCCGCCATAAACAGAAATTCCAGGTTGAAAATAAGCGCCGATCGTATAGTCGACGTTCGTAACGTTATCAAGCCTCACAAAGAACTTCATAAAGTCGAAGACCTGATATGAGGCGGCTAAATCTAAAACGGCGAATGATTTTTCATCATAGGTTAAAGATGGATTTGGCCATGTTCCGGAAACTGAAACTGGGGTAGCGCCTCGGACGGACAAGTTTCCTGATAAAACTAACTTATCCGTTGGCATAGCTAAGACATTTAAATTAAAAATATTATGAGGCAAATTCATTGTTCTCGACCAATCGCGAGCGGATGGATCGGTTTTATAACGTGAGTCGACAAAAGTGTATGAGGCCGCTAACCTAACATAATCCACAATCCAAAAATTGACCCAAGCCTCTAAACCTTTCACTTTGCCTTTACTGCCTTGGGCGTAACCCGGAGTGCCTATACCGGCCCTATTGGCTGAAGAATAATATATTATATCATCAACATCAATTTGAAAATAAGTTGCCCCAATTTTCATTTTGTCTTTTAATAGTGACTGCTCAACTCCAAACTCGAAGCTAACGCTTTTTTCTGGTTTAAGGCTATCATCGCCAATAATAATAAAAGTTCCATTATCCATGTAACCACCAAATAATTCATATAATGAGGGAGCGCGATAACCGGAGCCAACTTGGGCGTGGATTTTTGTGCCCGTGTCAAACAGATAAGCGGCTGACACATCATAAAGAAATTCTCCCGAAAAAACGTCATATTTACTATATCTCGCGCCAATATTTGTTTTTAATTTGTTACTCAAAAAACTACCCTGTAATTGAATAAAATATTCCCAAGATTTATATTTATTATCTTTTCTTACTTCCGTAAAGTTACCTGACCATGAATCAGGCGTTGAAAGTCCTTCATATTTTAGTTCTTCAAATTCTAGGCCAACATTAATTGTCAGCCAGTCATTCGGCCTAATATTATGCTGAGTTTGAACATTTAATGTTTTGCCATCATAAAAACCTTTATCATAACCACCAGGATATTCAGAAAAATAATGCCTTTCTGTCTTTCCAGAGGATACGGTCAATGAATAATCCCACAAATCAGAAACATTATGCCGCCAGATCGCGCCAACTTGCGTCACCATTGATTCTCGACGATCGTTTGGATTAGTTACTCTTTGTGGAAGTAAACTATCTTTACTGAAATGATCTGGCGCTCCAATTTTATAGGTTGGGGAATCGCTAGATATCATTTTTGAATCATAGAAGAGACTAACAAACTCGATACTCGCTCCCTCAAAAGGCTTGAAACCTCCGCTAACGCTCGCCCCTTTATTTTCATAGCCAAGGCCATATTTACCATAATAATTTTCGCCATCAGTATCAACATAAACAGGGTTTATGTCTATATAAAATAAATCTGGTTTTCCATAAGCGATTCTCGCGTTTCCGATATAGGTATTATTGGGGCCAAATTCATTTCTTACCTCAGCCCTAATTCCATCGATCCATCTTTCAGTTTGAAGGCTAATAACGCCACCAATGGCCCTAGAGCCATGAAGCGCGCTACTTGTGCCTCTAAGCAACTCAAGTTGCTCTATATTGCTTGTGCCCTGTAAATCTTCCAGAAAACCAGTGAAGGCTCCCTGCGTGTCGGCCACGTCTTGGAGTTTGATGCCATTAAATTCAAAAGCGGTGTATTTGGCCCCAGCTCCACGAATATTTACTGTTGTCCATTGGCCTGGGCTACCATTTGAGCTATAAAAAACGCCAGGTTGTTGGCTTAAAAACTTTGGCAAAAATGTATTTTCTTGAGCGTCAATCTCTTCTTTTGTGACCACGCTGACGCTCTTTGTTGATTCAGAAATGCTTTGCGAATCCCTGGTGCCAATCACAACGACTGGATCCAGCGCTGAGCTCAATCGAGCTTGAGTAGAGCTAGAAACGCCTCCATCTTGAGCCAAGGCCATGGGAACCGCCAGAACCATGACCAAAATAAATATAACAGCGAACTTGTTGAACATTTGTTTCTCCTTGAACGAAACATGTCAATTTCTACCTCCTGGTATCGACTTTTTTCTTGCCTAACAATGTCAGTTGTCGGCAAGGCCCATTGAGTTGAGAACCTATTTGGGTGACTCTCAGATAAAACAATTAATTATTAAATTTTTAAATGTATATTTTCATATAATATCATATATTAAATAAAAAAATGCTATTACTATGTTTTAAAACATAATAATAGCGTTATAAATTTATTAAATAGTGATTTATTTAGAGAGAGAGAGAGAGAGAGAGAGAGAGAGAGAGAGAGAGAGAGAGAGAGAGAGAGCAAGAATCATGCCAAAACTTATCGTCCAAGCCCCAGTTTCCTTAAGCCAACTACGATTGTTTAGCAAAAAATTATTCTCTTTATGGCCAATAAATGACATTTTCAGTCTCGTCTTTATCTCAAATTGTCTTCAGACAAAAAAAAAGGATCACAAACTAATGTGATCCAGGTTTACCCTACTTACCCAGCCGACAAGACACCCCTGACGACTTTTCCCCTAAAGTCACCTAAACAAGGTATCCAGCCTAGGTAGGTCTTCTGGCTTGTCCCATTTTCCCGAGGCCTTCCCATCAACAAAGACAGTGACCAATTGATTCGGCAAAACTTAGCTCGCGCTAGGACTTACAGCGATGGGTTCGCTTCCGATTTTCACGGAATTCCCTATTCTCCCTATTATGGGCGCCTAAACTGTTTAATGTTAATAAATATTTTTCTGACTGTCAATAATTTTTTTACCATTAATTCGCGCGTAGCCCTAGGGCTTCCGGTTCTTCTGGCCAGTTTTAAGAGCCCTTAAGGCGATGGATAACGGAGCTGGCGTTTTATCCCCTTTGGGGGCGTCTTCTAACTTAAGGATCGGTTTTCCGGCTATCTCCCCAGCCACAATTAAAGCCAAAGACTCAAAAGCCGTTAAATCGATCGCTTGCCCAAACCGATGAGCGTCACTAAGGCTAAAGGCCATTTCCATAAAACCTTGGTAACGAGGGATATCAAAGAGAGGACTTAATTCTGGGCAATATTGACCTCTTTCCGCCAGGCGTTTTTGAACGGATCTTTGGGGAGTCTTGCCGTTTTGCTTGTAAATAGCCTCAATGACCCCCGCCTTAACTGACTCGGCTATCAATTGCCCAAGTTTGGCGTGTCCCCCAGACCAAGTAGCCTTCTTGCCCTCCCCGCTGACCACCACGATACTATCGGTGCCTGTGCCAGTAGCGGGATTTTCTAAGCCAGTTTGGACGCTTCTAATGTCCATTTCCCAAAGAGCGGCTGTTTTAGCCTCAGTCACGTAAATTATGGCGTTGGCCATGGCTCCTGGGGTTAGGCGCCTATTGGCTAGAACTATTATATTAATGGTTCCAGGCTCCACAAAGGCCCCTTCGTCGCTCCCAGCCCTAATCGCGTTGCCCTCGACCCCAGCGGTAATGAGGGTTGTCACGACCAAATCTTTATATTTTCGGGTTGTGACCACAAGATTATTCAGATCCGCCCCAGTGCCCAGCAAGGAGGCTTTTTCTTTGTTGAGCCCCAAGACCTCATAAAGCTTAGCCATGGAGGTATCAAAATTTCCCTGATGATAAATGGGCCAAGTGGGAGCTGGGGAATAGGAGTTGCCCACCGCCTCTACATCTTGTAATGGGCCAGCGCTAGTGGAGATGACGTCCAAAGGTTTTTTAAAGCGAATTACCAAACTTCGATGGACAAAATCCAAAATCCGGCTATCGACTATGGTCGCGTTTTCCACATAAGGCATCTCTAACTTTAAAGGCTTGGAAGAGAGTTTAGCCTCGGGACGAACCAAGTTTTTCGATTGGCCAAATTCCTTGGCGTAAAGGGTTCCAGCTAGCCAAGCCGAAAAATAAGTTTGATGGTCTTTGGCCACATCCACGAGCCCGTCAGGAAAGTCGAAAATCTGGTTATTTTTGACCGCTGGGGAATTACGCCAAGTTCTTTGGCCTAAAAATTTCTTGGCCGCGGCCAGATCCTTGGTTCTAGCGATGACTACCTCAGGGGCCAATTTTTGCCAAAGGGTCAAGGTTAAGGGCTCAAACTCTAAAGCCCCCAAACCATCTGGGCTTAAGCCACCAGCCTTTTGGATAATAGAGTTTATGACCGAGCCCTTGCCAGCGACTTGAAAGCCATCTGGGGTTGACTCGATAAAAATCGTTTTTCTCCGTATTTCTGGCGGCAACTTAGCCACTTTTTGGGCTAGAATCTCCGGCAAATCCGGATCCTCCGTGGCTGGGCCCCCAAAACCCGGAACCGCGAAAACCAAAAACCAGACTATTAAAACTACGCCAAAAAGTTTGGGCCTCATAAAACGCCTACGCTTTCCTTATGATTAAAAGCTAAAGTAAAAATCTTGCGGCCTTAATTTAGGGACAAAGCCGCCCCATAAGCCACGGTAAACTGGGGATTGTCCAAAACAAAGACCTCAGTTAAAAGCTCGTCTTCCAAAGCCCGAACCAACCCCTGATTCAAGGCCGGCCCACCATCAAGCCAGACCCCAAACGATAGATCGGCTCTAGCCAGCATAGCCGCGACCCTTCTAGCCACAGAAGCGTGGAGGGCTTTTATTATGTCGCCATTGCCCGCCCCCTTAGCCATGAGGGAGACCATCTCGCTTTCCGCGAATACCACGCAGGTGCTATTCAGCGTAATCTCTTGAGAAGCCTCTTGGCTTAACCTGGCGAACTCAGCGATAGGGGTATCCAAAAGCCTAGCCACTAACTCAAAAAACCGCCCCGTCCCAGCCGCGCATTTGTCGTTCATCTTAAAATCTGAGACCCGCCCGCGCTCGTCCAAATGAATCAGCTTAATGTCTTGGCCGCCAATATTAATGATATGGCGAGCTCCGCCCCCGCTTAACTTAAATAAACCTAAGGCGTTGGCTTGTATCTCGTCAATCCGGCGCTCGGCCAAACCCACCAGGCCCTTGCCATAACCAGTCGCGGCCACCTGGGAGACGGAATCGCTTTGCAGGCCCAATTCGCTCAAACCTTTGGCCATGAGCGATTTGGCTAAGGCTTCTTGACCTGGAGCCGTGGGACTATGGCCTGACCATAAAATTTTCTCGTCTTCGGTTAAGATGACTTTAACCGCCGTGCTGCCTAAATCAAACCCAGCTTTGATGGCCACTTTTAAACTCCAGCTAGACTATGCCCAAAGGCTTCCAAACGGGTAAAGAGATTTTGCCGATCTTCGGTGGCGTAATCAGTCTCCAATCGCAAAAACCTTAACCCGCGATCTTTTAAGGTTGACTCAATCGTCGAAGATTCCAAGTCATAGGGATGGCAACCTTTTAAAACCACAAAGACCACGCCTAAAATCTGGGCCTCTTGTTGTTGAGCCAAAATATTATGGACGCGCCTTTCATTATCCCCAAAAGTTGGGCACAAACAGCCTTGATGATAGCGACCGGCTAGACTGGCCAACAATCCCCACTCAGAAGTATCCTCAAAAACCTGGCCCCCGGGAAAAATCCTCTCCGCTGAGCAAAGGTCATCAGCCACCACCATTAAGCCCGCCTCCTCCATAAGAGCGGGCAACTTGAAATTGGGAAAAAAGATTGGCGAGCCCGCCAGAAAGACCTTAACGCCAGAAAAACGCTTTTCCGTTAGATCCTCTATTAAAGATTCCACTTGACTCGTCCAGCGATCCAAGCGATCGAAAAAAAACGTCCCTATAATGGCCAAAAACCAGCTCAAAGACAGTCGGCCCTCTAGCCGGGCTTTCTTTAGCTCTATGATAGCCATCCAAGCGCGGTTTAGGGCTTGGATGGCCTCAATAAGCTTATGGCGATCAATCTTTTTGCCTTTTAGTTGAGCGAGATAAAGATTTAAGGCCTTAATCTCTTCCAGCCATCTTTTTTGGCTTTCCGGGCGTTGTTTTAAATGGGGCAATTCCAGAAATTTGACAGTCCCAGAGCCAGGCTTGACCTTCTGAGATATTTCCCAAAATTTTACCACCCAGTCGCAAGAAGTGGGCGTGACCCAAGAACCATTGGCCAAATCTGGATCTAGCTCCAAAGAGGTTAAAATCCCCTTAATCAAAGGACACATGAGGGCTGGCCACTCGCGAGCCGAATAAGCCGACTCGGCTAAAGAGCCACAAACAATTTTGACTGGCTGAAAACCAAAAGCCCAGATTAATTCCAAAGGCGTTTGGTTACATAAAAGCCTAATCGCCTTCCGCTGGCATCTAGCCTCAATGGTCTCGATTCGGCGATCAGCCAAGAGTTCCAGAAAATATTCCCAATTAGGCCGATAGTCTTCGCGCGTCCTGAGCCAATCTAAAATGGCTTTCTCTTCGCTTAAGGCTTTTTCTCGGGTTTTAGCCAATAACCTAGCTTGGCGAGAGCTGGCTCCTCCCTCCATGGCCACGGTCATGGCTTAAGCCTTAAAGCGGAAGTTACCCAGCGCGAAGAAATAAAAAGATTAAAGCCAAAAAACTTTAAGCTTAAAGAGCCAGTAGATGGACAAGCCTCCAAACATCTTAAGCAATCCAGGCACTCGATGGTCTGAACTTGGGCGATATCTTGATCAATAATGGCGACATCCATCTGGCAGTTCCGACGACAATTGCCACAACCCAGGCAAGCGCTTGGCTCCTTAACTAGTCTTAAGGCGGTTAACGGCCTTAGGATATGGATTAAAGCCAATAATGGACAAAAAAGACAAAAGAGCCGATCCTTAAAATAGACCCCCACTAAGACGCTCGCGGTCACGGCGATTAAAGCTAAAGAAAGCCACAAAGTCACGGCGTTATCGAGGTTTACGGCCAGATATTTGGTTTCCCCAGCGAATAGGGGCAAAATTAGTTTTCCTGGGCAAATATTGCAAAAAGGCAAATATAAGTCAGGCGGCAAAATTTTCGCGGTTATTAAGGGCGGGAGAAGGACTATTAAAAATAGGAATATGTATTTTATGGAGCCTAAAATTTTTTTGCCTTCTGGCGAAATATATCTTTCGCGCGCGCCCATTTTTTTTCTCAGCCAAGAAAGCCAATCCTGAATCAAGCCAAAGGGGCAGATCCAACCACACCAGGCTTTCCCTAAAAGAGAGGCCGAAACCACAAAGACCAAAAACCAGCCTAAAGCCACCAGTATTTCTTTGCCCGCCGCTACTCCCGCCACTAAGCCAAAACCGATGTAACCCTGGAGCCCCATTAAATAACAAAACCCACCGCACCCCGGCACATAGGGACAAGCGAAACAAGGCAAGGCCGAGCCGAGATGGACGCCCACCCGCCCGCCATACATCAAAATGGCGAAAGAGAGATACTGAACGATATTTTTTATCCGCCTAACGCTCACTGGCTCTCAAACCTCCGACTTTGGGCTTTAACTAACCCAATGGTTCCCAATAAGAAAACGCCCATAACCAAAAAGCCTTTGGGATAATCCAACTGACCGTAGTAGGCCCTATAGACGGGCAGAGAAAAACTGGCCGCGCCCGTTTCCCCCCAATAGCCCACAAAGACCAGATCCTTTTTGGAGGCCGTGTAACCGCTTTGAGCCTGATCCTGAGTTTGCTGGGAGACATGACGATAGAGACCTTTTTCCGAAGGCCTAAGGTTGGCCATGGTGACCAAATCCTCAAAGATCTTAACCGCTGTGGGCGCTAAGCTCAGTTCCAACTCAAACAATTGCCCCGTCTGAGCCCGATAAAACCTTTCCGAGCCAGCCAAAGTCCATTGCGGCCCGGCTAACTCCTTATCCTCCAAAGGGGTCGCTTCAGGATCGGTTAGGCCTGATTGCCCAAAAGTCGAGGCAATGGTTTGAGCCGTGAGCCACTTATCGCCGCGTCTGGCTTTGGCCCAGATATCAAGCTTGGCTGACTGACCCCCATAAAAAACAAATCGCCTTTGCTTGGAGTTAATAATTTTCCGGAAATAACTCCCCTCAAGATAGGCTCTAACCCCGCCTAACCTTTGATAAGGGGAAAGCTTAAACGTGACTTCCAAATCATCAAGATAGTCTGGGGCCTGGCTTTCCAGCTGGTAGACGATTAAATGCCCGCCATCGGGGGACTGGCTCTGGCTAATTAAGCGCCACCAGATAAAATCCCGAAAACCCAGGTTTTGGGCTCCCCAAGCGGGATTTTGGGCCAAAACCAAGCCTACCAAGAGAAACGCGCCCAATAGTTTTTTCATGTCGCCGCCCAAAATAAAAAACCCGGATCACTTTATAATAGTGATCCGGGCGCCCTTCTTTCCGGAGATCATCAAACAAAATTTAGTTTTTCTGTCCCCAAAAAACTAAATTAATTCCCAGGCCGGTCTTCTGGCTTGTCCCTCTTTTCCGCGGCCTTCCCATTCAAAAACAGTGACCAACGAGGCGGAAAAGATTCCCTGGCGGGACTTACAGCGATGGGCTCGCTCCCGAATTTAACGGGATTCCCTACTCCAAAAATGGAGTTCCTGGAAAAATAATATTGTCAATACAAGCTTAAAATAATGGCCAAATTCCTTGAGTTAGGTTAGCGATTAAGCTTGAATTTGTTATTTTTTATACAAATTTAAGTCAAAATACAGTTGTAATCAAGCGTTTCTTTTATACCAAAGCTGGGGGCAAAAAACAAGGCCGAGAACCATTTTCCAAATTCCGCGCTCAAAACAGAAGAATTGAGACGCGAAATATTAGATCGAAAAAAGGCCAACCAAGCCATCGCGGAATTTAGGCGGATTTACGATTAAAAATTAGATAGGATTAGGGAATATTTTAACGCACTTTTTATTTTTTCAGTTAGAACATTTCTTTTGGTTAGCGATTCCAGATTGGCGTAGCGACTCTTCGGCGAAAAATTTAGCCACGTCTTCAATTTTTTTAGTTACTGGGCTTGACGGGAGGCTTTTTAGGAACATTTTGCCATAATATTTGGTCCAGATACGGTTATCCAAAATGACCAATAGACCTTGATCGGCCTCATGACGCATCAAACGCCCAAAACCTTGTTTAAGGGATAAGATGGCCTCAGGCAAAGAATATTCCTTAAAAGGATTGCCGCCTTGCTTCTCCAAAAGATGATTTTTAGCCTTAATAAAAGGCGAGTC
>JAISWW010000091.1 GCA_031270705.1 Deltaproteobacteria bacterium
GGTAAAGAAAATTCTCGAGCAAAATTCATTCTAGTACCCACACTAGCATTGTCAAGAAGAAATGCTGAAGCTACCAGCTAAAGCTGGTGGTTTTAATCCACCAAAACTATGACAATAAATATTTATACAAGCAAAGGCGGAAGATTTTCTGGCGACTCCAATTCCAAATCCCAACTCAAAAACCGCTAAGCTGGAAGCTCAATGGTTTTTTGATGGCGGCGCGGAGACCTCTATATATCGTTAAATGATCTAATTAGCGTAGCGGACTGAGGAGGTAAAAGCGTATTCTTTTGAGGATTTCTTTAAACTGAAGAATTAGAGTCAAAAGCGAATGGGAAAAACGAGTTCTATTTACCGTGGCCGTGAAAAAAATAGCAAAAATATATATTCCATTGCCCGCTGAGCGGATAAGTCGACTGTCCGCCCCCTAAGCCCGAAAAGCCACCAGCCATGACCAGTAGTAGGGTTTGTCGACCACCATTTCCACTTGGCCTTGGGTTCGGCGATCCATGACCTCTCGCGTCTCAAAGCCCCTAGAGCCCAGAAATTCTCTTACTTCCGCGACGCTCCATTGGTTCCAATAGCCCTTCAAATGGTTGTAACCCTCGTCCAAATACCCGTCCGTCTCCCAGCGAATAACGGTTTTTGGCCCAAAATTGTCTCTAATGACTAAGGCCGTAAGACCCGTGTCCACCAAGCGATCCAAGGGCTCTCGAAAATCGGGGCAAAAAGTTAAGGTATTTATTAGGATCCCCAATTCAAAGCTGAAGCCGCTTAGATCGGCGATAGCGCCTAAAATTATTCTACGCGGATCCAAACCTAACTGGGCCAAGGCTTTTTGGGCTTGAGCCACCATCTTCGGGCTATAGTCCAAGCCGTAATAATCCACCTCTAAGCCGCGTTTTTTGAGGCTATGATAAAAATGACCGCCAGCGCAACCCACGTCCAAGAGTCTTGGCTTAGGGCTAGCGGATTTTATAAAAGGAGCCAGCAATTCGGCTCCCTGGGCGGCCGCGTCCATCTCGGGGACTTGATCCAAACCCCTCGCGTAAACCAATTCCAAAAGACCTTGGGAACGCTCCCAGATGTTGAGTTCGGGGTTCAAATTAGGCCGTGGGGTTAGGCGAGGCCGCCGCGGGGGCGGAAGGAACTTGACCGGCGGGAACTGGATCTAGGCCCCCCTCTTTTGGCGCTTCGGGAACCGCGCCAATTACGCCTTGATTTAAGGCTTCTTTTAAAACGCTTAAAACTTTTTCGCGCCGGGTTTTCATGGTCGCGTCCAGTCGGCCCACGTCGGACTCCATAATGAGATCCCCCGGCCCTAAGGCCGGATCGGGGATAAACTTAATGTTGACCAAACTATCGAGCCCAATATGGGGATCGGCTCTGGCCACTTCTAGCTCGGCCATATCCCCCGGGCAAATCCGAAAGATAGCCTCATGGGAGTGGCTTAAATGAGTAACGCAAGCCTTAAAAGCTCCGGCGGCTAGACCCCGGCCATTTTCGATCTCTTTATTGACCATGGCCTCCGCCGCGTCCACGGCTAATCGCACCATAAAGGCTCCGTTAGCTTCCCAGAGGCCTGGCCAAAGATCATTGACTTTCCCTAAAGCGTCCATCAGACCTTGAACCTTGGCCATAAATTCCTTATGGGCTTTTTCCTCGCCCTGGGCTAAACCATCTTTCAAACCCAGCTCTTGACCCAAAGCGAAGCCTTCTTTTTGCCCGGCTTTTAGGGCTTCGGCTTTGGCTTCCTCGGCTTCTTGGGCTTGTTTGAGCCCCAGATCGGCCAAAGCTTTTTTTTGGTTTTCCAGATCCTCGAAACTGGCTTTCAGTTCCGCGCTTTGGAGGACAAATTTATCTTCGGCGTCTTTTAAAGAGGCTTTTAACTGGGTTATATCCTCGGTTAAGTTTTGGTTTTCCAGCCTTAGCTTTTCCAGATCCCCGACGCTGGCCGCGGAAGCCGCCAAATACTCTTGAGCCTCCAGTTCCGCCGACTTTTTGACCTCTTCGGCCGCGCTCTCGGCTTGGGCTTTGACCTCCGCCGACATTTGGGCCAAGCGCTCTCTAGCCTCCTCTTCCAGCTCCTTAGCTTTTTTTTGGGCCAAATCGAGGGTTTCTTGGGCCTTTTTTTCGGCTTTGTCTAGGGTATTGATGATCCTTTCGTCTTTAGCCTCCAATTCCTTAAAATCAAAAGAAGTGGCGGCGGGCGGAGTATAAGCGTCAAAGCCTTTATAAGCCGGCTCCCCGGGCTCAAAGGGGGCGAAGAGATAACCCAAAGATGGCGTGGTTTTGACCATCTCTTCTTGGAAGGCGCCTTTGGGTTGGGCCTTAGGAGCGCCCGATCGAGGGGCTTTATTTTCTTGAAAGTCGGCGAAATGGTTGGTGGCCGCTTTGGGGGGCGTAAAATCCTCCCCGGCGAAAGTCGAAACGCCATTGGCGCTTTGGGTCTCGGGATTGGGGTCAGCCTCTAGGGTCGTTAGGCTCTGGGGCGCGAAATTCTTAAACAAATTGATCCCCCTCGCCTTTGCCGATCACAATCTTGCCCTCGGCCTCAAGTTTTTTGGCGGCCCGCAGAATGGCTTGCTGGGCTTTTTCCACGTCAGCCATGCGCGTTGGGCCCATGGATTCCAGATCCTCGCGAATCATGTCCGCCGCCCTTTCGGAGAGGTTGGCGAAAATCTTCTCTTGCATGGCTGGGGTCGCCGCTTTGAGCGATAAGGTCAGCTCGTCGTTGTTGACCTCTTTCAAGATGGTGCGAATCGAGCGATCGTCCACGTTAATGAGATCCTCAAAGACAAACATGAGCTTGCGGACTTCGTTGGCCAAATCCCCGCGCTCTTCGTCGAGTTTGGATAAAATGGCGTTTTCCGTGTTTTGATCCACTTGGTTGAGGATCTCGGCCACCGTGCTGGAGCCGCCCGCTGGCCGCCCGCCAATGGGTCCTTGGGCCTTGATCTCTTCCCTTAAGACTTGCTCGACCTCGTCCAAAACGCTAAAATCCACGGGCTCCAAATCGGCGATGCGCATCATGACGTCTTGCTGGAGTGGCTCGGGAAACTCGGCGATGATTTGGGCGCTTTTGCCAGGATCCAAATGGGCTAAGACCAAGGCGATGGTTTGCGGGTGCTCGTTGCGGATAAAAACGCCGAGGGATTTGGCGTCAATATTTTTAATGTTGGAAAAAGGCACCGGCGAATTGACGTCTTGAATCAAGCCCCCCGCCCGATCCCCATCCAAAGCCCGGCCAATGGTGTTTTTAAAGAAATCGTCGCCTTTGATCCTAATCTCGCCCGGCTCGGCGAAAGTTTGGGTAAATTCGTATAAAACGTCTTGGATCTGGCTGGGCGAGACATTTTGGATGCCCGTCATGGCCCGGCCAAGGCTTTTAATCTCAATATCCTCCAGCTCCTTAAAAACATCGGCCGTAAAATCCTCGCCCATGGTTAGGAGGAAGATGGCCGCTTTTTCTGGGCCTGACAAAAGCTTGGGGCTGAGCCTGTCGTCCTCTTGGGACATATTCCCTCCTAAGGCCAAAGAAGGCCTTTTTTAGCGCTGAGCCGAATAAAATATTCGTTTGAGGCCAAAGCCAGGGCGTTTAAAGAAGCCAAAAAACTTAAACCAAGGCCTTTTAAATTTTACCATAACCCCCTTTAAATGGGGGGGTTAGGGCAATTTAGCGGGTGGGGACGGTTAAGGGCTTTCGCTAGATCTTGATCTACTTCTCGCGAGCCTCAACCTGGGGTTTTTGCTCAATCCAGCGCCTTAACAAGCCTACTGTCCGATCCATATTCTCTTTGGCTATGGGCATGACATTGTCGCGCGTCAGTTGTCCGTAAGCTAGGCGCGGCGTATCCTCATCGTCTTCGTCGCGGACGTCATCCTCGGGCGCCTCATCGTCGTAGCTGACCATTTCCATGTCTTGGTGGGCCGGGCTATCTGGGGACAAGGCTTCCTCCGTCCCGGAGCTAGCCATGGCTGGGGCGATCTCTTGGCGCGGCGGCAAGGGCAAAGGCAGACTCTCGCCCGGGCCACCCGAAAGGGGATAATCGGGCAAAACCGCCTGCTCGGAGCCGCTGCCAATGGGCTCGACCTCTTTTTTCAGCCAATTGAGAATGGGCCTTATGACAAAAAGGAAGAAAAGGATAATTAAGAGTAAGTTGATGAATGGGCGCCCAAACTCGCGGAGCAGATCCAGGACAAAGAGAGCCCAGACGCTCACGGCTTCCTCACGATAAAATTCTAGGCTATTGACCGACACGCTATCCCCCCTGGCCTCGTCAAACCCGATGATGTCGCGAATGGCTTGGCGCAACATGGCCAATTTCTCTTCGGGCAAAGGCGAGAAAACCCTAGCCCCATCCGCGGCTGTGGTAAAAATGCCATCCACCAAAACCGCGACCGTGACCTTCTTCAGATCCCCCGAGGCCGCGACGGTTTTTCTTTTGACGTTGGTGACCTCGTAGTTGGTGGTTTCCTCGGTTCGGGAATAGACTTCTTGGTTGCCGCCCTGGTTGGCGTTTTGGCGATTGGCCGTGCCCAGCTCATAGGTGGCGTTGGGAATCCCGGCCATGGCCCGGCCTGGGCCGGTGGAGCGCTCTTGGATCCTTTGCTCGCTTCTGACCGCCGTTCTTTCGGGATCGAAAATATCTTCGCTAGTGACCACTTCTTTCAGATCCAATTCGCAGTTGACCTGGGTCGTGGCTTTATAAGGCCCTAAGACCTTTTCCAGCATCGAGTTCACGCGGGCGGCTAGCTCCCGCTCATAAGCTCTTTTTTGTTTCAGCTGATCGTCGGACAAAAGGCCCGGTTTTTGGGAATCCTTGCTCCACAAAAGCCCGCCTTCAGTATCTATAATGGAGACATTATCGGGGGTCAAGCCATCGATGGCCGAGGTCAGGAGGTGGACAATACCCATCAGTTTGGGTTTATCCAGGGAGGTTCCAGGCTGGAGAGTCAAAACCACCGAGGCGGTGGGATTTTTTTGATCCTCAATAAAAAGCGTTTCCTTCGGAACCGTTAAATGCACCCGAGCGTCTCGAACTTCCGGAAAGCGGGTAATGGTGCGCTCCAGCTCCCCGGTCACGGCTCTTTGGAGATTGATCTTTTGTTGGAGATCGGTGACGCCCAGCTTTTGGTCGTCAAAGATCTCAAAGCCCACCCCGCCTTTGGCGGGCAGGCCCTTCATGGCCAAATCCAAACGCGTCTCATGGGTTTGGCCCACCGGCGTCTCAATGGCTGAGCCGCCAGCGGCTAAGCGATAAGGCTGGTTATTTTTCTTCAGTTCCGCGGCGATGGCCCCAGCGTCTTCCGGGGAGAGATCGCTATATAAAGTCTCGTAAGAGGTTTTATTGTTGGCGAAAAGGAAGTAACCAAAAGCCACCGTAGCCAAGATCAAGGCCAATAAGCCCACAATGAGCTTGGATGGGGGGGTGCTGGCGATCCGCTCGCGGCCCCAACTGATTCTTTCTGAGATATTAAAGGCCATGGTCGCCTCCTAGCCTGAACTCTTAAACTCCGACTGGAAGACAAGCAAAAAATAAGCCAATTTATTAGGCTTTCTTCTTAGGGGCCAATATCAAGCTCCTAGGTCAAGCTCCATGACAGTTTTTATATTTTTTGCCTGAGCCGCACGGACAAGGATCATTGCGCCCGATTTTGGCTTCCAATCGCCGGTCGGTCTGGCCTTTGGGCCGAACTTCTTCCGCTTGGTCGCCATGGCTCATGACCATGGGCCGCTGGGCGTGTTCCGGCGGCCCGCCATGGCTTAAGGTTAGGCTTTGTTTCTGTCGCGGCGCCAAATCCTCGGCTGGCCGCTCGCTAAAATCAAAACGGGCTCTCGAGATGATGGAGACGGTTTCGGCCCGGGTTCGGGCGATCATCTCCTCAAACATCTCAAAACCTTCCCTTTGGTATTCCCTTAAGGGATCGCGTTGGCCATACCCTCTTAAGCCAATGCCATCCTTTAAGTGATCCATTTGGAGAAGATGATCTTTCCAT
This sequence comes from Deltaproteobacteria bacterium, assembly GCA_031270705.1. Classification (GTDB taxonomy): domain Bacteria; phylum Desulfobacterota; class Desulfarculia; order Adiutricales; family Adiutricaceae; genus JAIROO01. Next base: position 6,001 of record JAISWW010000091.1, read on the forward strand.
TGGTTATCCAAGGCGTTTAGGGTCATGTACCTTAAGAAATCCGTCAGCTTATCGGGGGGCAAAAGCGAGTAATTTTCGTTTATTTTGGCCGTGGCCGTGTCGTAGAGCCAATCCATTAAGGCCTCGCCCTCCAACTCCTCGATCTCGCGCTCCGCCGGCCAAAACCCTAACCGGCTAGCGCACTCGGCGGCCAAGGCTTTGTAATTGAGGCCTTCTTTGGGATCCGTAAAGCGGTGAACCAAGACCTGGGACTCCTCGTCCACCAAGGCCATGACCTCATCCATTAAATCCTGGCCAGCCAAAAGCTTTTTGCGCTGCTTGTAGATAACTTCCCTTTGACGGTTCATGACGTCGTCATATTCCAAAAGGTGCTTGCGAATCTCAAAGTTGCGCCCTTCCACCTGCTTTTGCGCCGACTCAATGCCGCGGGAGATGAGGGCTGACTCAATATTCACCCCTTCCCCCATGCCAATCTTTTGCATGAGGCCCTTAAAGCGATCCCCGCCAAAAACGCGCAAGAGATCGTCTTCCAAGGACAGGAAAAAGCGCGATTGGCCAGGATCCCCTTGGCGGCCAGAGCGGCCACGCAACTGATTGTCAATGCGGCGCGACTCATGACGCTCGGTGCCCAAGATGAAAAGGCCGCCCAATTCCGGCACCCCTGGCCCCAAAACAATGTCCGTCCCGCGGCCAGCCATGTTGGTGGAGATGGTCACCGTATATGGTTGCCCAGCCTGGGCCACGATCTTGGCCTCGCTTTCCAGGTGCTTGGCGTTTAAGACTTGGTGGGGGACGCCGCGAGCTTTTAGGATGCTGGAGACCAATTCGGAGTTATTGATGGAAATGGTTCCCACTAAGACCGGTTGGCCCTTTTTGTGGAGCCGCTCAATCTCCTCGGCCACGGCCTGATATTTTTCCCGGGCGGTGCGATAAATAACGTCGGAAAAATCCTTCCGAATCATGGTGCGGTGGGTGGGGATGACCACGACTTCCAGGTTATAAATTTTATGGAGCTCAGCGGCTTCCGTGTCGGCGGTGCCGGTCATGCCGGCCAGCTTTTCGTACATGCGAAAATAATTCTGAAAGGTGATGGAGGCCAGGGTCTGGTTCTCGTTTTGGATTTTGACCCGCTCTTTGGCTTCCAAAGCTTGGTGGAGGCCATCGGAGTAACGCCGCCCAGGCATAGGTCGACCCGTAAACTCGTCGATGATGATGACTTCCCCGTTTTTGACCATGTAATCGCGATCCCGGACAAAAAGGGCGTGGGCTTTTAAGGCTTGGCCAATGTGATGGAGACTATCGATATTGACCGGATCGTAGAGATTTTGGACGCCCATGAGCGACTCGGCCTTAGCCACCCCTTCTTCGGTCAAATTGGCCGTCCGGGCTTTTTCGTCGACCACGTAATCTAGCTCTTTAGCTAAATTCGGAATGACCCGGTCGGCCCGGGTATATTGGTCAGTAGACTCCTCGGCTGGCCCAGAGATAATTAAAGGCGTCCGAGCCTCGTCAATTAGGATCGAGTCCACCTCGTCGACAATGGCGTAATGGAACTCCCTTTGGACATAATCCATCAGGCGAAACTTCATGTTGTCCCGCAGATAATCAAAGCCAAACTCATTGTTGGTGCCGTAAGTTATGTCGCGGAAATAGGCCTCTCGCCGCTCCTCGTCCGTTAAGCCGTGCACGACCGTCCCCACCGATAAGCCCAAAAAATTATAAATTTGGCCCATCCATTCCGAGTCGCGGCGAGCCAAATAGTCGTTCACGGTCACCACATGCACCCCACGCCCAGACAAGGCGTTGGCGTAAACGGGCAAGGTCGCGGCCAGGGTTTTCCCTTCCCCGGTCTTCATCTCGGCCACTTTCCCCTCATGAAGAGCCAAGCCGCCAATGAGCTGGGCGTCAAAATGCCTTTGCCCCAAAACCCGCGCCCCAGCTTCCCGAACCACGGCGAAGACCTCGGGCAGAAGATCGTTCAAAGGCTCGCCCCGGTCAAGGCGTTCCTTAAAAGTGGCCGTGGAGTTGGCCAGTTCCGGATCCGACAGTTTTCTTATCCGCGGCTCTAAGGCGTTAATGGCGTCCACCCGCTGAGCGAAGCGAGCGATTTGTCGATCATTGGCGCTACCAAATATTTTTTTTAACACATTAAACATGCTAACCGGTTACCTTTAGGCGATTGACGCGACGAGGGGGATGGCGAAAAAACGCTAAAACGCTACCATAAACCGGTCAAAAAGATCCAGTTTAAGGCTGAACGAAGAGTATTTGGGAGCTGATTATGAGGGTTCTTGAGATTCCCGATCCGTCGCGGTGACTCGAGCCGCCTCCCGAGCGGCGGGGGCGAAGAAGAGAGGATCCACGGCTAGGCCGCTTAAAATGGTCTCATAGTGGAGATGCGGGCCAGTGGAGCGACCAGTATTGCCGACTTTGGCCACTTGTTGGCCGCGGGTGACGGTTTCGCCAGGCGAGACCAAGCTTTCCGAAAGATGAGCGTAGCGGGTCGTTAAGCCGAAGCCATGGTCTATAAGCACCATGAGGCCATAGCCATTGTTGGACCAATCCGCGGATAAAACTACGCCATCAGCTGGGGCGTAAACCGGGGCGCCAATGGGAGCCGAAAGATCCAAGCCCTGATGGAGGCCCAAACCTCCGCCAAAAGGCGACTTGCGATAGCCAAAGCCCGAAGTTAAGCGGTAAGAGGTCATGGGCAGGGCGTAGGGCGTCGCGGCCAATAAGCTTCTGGAGCCCTCCAAAACCGCGGTTAACTCGGACATGGCCAAATCAATGGCCGCGGCGCTGGCTTGGAGCCTATCGAGATCTTGATGGAGGCCTTTAATAGTCTCCGCCGGGTTAGGAGCCGGCGGGTGGGTATGGTTGGGATTTTGGCCGCCTTGGCCATCCAAGCCGCCCCAAGTCCACGAGACGGCGCTCGTTAAGGCGGGCCAGATTTTCTCCAGTTGCGCGGTCTCGGGCAAACCCAGTTTTTGGTTCAGATCATGAGACAGTAATAGAAGCGACTCCTCATAGGTCTTGAGGGTGTCCAATTGGTTGTCCAGATCTTCCACTCGCTCGCTAATGGCTTCTAACTGTCGATCTTTTCTGGCCTGATCGCTTTTGACGATCTCTAGCTCCAAGCCTTGATCCCGAAAAGCGCTCAAAGTCCGAAAAGCGTAAACCGAATAAACAGCCAAGCCCCCGATCACTATGGACAAAGCGATAACGGCCAATTTCAGCCCCAATAAGGAAGTCGTAAAACTCCTTATGGTCAAAGGCCCGTGTCCTTCGCTCATAACGCATATTTTATAGAGCTTAGCCATAATCCTCAAAATCGACAAGAGTCAGTCAAACAAAAAAACTTAAAAAACCTGAGCCAAAAATCTAGAGCTAATGGGGCGATAATACCCTTATAAACGATTATAAACCCAGTTGGTTTTGGGGGCAAATAATTTTTCGCCCGCTCCTCTAGCTATATATAATGTTAGGCTGGCGGTCAAGACGGGCCGATCGTTTTGGTGGGGCGAATAAAGAGCCTTTTCCGCGATTATAACGTATTTTGCCCTTTAATCCTTTAAAATAAGGGCCGCTAACGGGATAATCTGGCTATAAACCATAAAATACGCGAAATTCCGGGAAAACCCGAAAACCCCAGCGCCCAACCCTAACCTAGGCTATTTAATCTTTTTTAGTTATTTTTCTTGCGTATATTTCAATTAAAAGATAATTTTTACCTAAAATATACTTCATTTAATCACTCGTCTTCTAACGAATAAGTCTTTTTTTAAGAGCAAACTCAATTGAACATAAAATCAATATCGCCAATACTTTGATTCCTGGAAAACGCGACTGAAATTTGATGGTCAATCTGACAGATTAGAGCTTGGAAAAAACCGCGAAATAAATTATGGTATAATGGAGCTTGGGCAAATAGCGCGTCCTATAATTTTCTCCCCTCCTGGGGTTTTTGGGTAAAATATTGAATCATGGCTTAGGCTTTAGGCAAAGGATAACAACTTTCCCCCATGTCCCTAAAAAGAAAATTCCGCGGCCAAAACCGCCGGGCTATCTATATTTTGCCCAATTTGTTCACAACTTTAAGTTTATTATTCGGCTTTTATTCCATGATCTGCTCCATTCATGGGCGTTTCGCCACCGCGGCGGGGGCCATTCTTTTGGCCGCGATCATGGACGCCCTAGATGGCACCGTGGCCAGGATGACCAACACTACCAGCCGTTTTGGCTTGGAGTACGATTCCCTCTGCGATCTGGTCTCCTTTGGGGTGGCGCCGGCTATTTTGGTCTATTTGTGGGCCTTAAAGCCTAATTTATTAACCTTGACCCATTTAGTCTCCCCGGAAGAAAAAACCATCAGTCTCGGGGTCATGGCCGCCTTTGTTTTTTTGGCTTGTGGGGCTTTAAGGCTCGCTCGCTTTAATGTTTTCGCGGGTTTCCGCGATCCGGGTTTTTTCCAAGGGTTACCCATTCCGGCTGGGGCCGGGGTGGTGGCCTCGGCCGTCTTGTGGCATTTTCGTTGGCCAAATATGGTTGTGGCCCCTAACGGCTTTTTGATTCTCGCTTTAACGGTGGCCACGGCTTTTTTGATGATCTCTAACTTAGATTATTTTAGCTTAAAGAACCGGATTATTGTTAAAAACAATCATCCTTTTGAGACTTTAGCTATTATTATTGTTATCTTAGCCGTGGCTATCATAAAAGTTAAGACTATTTTATTTCCTTTAGCTTTAATATATATTTCTTCGGGTTTTATTGTCACGCCCATTAGGGCTTTCCGGCGACGTCGCTTGGGTTACGCGGCCAATGAGCCCTATTTGGCCGCGGTTGACCCCGAAGAGCCCGATAAGGCCGAGGCCACCGAGAAATCGACTGGAGCGGAAGCGCGCGGTTCCGCGACGGGCTCGGGCCAAGACGATTGACCAAATCTTAAGGCCAAAGCGCGCCAACCTTTTGATCCTGGCCTAGGCTCATCTTCAGCCGGACAGATCTTAAGCCTTAAAGGATTTACCTTGACGATTTATGGCTAGCCTAGTCAACATTTGGGCGTCTAAGCCACTTTTTTTGAACTTTAACTTGGCCCAACCAACTTTAATAGGAGTTCCCCAATGAGCGTCTGGATCTTGGCCGCTCTAGCCATCGCGGCTATCGGGGGTCTAGTTTATTGGAAGTTTTTTCGCCGGAAAATTCCCATCGCTGGCGGTCGAGGCCCTGTCCGTTTTCCTCGATCGGCTTTTGAGGCCAATAACCCCAAAAAAACCGCCAAAAAGAGCTCCAGTTTTAATTTTCGGGCCTTGGCTCTCTGGATCGCGGTCTTGGTGCTCGTCTCGTGGCTGGGTTTTTCTTTGGCTAGTCGGTCTGGCGGCCAACCTCCCCAACCGATCGTGGAAGCCAAGCTCGAAGACGCCCCCCAGACCGCGGAAAGACCCGCGGAACGCCGCTTGGCTCCTACAATTTCGGGCAGTTTGGCCGGCCCACCGCCTACTGGGCCCATACCAAAAGGCCCCACCGCGCCCGAGCCAACTCCAGCGCCCGCGCCCGCGGTGGCTCCCGCGCCGGTGGCGGCGCCCACCAGCCAGGAGCCCAGACCCTTATTTCCGCCCACGGAAGAGCCTAACCGCCAGAGCCCCATGATAAATGGCGCGCAAAGCATGGCCCCAGTCATTAGCCGGATGGAAACCTTAGGTCGGGCGCTTGAGGCCCCTCCGCCCAAAAACCCAGATTCGGCCAAAGCCAAGCGCGGGACAGCCCCTACGGCGAATGTCAAAGCCAAGCCGAGAATCGCCATTAGCCCGCGACCCAACAATGAGGCCCTAGCCAATAATATCGCGCCCGATTCGGGCGACGAGACGACCGCGACCAACCAAACCCTGACCGCCCCGCCCAAAACGCCTGACAAGTGGACAGTTTTGATTGGCGCCTTTGGGGTGCAAGAAAACGCTTTTGGCTTAAAATCCCGCATGGAAGCGGCGGGTTATCCAGTGGCTATTTCTGAGGTGGTCAAGAAAAATAAACTTTGGTATCGGCTCCAAAGCGGCGTCTTTGACGATAAAGTCTCAGCCGAGGCTTACGGACGAGAGCTTAGGCAACGTAAACTGGTCGATCGCCCTTATGTCAAACCCTTGTGAGGACTTTGGGCCGCCCTTTAACCTTGGGCCTCACAACTAAAACGGTCTAAAAGCGCCATGAGATTAATTTTTACCCAAAACATAGGCGAGGAAATTCGCGACCTATTTTTGACCACGGCCTTTGTTTTGCCGCCCAAGGTCAAAAAAGATCTAATTGAGGCCATAGATAAAGAGCCTTCTCCCCTAGGTCGCTCCATTCTTGAGCGGTTGGCTCAAAATAGCGAAATTTCCCCCAAAGCCTTTTTGCCTTTGTGCCAAGACACCGGCCTAGCCCAAGTTCGCTTGGACATCGGGCAGGAAGTGGTTTTGGCCGGGGCGCCTTTAGACCAAGCCGTCCAGGATGGGGCTCGGGCGGCCTATTACACGGCCTATCTCCGCAAATCAGCTTGCTGGCCCATCTCGCGCCTAAACTTGGGCGATAACATTCCCGTCAGTTTGGAGACGGTCATTGTGCCCGGCGACAAACTCCTCATTAGAACCCTAGCCAAAGGCGGCGGTTGCGACAATCGCTCCCATTTTGAGTCTTTAACGCCCACGATTGGTCGGCAAGGCGTCATTGACTCGGTGGTCAAAGCCATAAGCCAGGCTGGCCCTAACGCTTGCCCACCTTATTACGCTGGCGTTTCGATTGGGGGATCCTTTGAGTCAGCCCCGCGTCTGGCTCGCTTAGCCTTAATGGAGATTTTAGAGCCCCACTTCCCCAGCGAAGAAGAGGCCTTGTTGGGGGAGGAGATTTTAGCGGCCATCAACGCCTCAGGAGTTGGGCCCATGGGTTTAGGCGGACGAGTGACCATGTTAGGCGTAAGAGTCAAAATCAGCCCTTCTCACATAGCTTCCTTGCCCTTAGCTATCAATTTGTGCTGTCATAGCTTTAGGTGTGGCCGGGTTGAGCTGTAGAAAGGCTTGAGCCTTTAGAGAGCCTCTATAATAATAGTTAAGGATTCGCTCCCATGGCCGCCCGCCTAAAACAAGAGTAGTTAGGCCCTCAAACCCGGCTAAAACCAAGGCGCGGAAAAAAATTGATCTTTTTCATAAAAAACTTTTGACAAGCCCCAAAGTCTATGTTATAAAGCCCAGATTCAGTTGGCGCCAAGCCAAACGCTGGTTGTTTTTCTGAATATTTTCGCCAACTGGGGCTGTAGCTCAGTTTGGGAGAGCGCATGACTGGCAGTCATGAGGTCAGGGGTTCGATCCCCCTCAGCTCCACCAGTTGATAATTTCTTAAAGTTTCAAGAAGGCCCAAAGCCCAATAAAATCAAGGCTTTGGGCCTTTTTACGTTTCCAGGGTAGCCCCTAAAAATCCTTTAAAATCCCCGCCACCCAGCCCAATTGTTGGTATTTTTGATGGTTCGAACTTTTTTTCAAAAGGCGATACCATCATCCCTTTAGCCGAGACGTTCCTGAAAAAACTTAACCCCCTGGTAGTCCTAAAAACTATAAAAATTTTGATGGGTTAGACCTATATTCCGCCCCTACTAGTCTCAAATCGTGAAGGTTTAACTACAGATTTAAAGGCCAACAACAGACTTTAACTTTTCGAATTTATCCCCTGGTCTCCCTTAAGGAGGGACAAGGATAAATTGGTTGTCGCCAAACGCTCGCTTAAGGCGGGCCTTAACCCGGTTCTTGAGAAAAAAAGTCTTAAAGAGACTGAAATATCCATTATTATGTTATAATAGCTAATAATTTCCTAAATTTCCTAAAATAGGTATAATATATATGGCCATTAACCAAATGTTAATTCATCCAACGCCCAGAAAATGGAAAAATTTTGTAGAGGTTCATTTTTGAGCGCTAGGGGAAAATTAGGACATAATTCGAGCGTGACATTTCTGTAATGACTGAAAAAAATTAATTATACTATATAATAATTAATAATAAATCAATTATCTAATCTTTTAGATTAATAAGATGTGAAAATATAAATATTTGCGTAATCAACGAACCATCTGGACAGGCCTCAAAAACAAATGGCTGAAAGGTTGGGCGTCAAATAGCGCCACATCTATGAGATGGAAAAAGGAAGTCGCCCGATTACCTTGGAAATGGCCAAACGAATCGGCAAGACCTTTAACATTTCGCGCAAAGTCTTTCTATAAAATTCAGTTTCCATACGCCCCCACTAAAGCCACACGCCTCCTTGACTTGGCGCTAAAATGCGGTACCATTGAAATTATGAGTGGCAAGCGCTGAAAACTCTGGCCGCCATATTCACCAATCCCATCAGTCCGGTCATCCTATGGACGGATATCAAGGATCTCTTGGAGGCTCGCGGGGCGGTAAAATCAGTCAGAAACTTTTTGGCGAACGCGGGGGCGCAACCATGAGCGCACTTACCTACAAAAACTATCAAGGCTATTTTGACTACGATCAGGAAGCTGATCTTTTTCACGGGCAGGTCATAAACCTGGCCGATATCATCACCTTTCAGGGGCGCTCCATTGATGAGCTGAAAACAGCCCTGGCTGAATCAGTCGAAGACTATCTTGAATTTTGTCAGCTCAAGGGCAAGACGTCGGAAAAGCCATATTCCGGGAGTTTCAACGCGCGTCTGGCCCCGTAACCGCGCGCCCGCCTGGCTATTCAGGCTAGATCTCTGGTAAGAGCCTCAACAGCCTGGTGGCTGAGCTTTTGGACGACTCTAGGGTCTGTAAAAATAAAATCCATTTGTAGGTAAATTTTTTACATCTACAGGAGCCTTTTAGGAAGCCTATGTCGGTTCAACCACCATATATCGAAGCGTCTTGCTGTCGGAAATTCGAGTACATTCACGCGCCGTATAGTGAGGTGAGCAAATGACCGACCTGACGAAAATCTCCGTCATCGGCAAGAACATGGCGCAACACCTGACCCACGCCGGATACCCGGATATAGTCTCCCTCAAAGGGCAAGACCCCGACGAGGTTTACGCCAATGACTGCTTCGCGCGGGGCGTTCAGGTTGACCGCGGCGCCTTGCGCCGCTATCGTTCGGCGGCGCGTTATGCCGACCACGACGGGAATTTGCCTGAAGGCAAAACAAACTGGTGAGACTGGAAGGAATGAATAGATGGAACTTGGATTGAAAAATAAAACAGCGATTGTGACGGGAACGAACAACCCGCAGGGTATCGGCGCGGCAACAGCTCTTGCTTTAGCGAGTGAGGGTGTTCGTATCGCCCTTGTCTATAAAAGAATTCCGCATAAGGTTGATGATAGTAAAACCGGCTTTAACGGGCTTGACCGATATTTTAAATCCAACAGCGGTGATATGACAGAGGTTGAGAACAAATTAAAAGCAATAAACTCAGATTTCATTGTTTTGGAGAGTGACATTTCAGATGAACAGTGCGTTAAAGATATTTTTGACCGCGCCATCACGCAATACGGCAAGGTGGACATTCTTGTAAACAATGCCGCTGCCGCTGACGATGGTGACAACGACACAATCGATGCGTTAACGCAAAGCGTAATCGATTATACTTTTGCCACAAACGTCAGAGGAACGCTCTTGATGGTAAGGGAATTTGTTAAGCGCCGCGGTAGTTATGGACGTATTATCAATTTTTCAACCGATGCCGCGCAGGCTTATCCCGGAGTACAGATTACGTATTCGGCAAGCAAGGCGGCAACTGAAGCATTTACACGAAATATTGCGATTGGAGTTGGAAAGTACGGTATTACCGTAAATTGTATCTCACCCGGACCGACGCAGACCGGTTGGATTGACACTGAACTCGAAACTACCGTGCTTCCTCATATCCCACTCGGCAGGCTGATTCAGCCAAAGGATATCGCCGACACGGTTGTGTTTCTTGCAAGCGAACGTGCCGCAATGGTAACAGGGCAAGTGATAAAGGTTTCAGGAGGACACGCGCTATGATTATGGGTTGAAAAAAAATAAAATCCAAATAATTCTTAACATTTTTCTCTTTTGGTAAATCATATTTATCGCTAAAAATCCTGAAAGTGAGGCTGAAGGCCGCTAAAACCATCACAAAAAATAAGTTAAATTCTAATTTTAGGCTTTTCGTTTTTTTATATCAAATTCTCATTTTGGAGCCGACTCATCCAAGTTTGACGCCCTCGCGAAAACCACCTTTTTAAAAAACGGAGTTTCCCGTGGCCAAAATTTTTTTGGGCTTCTGTCAGGAAATTTTTTCCAAAACCCAGAGGTCTCTAGAGCGCGATCGACCAGCGATCGGATCTTGATCAGTTGAAATTCTAGCTTTTTCTCTAAAAACGAGATTTTAAAACATAATTATATATAATTAGACACAATTATCCAGTCGCGCTACATTTTCATAGACGCGACTCTCCTTATATTGAGCCCTAGGATCTTAAGGAAGATGGCCAAGCTTACGGCCTTTATCCCTTAGGCGCGGAGCGTGGCGGACTGGATTCAGTAGTTTCGCCGTCTGGGCGGCGGCTACTGTTCAACGATTTGCCTGAAAACCCGCGCCCATCGCCTCAGGGGGTGTTCATTTTCGAGGTCAGGCGATCCGCCAGCGCTTCAGCGCGGAGAGGCGAAGGTTTTTCCGCGAAGACCCAAGCGATACGCTATACTATCCTTGTTCGAGAAATTTGGAGAAAAGAGGAGTCGGAGGCGTGAAGATAACTTTCTGACATAATGTACGGGTGACAAACGAGGCCTACCGTTTTGAGCCCTTGTGAGGAAGTTTGTTCAGACACGCGGTAACGCCATTCATTTCGCGCAGAGCCTTAGAAAGAGCTTCCTCGAGGTTTGTTTGTTTGTTGAGGAGCTGATAAAAATGGCGATGATCGCGATAAATAATTTGACTTTCGCGTGGGAAGGCCAGGCTGGGAACGTCTTTTCGAACGAGTCCTTCATCCTTGACACAGACTGGCGCGTCGGCTTGATTGGGCGCAACGGGCGGGGCAAGACCACCTTGCTCAGGCTACTCGCGGAATCTGACTCCATGCCCCACGAAGGGACGATCTCCTCACCCGCCGGCTTTCGGTATTTCCCGTTTGTAATAAATGAGCCATCCAAAAACACGATGGATATCATAGGTGAGTTATGCCCAGCGCTCGAGTTTTGGGAGCTACGCCGCGAGGCGAATTTGCTTGGAGTGTCGGAAGACGTCCTGCTTCGCCCATTTGACACCCTCAGCCCCGGGGAACGCGCCAAGACACTACTCGCGACCATGTTCATCGGCGGCGACGAATTCGTCCTTCTCGATGAGCCGACCAACCACCTGGACAACGATGGGAAGCTGTCCGTTACCAATTATCTGCGGTCAAAGAAGGGCTTTATAGTGGTTTCGCATGACCGCGGGCTTCTTGATTCTGTCTGCGACCACATCGTGTCCATAGGGAAATCCGAGGTGGAAGTAATGGCGGGGAACTATTCGACATGGGCGGATGAAAAAAAGCGGCGCGACCGCGGAAACGTCGCCGAGAATGAGCGCCTTAGAAAAGACGTCCGCCGCCTGAAGGAGGCTGTCCGGCGCGCGGCGGAATGGTCCGCCAAGGTCGAGGGGAGCAAATACGGAAATGGGCCTGTCGACCGTGGGTTCATAGGCCATAGAGCCGCCAAGCTCATGAAGCGCTCAAAGGCCATCGAGGCGCGCCAATTTGAGGCGGCGAGCAAGACGCGGGGGCTACTGAAAGACATCGACACGCCGGGGAGTCTAAAGATCGCGCCTCTCGCCCATCATTCGGATACGCTTGTTGAGATAAGGGAGATGGAGTTCGAGTACCTTCGCGGGAAGGCCATCGACCTTCTTGTCCGAAAAGGCGAGAGGATTGCCCTCACAGGCGGGAATGGCTCGGGGAAATCGAGCGCGCTCAAGGCGATTGTGGGAGAGCTGGCTCCACACGCTGGAACCGTGAAAACCGCGAGCGGCCTGGTCATTTCCTATATCCCTCAAGAAATGCCAGCGCTATCAGGCGGCGTCCACCACTTTGCGCGTGAAAGCGGAATAGATCTGACTCTGCTTTTGTCCATCATGGCCAATCTCGGTATCCCTAGCGGCGAGTTCGACACGGATATTTCCCTCTTTAGCGACGGACAGAAAAGGAAGCTACTTTTGGCGAAAAGCCTCTGCGAATCCGCGCATCTATATCTTTGGGACGAGCCTCTAAACTTTATCGACATCATCTCGCGCGAGCAGATTGAGGACATGATCTTGGAGTACGCTCCGACAATGGTTTTCGTCGAGCACGACGCCGTCTTCACATCAAAGGTCTCGACACGCGCCATTGAGATTTGATGGATTCAAGAAGGGCTACCGTTGCCTACGTCCCCGCGAGGTGGAGTCGCGCTGATGTCCGATAGGGATATTCCGCCACGGAGGGGCGCTATGAACAAGCAACCTGTTGTCGCCTTGTCATGTCTCGCCACCAGAGCGTCGCTCCGCTCAGGAACTCGTTTTGGTCGAGCGCGGTCTGGGCCTTCTCCGCTATCGCCTTGCGGGAGAGCTCCGCGACCACCTCAACTTACTGCGAGGAAGTCCACTTGATAATCCGCCAAAGTCCAATTAAAGCCGTAAACCCTCGAAAAACCAACGGTTTTCGGTTTTTTTATCCACGATTGTCCACCTAATAATTAACTAATTACTTAAAACTGTTCTGTTTTCGGTAAAAAATACTATAAAAAAATGAGTCCTAGCTAGAGGAGGCGTCCAGTTACAAAATCCAGAGCCTGTGCTAAAATGACCAAATATTATTTAGCCTGGGGCGGGCTTGAAAGGTTTTTGTTGAGATTATGATTGGCGTGTCCAAACTTTATTGCGGGGTGGTTGAGCCTTCCGATTTGTTGCGCTATCGGCGACTGTCAGCGGAACTGCCTAGCCATTTGCTCCAATTTTCCGAGGATAAAAAGCCAGTCATCGCCTGGAATATAACCAGGGCCTGTAATCTCTCCTGTATCCACTGTTACGCCTCCGCGACCGCGGAACCCGCCGAAGATGAGCTTAATCGTCAGGAAACCTTGGCTTTGGTTCAGGATTTGGCCGATTTTGGGGTGCCAGTAATTTTATTTTCTGGTGGAGAGCCTCTGTTTCATCCGAATATCTTTGAGTTAGTGGAATTGGCGGTCAAAAATGGGACTAGAGCGGTTTTATCCACTAATGGCTTGTTGTTAACGGATAAACGCGCCCAAAGATTGCGAGAGATTGGCCTTTCTTATGTTGGCATAAGCCTTGATGGTCTTGAGGATCGTCATGACCACATGCGAGGGCGCGTTGGGGCCTTTAAGTTGGCCATGAAAGCCATAGACACGGCTAAGCGAGCCAAACTAAAAGTTGGTTTACGGCTAACTATCACCAAAAGCAACCAAGAAGACATAGGTCAGATCTTTGATCTGTTGGAAGACGAGGGCATACCTAGGATCTGTTTTTATCATTTGGTCGACAATGGGTTAAGGCCAGAATTAGCCGCTGAGACTCTGACCCTAGAGGAAACTAGGAAAGCGGTGGATTTGATCGCCCACCGAACCAGACTTCTTTACCAAAAGGGTTTGCGGCCCGAGGTTTTGACCGTCGATAATCCAGCTGATGGCCCTTATCTGTATCTTAAATTACGCCAAGAAGGATTGTTTCGGGAAGCGGATAATGTCTTAGAGCTTCTTCGTTTAAATGGCGGGTCTAGCTCAGGTCATGGGGTTGGCTCTATTTCTTGGAATGGCTTGGTCTATCCAGATCAATTCTGGCGGACAAGGGTCTTGGGCTCCATTAGGGAAAAATCTTTCGAAGCGATCTGGCACGACTCTTCCAATGATCTTTTAATGAAACTAAAAGACAAAAAAAGTCATGTTACTGGTCGGTGCCGGGAATGCTCTTTCCTAGAGATGTGTGGAGGAGGGCTACGGGCCAGAGCCGATTTCGCGACCAACGACCCCTGGGCTCCAGATCCCGCCTGTTATTTGACTGACGAGGAAATTTCCTTAAATAACGGTTCAATCCTAGCCGCGGAAATGTAATTCATGGTCTCGCCCAGCGCAATTTCCCCGCCTCGACTAGTAGCCTGGGAAACGACCGTGGCTTGTAATTTGGCCTGCCGTCATTGCCGAGCCGAAGCCGTGCCCAACCCCTTGCCTGGGGAGTTAAATTGGTCTGAGTCCGCGAATTTATTAAAGAATTTAGCCAAGTGGAGTCCTCCGCCCATGGTGATCTTAAGCGGTGGGGAACCTTTAATGAGAGCGGATATTTTGGATCTGGCCGCCTTAGGAACGAGTTTGGGCTTACGGATGCTTTTATCCACTAACGGCTCTTTAATTACTTCCGAGCTAGCCAAAAAGATTAAGGCCGCCGGGGTAGCCAGACTAAGTCTCAGTCTTGATGGCCCTACCGCCCAAGAACACGATAGTTTTCGAAGAGTTACGGGGTCATTTGAAAGCATTTTTCAAGGGGC
>JAISWW010000145.1 GCA_031270705.1 Deltaproteobacteria bacterium
GATAAATGATCTATATAATAGATCATGCGAGTTCCCATAAAAGACGAATCTGCGCCCATTAGTACAGAACTTGCTAATATAGCTAATAAAAAAAGTTTAATATTAGTAATTTTGATGCCAAGGAATTTTTGGTTAGGAATCATAAAAAGATTAGACTGAGTAGCCATAATTACCTTATTTATTTAAATAATTATTAGGACTTTTTAAAATCGGCAAAAAATAGTTTTAAGTCAGAGGCCATGGGAAAAGGTTTTGGCTAGTTGTTAGCCGGAACCCTAGCGAAAATCTTAGCGGTTAACCGCGTTCGCGGAGCAATTTGCCATTTTGATTCAAAACAGTTAAGCTGACCTCATGCTATATCAACTAATAGACAATATCTAGTGGGCTGTAGGAAACCTGACAGTCCTGGCCCGCTTTGTCAATTATGATTCTTCCGGCCGATTTGGCCTTTAATGAGGTATATTCATGGCTTTAGCCATCTCCGACAGCCTTCTTAACATGGTTGACGATTATTTTGTGTATCTGGACAAGTTCTTGGAAGCCTGTCCCGAGGATCTTTGGGCGGAGACTTTCGCCAACTGGCCCATAAGCCAATATTTTTGGCATGTCCTATGGATTAACGATCGCTTCCTGCCAGGGCCATACTTGACCAATCCCGCTGGAGCCACCGACGACGCGGCTCTTTTTAAGACTAAAATCGCTTCTGTCTCCAAGGCTGAGGTAACCAAGCTCTGGTCCGCTCAAAAGACCAAGACCGTGGACTTTGTCAAATCCTTGACCGAGGCGAGCCTCTACCAGCGCAATGAGAACGTTTTTAAAATCATTGGCCTGGAATGGGTCAATGTCTTTTCCGTGATAAAGCTCCACTCTCACGCTTTCTATCACTTAGGAACCTTTGACGCGGCTCTTAGAAGCAAAGGCCTGGCTGGCATATACTAAGCCGAGCCTTTTGGCTATTTTGTCCAAGCCTCTGGCGCCTGGCTAGGGGCTTTCACTTTTTCATTAAATCTCTTTTAACGATTAATCGCTCTGTTTATTGCCTCTTTTTTTAGTTATCACAAGTTATTTTGTAGTTTTGACTTTTAAATAATTGATATAATTTTATTATTCAATAATTAATAGTATTTTTGTTAACAATTAGGTCTTTAAATCTTTTGGCCGGGGGGTGGATAAAATTTTTAACCCGCTCCCAGACCCGAAAGGCCAATTCTACGGGAAAGGGGGAATCGTCTCAGCGAAATCAACATTTATGTGGCAAAATATTTAGCGACCAAGCGTTCTCTTTATAGATAACATACGGAAATCATTAAATTTTTCTGTAAATAAACCCCCTATCCAATTTTGCGCATATTTGTTGCAATAGAGAGCTTGTCGTAACCATTTTTTTCCCTCTAAGGAGTTTTCACGCGATGTCAGACAGCCCCCGCCGAGCCATACGAGCCCTTTTGGCCAGTAAGCCTCCTGTCCTCCCTGTTTTCGCCAGCCCGCCCCCCGCTGAATTGTTCGGGCGGGATTTGTTTAACCTTAAGCTTATGCGGGAGCGTTTGCCCAAATCGGTCTATCAACGGCTCCTGTCCACCATTGACGACGACGCCCCCATCAGTCCATCCGACGCTGATGTGATCGCTAGCGCCATGAAAGATTGGGCCATTGAGCGGGGAGCCACCCATTACACTCATTGGTTCCAACCATTATCTGGAGTAACGGCGGAAAAACACGACGCTTTCCTGACCCCCACCTCCAATGGCGATATTATCAACGAGTTTTCCGGGAAGATGCTCATTAAGGGCGAGCCGGACGCCTCCTCGTTTCCTTCTGGCGGAATTCGCTCAACTTTTGAGGCTCGGGGTTACACGGCTTGGGATCCCACAAGCCCGGCCTTTTTACTAAAGTCTGGCGAGCGCCTGACTTTATATGTGCCCTCAATTTTTCTTTCACATACTGGGGAAGCCTTAGACGCCAAAACGCCACTATTAAGATCCCAAGAAGCTGTTTCTCGGCAAGCTCTAAGGATTTTAAGGTTTTTCGGCAACGATAGAGTGACCAGAGTCAGAGCTAATGTCGGTCCGGAACAGGAATATTTCTTAGTGGATCGGCGGCTTTACAATTTACGGCCCGATCTGATTATGGCTGGCCGAACCGTTTTTGGAGCCCCCGCTCCTAAAGGCCAAGAGCTGGAAGACCACTATTTTGGAGCTATTTCCCCCAAAATTTTGGCTTTTATGACTGAGGTGGAAAACCGCTTGTGGGCTTTAGGGATTCCAGCTAGAACTCGTCACAACGAGGTGGCTCCCGCTCAGTTTGAGTTGGCCCCACTATATGAAAATATAAACTTAGCCGTTGACCACAATATGTTGGTGCTGAAGATCTTAAGGGAGACCGCCGCTGAGTTTGGCTTGGCCTGTTTGCTCCATGAGAAACCCTTCGCTGGCGTCAATGGCTCTGGCAAGCATAACAACTGGTCTTTGGCTGACTCCGAGGGCAATAACCTTTTTGAGCCAGGCCCCACGCCTTGGTCTAATAGCCAGTTTATGGTCTTTTTGGCGGCGGTGTTACGGGCGGTTCACAAATATTCCATACCTCTGCGCATTGGCGTTACTGGAGCTGGCAATGATTTTAGGCTAGGCGCGAACGAGGCGCCGCCAGCCATTTTGTCGGTCTTTTTGGGCGACCAGTTGACTGACGTCGTCACGGCTTTTGTGGATAACAAAGCCGACGCCGAAACTTGGCGGGGTGGGGCCATGGCTCCAGGCGTCTCAGCCTTGGCTCCTTTGGCTCGGGACATTACCGACCGTAACCGGACCAGCCCCTTCGCTTTCACGGGCAATAAGTTTGAGTTCCGGGCCGTGGGATCCTCTCAGTCCATCGCCCCGCCCAATATCGCCTTAAACGCCTCCGTGGCTTGCGCTTTGGAGGACATTGCCAACGCTTTGGAAAAATCCGGTCAGTCCGATCCCGAAAAAGCCGCCCATTTGATTCTGCCCAAGTTTTTTGAGGAACATCTGCCGGTGGTCTTTAATGGGAATAATTACGCTCCAGAGTGGGAAGAAGACGCTAAAAAACGTGGTCTTTGGAACCTTAAAGATTCCGTTACCGCTTTGGCTCATTATACTGACTCCGAGGTCAAGGACGTCTTCACTCGTCATGGGGTTCTCACCGAGCGCGAATTGGAAGCCCGTCAAGAAATTCTTTTGGAAAACTACATTAAGAATGTCCACGTGGAAACCAAGTTGGTTCAGACCTTGGGTTGGTCGACCATCTTGCCAGTCGCCTTAACCACCCTCAAGAAAGCGGCGGATCTGGCCAAAGCGGTGGCGGAATTGCCGCGGCCCGCCGCGGTCATTAAGCCTGAGGAGCGCTATTACCAAAAGGTTTACGCTCACACCGCGGCTTTGACCGCTCTTTTGGAAGAGCTGGACAAAAAACACGTGGAGCTGGACGCGACCGAGGGCTTATTTCTTAAAGCCGAGGGAGCCCGCGATATTCTTCTGCCCCTGTTAGCCAAGATCAGGGCTGAGGTGGACGCTTTGGAATTGGCCGTGGACGACAACATCTGGCCCTTGCCCAAATATGGTGAGCTTTTGTGGCAGTAGTTGTGCTACAATATTAAATTAACTTAACTAAACGGGAAAGGGGAGTCTTAATCCTCTTTCCCGCTTTTTTCCCTTGAGGCCGCGCGGCAAATGTTCTGGCGCGGTCAAAAAGTCTTTTGGCCCCGCGAATGTCTAATAGTCTTAGTCGGGGCGCCTGGTGTCTCATATGCCTTATCCACGGAAAATCGGTCTTTATGATCCAGCTTACGAGCGTGACAGTTGCGGGGTTGGTTGCGTTTGTCGCTTAGATGGCCAAGCCAACCATGAGGTGGTGGCTTTAGCTTTAAATTTAGTGGTCAACATGACCCATCGGGGAGCGGCTGGAGCTGACGCGAATACTGGCGATGGAGCTGGAATTTTAGTGACTTTGCCAGACCGATTCTTGCGCCACTATTATGGCTCAAGCCTACCGCCAATGGGTTCCTATGGCCTGGGCCACATCTTTTTGCCAAGCCAGCCTGATGACGCGACGAGAGCTCGGGAATTGGTGGAAAATCAGGCCGAGTCCTTAGGTTGGCGGATTTTAGGTTGGCGCCAAGTGCCCACGGATCCCTTAGCCTTAGGCGATATGGCTCGGGCGGCTTGTCCTTCCATTTGGCAATTCGCGGTGGTTTCCCCCAGTCGGGAAGGGCAAAATTATGACGTTTTTGAAAGGCAATTGTATATCCTGCGCAAATGCTTAGAAAATCGGGCTCAGTTAGCCGGTTTTAACGCGGACAAGTTTTATGTGGTTAGCCTTTCTTGCCGGACAGTAGTTTATAAAGGCATGCTTTATGGCCATCAATTGGAGGCCTTTTACTCGGATCTAAAAAATCCCCTCTTTGAGTCGCCTCTAGCCGTTATCCATCAAAGATATAGCACCAACACTTTTCCGTCCTGGCGATTGGCTCAGCCATTTCGCGGGTTGGCTCACAATGGCGAAATCAATACCATTCGCGGCAATCGGGCTTGGCTGGCCGCTCGTGAGCCAAGCCTAGCCTCGCCTCTTTTTGGGGAAGACATTAAAAAGATTTTGCCCATCATTGAGCCCGATAGCTCAGATTCGGCGAGCCTTGACAACACCATGGAGTTTTTGACCAGAGGCGGTCGATCCTTAGAGCACGCCTTGACTATGCTCCTGCCGCAAGCTTGGGGCCAAAAATATCCCATGAGCACCAATTTAAGGGGCTTTTTTGAGTACCACGCCGGTCTCATGGAACCTTGGGATGGCCCCGCCGCCGTCGTGGTTTCCGATGGGCGCAAAGTGGCCGCGGCTTTGGATCGCAATGGGTTGCGTCCGGCGCGCTATAGCTTAACTGACGATGGCTTATTGATTTTCGCCAGCGAATCCGGGGCTTTGACTTTGCCTAACGAGCGCGTGGTGGAAAAAGGCTCTTTGCGGCCTGGGCAGATGATTTTAGCCGAGGCTGGCTCGGGTCGTCTTTTAAAAAATACCGAAGTCAAAAGTTTATTGGCTCGTCGTCGGCCTTATAGACGCTGGGTCTCGGAAAACCGCATTGATATCCCTGGCTTTTTCTCTTTGCCGCCGGATTTTTCGGAAAGCTTAGAGGATTTGGCTTATCGGCAAACCATTTTTGGCTACACTAGAGATGACACGGAAATAATCTTGGCTCCCATGGCTCAAAACGGCTCTGAGCCCAATGGTTCCATGGGGGCGGACATACCTTTAGCCGTTTTGGATCAAAAGCCGCAGTCATTATTTTCGTTTTTCCGACAACAGTTCGCTCAGATTACCAACCCGCCCATCGATCCTATTCGCGAAGAGTTGGTAATGTCGGTCATGACTTTTATTGGTTACAATCCCAATATTTTAAGCGAAGAACCCCATCAAGCTCGCCTCATCAAACTGACCCACCCATTTTTGTCCAATGACGATTTAAGAAGGCTAGAAGATCTTCGCTATGACGATTTCCATAGCGTGGGCGTCTCGGCTGTTTTTTCGCCGCCCACCCCAGACCAAAAACCTGGCGAGGCTTTGGCCATGGGTTTGGCTCGTTTAGAGGAAGAGGCGGCCAACGCGGCTCGAGCGGGAACGCACATCATCGTCATCTCCGATCGCGAGGCGGGACGTGGCAAAGATGAGAACGCGGCGGTTTTGATTCCCATTCCCTCGCTTTTGGCCGTGGCCGCGGTCAATCGCAAACTTATGTCGATTGGGCAACGCGTCTCCATTGGCCTTGTGGTTGAGACAGGGGACGCCTTGGAAGTCAGTCACATGGCCATGCTCTTAAGTTTAGGGGCCTCGGCTATCAATCCCTATATCGCTTATGAGACCGTGGCCGATCTAGCTCGTCGCAAGGCCTTAGCCACGGAATTATCGCCCACCACGGCGGTGGAAAATTACGTTAACGCCTTAAGAAAAGGCTTATTAAAGATCATGAGCAAAATGGGCATCTCGACCTTGCGCGGATATCGGGGAGCCCAGATTTTTGAGGCCGTGGGTTTAGGCCAAGATCTCATGGATAAATATTTCCCCGGCATCCCTTCTCGGGTGGGCGGGGTGACTTTGGCTCATTTGGAAAAAGGCGCGCTCCAAAGGCTCAAAGCGGCTGACGAGCGTCAAAAACCCGATCCTCTAGGGGCTGAGGAACCTCTTTTAGTTGGCGGAGCCTATCGTTATCGCCATGAGGGACAAGCCCATCTTTGGATCGCCGAAAGCGTGGTGACTCTCCAGGAAGCCGTCCGCAATAACGATTACAATCTTTACAAAAAATACGCGGCGCTCATCAATAACCAAGCCAATGTGGCCTTTACCTTAAGAGGGCAATTGGATTTTCGGATCCAGGGCCAACCCATTCCTTTAGCCGAGGTGGAGTCAGAAGAAGAGATCGTTAAGCGTTTCGCTACTGGGGCGATGTCCTTTGGCTCGTTATCGCGCGAGGCTCACACGACCATGGCTTTGGCCATGAATAAAATTGGGGCCAGAAGCAATTCCGGGGAAGGCGGGGAAGATCCAGAAAGGTATAAGGCTCGTCCCGATGGCCAGTCCACCATCTCCGCCGTTAAGCAAGTGGCTAGTGGCCGGTTTGGGGTGACGGCGGAGTATTTGGCTCACGCCAAGGAACTCCAGATCAAAATCGCTCAAGGGGCCAAACCCGGAGAAGGCGGCCAATTGCCTGGCCATAAAGTCGATAGCGAAATCGCGAGGGTAAGGCACTCCACCCCAGGCGTCACTCTTATTTCCCCGCCGCCGCACCACGATATCTACTCCATTGAGGATATCGCCCAGCTCATTTACGATCTTCATCAAGCCGCCGATCAAGCCACGGTTTCGGTGAAATTGGTGAGCGTGGTGGGCGTGGGGACTATCGCGGCGGGCGTGGCCAAAGCCATGGCCGAGTCGATTTTAATTTCCGGTTTCGACGGCGGAACCGGGGCGGCTCCTCTCTCGTCTATCCGTTACGCTGGCTCTCCATGGGAAATAGGCCTAGCCGAAACCCAGCAGACCTTGGTTTTAAATAACCTTAGGACAAGAGTTAGATTGCAGGTTGATGGCCAAATGAAAACTGGCCGGGATGTGGCCGTGGCCGCTTTATTGGGGGCCGATGAGTTTGGTTTCGCGACGGCGGTCTTGATTTCCATGGGCTGCTTAATGATGCGCAAATGCCACACCAATACCTGTCCCGTGGGCGTCGCGACTCAAGATCCCCTCATGCGGGCTCGCTTTACTGGCCGACCCGAGCATGTCGTCAACTTCTTTACCTTTGTGGCTAGAGAGTTAAGGGAGATCATGGCAAGCTTAGGCTTTAGGACCACCCGCGAGATGATTGGCCAAGTTGACCGCTTGGTTCCGCGCTCGGATACGCTCTTTTTTAACGAAAGAGGTTTGGATTTTAAGCAAATCCTTTATAAACCCGCGCAAAAAGGGCTTTCTTTTGAGTCTTACGCGAAAAAGCCGCCCGCCGATTCTTTGGACGACCGGTTATTGCCCGAGATTGAGCCAGTTATTGAAAGCGGCCAGCCTTTAGTCATTAACTCGCCAGTTCAAAATACCGATCGAGCGGTGGGGGCCAAAATATCCTCCAGGATTGTTCGGGCTCGGGCGGCGGCGGGTTTGCCTGAGGATACCATTGTCTTAAAGCTGAAAGGCATCGCTGGTCAGTCCTTTGGGGCTTTCGCGGCTCGCGGCCTAACTTTGGATCTGGAAGGCGAGGCCAACGACTACGTGGGCAAAGGCCTTTCTGGCGGCAAGCTCATCATTCGGCCACCTTTGGATATTCATCCAGAGTTTGAGCCTTCCCAAAACGCTATTGTGGGAAACGTCGCGCTTTATGGGGCCACTTCCGGCGAGCTTTATCTCTCGGGTTTGGCTGGGGAGCGTTTCGCCGTGCGCAATAGTGGGGCTTTGGCCGTGGTGGAGGGCGTTGGCGATCACGGTTGCGAGTATATGACTGGTGGCCGAGTGGCTGTCTTAGGCCAAACTGGAGTCAACTTCGCCGCGGGCATGAGCGGGGGATTGGCTTATGTTTATGACCAAGACGGGCTTTTCGACAATCACTGCAATTTGGAGATGGTTGACTTGGATCTCTTGGATCAAGACGATGAGGAAGAGCTGAAAACTCTCATCGCCCGGCACTCTCGTTATACGGGTAGCCAAAAAGCCAAGCTGATCCTCGACAACTGGTCTAGGGAAAAGGCCAAGTTTATAAAAGTTTTTCCCATGGAATACCGGCAGGGCATTAATCTGGAGAGCCGGGCGCGTTCCTTGGCTCCAGATCCGGCGGCTTAAGATTTTTGGTGGGCGACTTTTAAGGGTTATTCCGCGGGGCGCCTTTTTTGAGATTTTTTTTGTTAAAGCGAACTAATGTATGAGCGAATATAGACCAGTAACCGAAAGACTGCGCGATTACCGTCCAGTGGAATCGCGCCTAACTGACACGGCCTTGCGCAATGAGCTGAACCGTTGCCAAGATTGCGGGATACCCTTTTGCCACGCTCTGGGTTGCCCTTTGTATAATCTCATCCCAGAGATAAATCTCGCGGCTAAAAGCGGACGTTGGGCCAGCGCCTTGGGTCGGCTTTTAGAAACTAGCCCTTTTCCAGAATTTACGGGCCGGATTTGTCCCGCTTTGTGCGAGGGCTCATGCGTTCAAGGCCTTAATGAGGCTCCAGTACCCGCCCGATTAGTGGAATTGGAAGTTATTGAGCGCGGCTTTAATTTAGGTTTAGTCAAAAATTATCCTAAAAAACGCCATCTGGATCTTTCGGTCGGGGTCGTGGGGAGTGGGCCCGCTGGCTTAGCTGTGGCTCAAGGCTTATCCAAAGCTGGGGCTAAGGTGACGGTTTACGAGAAAGACGCTCGTCCAGGCGGTTTTTTGCGTTACGGCATCCCTGATTTTAAGCTGGAAAAAGAAGTCATTGACCGGCGTCTGGATCTCATGAGAGCCGATGGAGTCACTTTTCTTTGCGGCGTGGACGCGGGCTTGGATATCTCGGAACGCTTGCTCTGGAAACGTCATGACGCTTTGGTTCTGTGCGTCGGGGCTCGTCAAAAAAGGGATTTGTCCATCCCAGGCCGGAACCTTTTGGGCGTTCATTTCGCGACGGATTATCTTTCGGCCCAAAACCGGGTCAATGGCGGGGAGGAAATGGCTTTGCCCCCGGATCTCAACGCGTTTGGCCGCAAAGTCGTGGTCATCGGCGGCGGGGATACTGGTAGCGACTGCGTGGGGACAGCTTGGCGGCAAGGGGCGGTTGAGGTTTCCCAGTATGAGATTATGCCCAAACCCCCAGAGACGAGGACTCCAGATAATCCGTGGCCTCAGTGGCCACGGATTTTAAGAACCTCTT
>JAISWW010000151.1 GCA_031270705.1 Deltaproteobacteria bacterium
CGCCATGGCTTTAATTATCAACCACAATATCCCAGCCATGAAAGCCGCCCGCAATCTCGGCATACTTCAAAAAAACCTTCAAAAAAGCGTCGAAAGGCTTTCCACGGGCCTTAGGATTAATAACGCCTCAGATGACCCAGCGGGACTGGCCGTTCGAGAACTCATGCGAGCCGATATCGCGGCCACCTACCAAGGCGTCCGCAACGCCGCCGACGCTTTAAGCCTCGTTCAAACCGCCGATGAGGCTTTAGGCTTGATTGACGCGAAACTTAGCCACATGAAAACCTTGGCTCTACAAGCGACTAACTTGGCTCTATTCACTAGCGAGAGGGAAACGATCAATTCTGAGTACCAAGCCATGGCCGCGGAAATTGACCGGATCGCTAGCTCCACCAATTTTAATGGCGTAAAGCTTCTAGACGGAACCATGAACGCGGCCAACAATGGCCGAGGCTTAATGGTTCATTTTGGGATCCATAAAGTTTTTAATGAAGATTACTACTTTATTAGAACCGACGACGCGAGGGCGACGACCTCTTCTGGCTTAAGGATTGGCGGGGATGGCAAAACCGACATCTGGAGCGCGGGCGCTTATCCTGGTCTTACTCAAAATGGCTTGGCTGGTTGTTGCGGCGGCGGTTTTTCTGGGCCTCAACAAATAGTTCAAACCACTAGCGTCGCGGCTTTTATGTATGGCTATAACTGGGACAACACTCGCGACGCCGACGCGACTCTTCTTTCCGCTCGTTACGTGGCTGGTCGCTATTTATCGAATTCTGGAGCCACTTTGGAAGAAATTGTAAATTTAGTCAACGGGGGAACCCAAAGCCGCGTGGGCGTAAAAATAGCGTCTGACTTAACCGCCTCATATCCTGATTATACCGCGATTATCCTCGGCAATGACGAAGCCTATTTTGTTGGCGACGAAACAGCGGCCGCCGCCGCGACCCCAGTCACTAATCTTTTTGAATTAGCTACTGGCGACAACGACACTTTGGCTACCAAGATAAATCAATCCTCTAAAACTTTTTGGGCCATGATCGAGGGCGACTATGTTTATGTTTTCGCCAGGAATCCGGGCGACCATAACGCCTGGAAAGCTCAAGAAAGGGGCACAGATTCCACGGATCTTGGTAACATTTTCTTCCTTAATGTGGATACGGGGCAAGAAGAGCCTGATGCGGCTAATTTCTCTTTAGGCGGCCAACAATGGGCTCAAATGGAGTTAAACCAAACTGGGGCCAAGGATTTCGCCGTGGCCTTGGTTGGCAAATATATAGGCGCGGAAAAGGATTTATGGATCGCTAATTCTGGAGACGCGGTTTTAAATTCTTTAACTGGCTTACCCATCTCTACTGGCTCGCGGGTCATTGAGGCTCTGCGTCGGTCGGTTTTTACGGAACTCCAAAACGCCGCCGATGGGGCCTACGCTGGAGCCCACGTCCGAACTCAAGAAGCTGGTCAGGTGGCTTTGGAGGCGGTAACCCAGGCCATAGAAAAAAAAGATCGCCTCCGAACTCGATTTGGGTCTCTGGCCACGCGCTTGGAAGCCACCATTGAGGCTTTGAACATTCAAGCGGAAAATCTTCAAACCGCGGAAAGCAATATTTCGGATCTCGACATCGCCAAAGAGATGACCGAATTTACCAAAAACCAGATCCTAACTGAAGCGGCCACCGCCATCCTGGCTCAGGCCAATAGCCTATCCTCATTGGTCTTAAACTTATTGTAGGCCGCGTTTTTTGAACAAAAAACATCTTGTTGGACTTTTTCCGCCCCCTCTTTTGGAGGGGTCGGTTTCGTCTTTTTTTCTCAGTTTTTCCCACTTTTTCTTAGCCTTTTCTCGCTCTAAATCGTTTCACCCCAAATCCCTTTAGCCAACCCCCGCTCCTCTCCTTCTCTTAATTTTCCCTATTTTTCCCTAACTCCCCTGCCCTCGCCTACCCTGTCCCTAAGCGGCTCTCCCCTTAGGCCAACCTCTTCTTTTTTGACCAAAAATATTATGACAAAACCCTTGAAATTCCAGTCGTTTCAAGGTATAATATCTTTTTTCAGGGGCCAGGAGCTGACCGGTATTTGGTAATAATGCCGGTTTTTTAGGGTTCATTTCTTCTAACTGGATAATTTATGGATAAAGACACGCTGTTTGACGAAAACTTTGAAGACATTAACATTGAAGATGAGATAAAAAACTCATACCTTGATTACGCTATGAGCGTGATCATAGGTCGAGCCCTGCCTGACGCTCGCGATGGCCTTAAGCCAGTTCATCGCCGGGTTCTGTTCGCCATGAACGAGCTCGGCAATGACTACAATCGCCCCCATGTTAAGTCGGCCAAAGTGGTCGGTAACGTGGTCGGTAACTACCACCCCCACGGCGATCAAGCCGTTTATGACACTCTGGTGCGCCTAGCCCAGAACTTTTCCATGCGTTACCCCCTAGTCGATGGGCAAGGCAACTTTGGCTCCATGGATGGCGACCCCGCCGCGGCCATGCGTTATACCGAGGCTCGCCTAGCTAAGCTGGCCCACGAGTTTATGGGGGATTTGGACAAGAAAACCGTCGATTTTTCCCCCAACTATGATGGCTCCCTCCAAGAACCGATGGTCATGCCAACCAGGGTTCCTGGTTTACTTATAAATGGCTCGGCTGGTATCGCCGTGGGCATGGCCACCAATATCCCGCCCCATAACTTGGGCGAGATTTTACACGCCCTAACCGCCTTAATTGATAACCCGGGCCTCACCATCGCCGAGCTAACTCGGCACGTCCCTGGGCCTGATTTTCCGACTGGCGGCCTTATTTTAGGGCGCGATGGCATTCGCGAGGCCTACGAGACGGGCAAAGGCATCATCCGCGTCCGGGCCAAGGCTGAGATGGACATTTTAGAGAATAAACGCTCAGCCATCATTGTCACGGAACTACCCTACCAAGTCAATAAATCCAAGCTGGTGGAGACCATTGGCGAGCTGATCTCGGAAAAGAAGCTGGAAGGCATCCAAGAAATCCGGGACGAGAGCGATCGCGATGGCATGCGAATTGTCATGGAGATTCGCGCCACCCAAACTGGCATGGCTGACACTATTCTCAATAAGCTTTATCGCATGACCCAAATGGAAATCAGTTTTGGGATCATCATGCTAGCCATCGTCAATCAAACGCCGCGCGTCTTAAACCTCAAAGACGCGCTTTCGCAATTTATCGATCACCGGCGCGACGTGGTGACCAGAAGAACTAAGTTCTTATTGGCCAAAGCCGAGGCTAGAGCCCATATTCTGGAAGGTTTGCGCCTAGCTCTGGCTCACATTGACGAAATCATCGCCCTCATCCGCCAAAGCAAAAATCCCCAAGAAGCCAAACTAGGCTTAATGACGAGGTACGCTCTCTCGGATCTCCAAGCCCAAGCCATTTTGGATTTAAGGCTCCATCGCTTGACCCAGCTGGAAGGCGTGGCCATTGACGACGAGCTAAAATCGGTCAATAACGACATTGACTGGCATCGCTCCATATTGGGCTCGGAAATGAAGCTAAACCAGGTCATTAAAGACGAGTTTTTGGCTTTGAAAGGCGAGTTTGACGATCCCCGGCGCACGGTCATCACCGACACGGGCCCCTCCAACTATAATCCCGAAGATTACATAGTCGATGAGGAAATGGTCGTGACCATCAGTCATGGCGGCTACATAAAAAGAACGGCCGCCTCCGTCTACCGCACCCAAAAGCGCGGCGGCAAAGGCGTGACGGCCGCGGGCAAAAAAGACGATGACTTTGTGGAACTGATGTTTGTGGCCTCGGCCCACACTCACCTATTGTTCTTTACCAATCGAGGCCGCTTGTATTGGCTGAAAGTCTATGAGGTGCCAGACGCTAGCCGCACTTCCAAAGGCAAAGCCATGATCAATGTCCTCCCCATGACCGATGGGGAAAAAGTTACGGCGGTTCTACCCATTAATGATCTGGCCGAAAAAGACCGCTTTGTGGTCATGGCCACCAAAGCGGGCGTTATCAAAAAAGTCGATCTCTCGGCTTTCAATAATCCCAGACGCCGGGGGCTCATGGCTATCACCATGAAAGCCGAGGACGACGAGTTAGTCTCGGTGGCCTTAACTGACGGCCAAAACGCCGTGGTTCTCTCCACCTTTAAAGGCAAGGCCATTTGCTTTAAAGAAAGCGACATCCGTTCCATGGGCCGGGGAGCCGCTGGCGTTAAAGGCATCACCTTAACCAAAGGGGATCGCGTGGTGGCCATGGAAGTCATTTCCCAAGATCGCCGCGAGGAGCTCATGACGGTGACCGAAGCGGGCATTGGCAAAAGAACCCCGGCCACCGAGTACACCATCCACGCTCGAGGCGGCCAAGGCAACATCACCATCAAAACCACGGCCAATAGCGGCGTGGTGGGCGTCTTTAAAGTCGATGATCGCGATAAACTCATGCTCATCACCCAAACCGGACGCCTGATCTCCTTTAAGGTTTCCGAGGTCAAAACCCAACACCGGGTCACCAAGGGCGTTAAACTCATCGGCTTAAACGAGGGGGAGATTGTCGTGGACGTGGCTCGCCTTGGGGAAAAAGACGAGGAAGGGGACAATTTATTGCCCGACGCCCAATAGCCAAAACTCTTGGTTATAAAAAAAGCCGGGCCCCAGATGGAAAGATGGGGCCCGGCTTTTTTATTTAGATGAGGCTTTAAACGCGGCCAACCAGTTTCCTATAGAGGGCGGCCAAAGCCAAAAAGAATAAACTGGTCAAAACCACCGTGGCCCCCGCCGAGGCGTTGACCCCAGGCTGGAAAGACAGCCACAGACCCAGTTGCCCGGAGACCAAAGAAAAAAATAAAGCTAGCCAAAAAAAAGAGCGCCCCGTTTTGGCCAAAATCCGGCTAGTGGCCGCTGGCGTGACTAACAAGGCCGTGGCCAAAAGAACGCCCACGGCTTGGACGGCCAAAACCGAGACCAAGGCCAAAAAGACCCCAAAGAGATAATCGACCCAGGCCCGAGAGGCTAAACCCGCCGGAAAAACGGAGGACAAAATTAAGCGGTTGTAATGCCAAGCGAAAATAACCAAGGCCAAAATGTCTAAAACCAAAAGAGCCCAGATCTCCCCGTCGCCCACCGTTAAAACGTCGCCCAAAAGCCAGCGATTGAGGCCAGCCGCGTTTCTAGGTTGCCGGCTAATGAGAGCCAAACCCAAAGCCACGGCCCCGGAAAAAACCAAAGCCAAGGAGGCGTCGGAAGAAATCTTGGCTTTGCGGGTTAAAAAAACAATAAACATCCCCAAAAACAAGCCAAAAACCACCACCGAGAGACGCGGATCCAAGCCCACCGTTAAGCCAATGGCTAAACCCGCCAAAGCCGAATGACCCACCGTGTCGGGGAAAAAAGCCATGCGGCGGCTCAAGGCCAAAACCCCCGCGCCCGAAACGGCCAAGGACAAGAGAAAAAGCCCCACCATGGCCCGCCGCATAAACATGGGCTCATAAAAAGCCCCTAACAAGCTATAAAGAGGCTCTAACGACAGCATGACCTTGGGGGCTCCACTTTTCTGGGCTCGGGCTCGGGGTGTTGGCCAAAAATTAGGCCTTGATGGAGGCCAAAGGTGGCCGATAAAATTGTGGGCTGAAAAATCTTCTCCGGCGGGCCTTCCTCGATGACGCGGCGATTGAGGGCCACTATCCAGTCGCCATGAGCTCTAGCGGTCGCCAAATCGTGACTGACCATGATGACGGTAAAACTATTTTTAAAGCCTTCCAAGAGCTCGCACAAAAGCTGTTCGCCATAGACATCAACGCCGGTGGCTGGCTCATCGAGGATCAAAATATCCGGATCCGTCAAAAGAGCCGCGGCTAAAAGAACCCTTTGCGTCTCCCCGCCCGAAAGCCCGCCCAAGGGTTTATCGGCCAAAGCTCCCGCCTTAACCAGATCCAAAGCGGCTTTGATTCGGCGCCGAATAGGCCCGCTTAAGCCGAGCCAAATGGGTCTCTTGGTCACCCCTAAAGCCAAAAACTCGGCCGACGTCAAAGGCAAATAGCGATCAAAATCCGGCCTTTGGGGCACATAACCTATCCGGGGCTTGGGGGGGGCGAAATGGATCTGGCCTTGGTGGGGGATTTGGCCTAACAAACAATGAATTAAGGTGCTCTTGCCCCCGCCGTTAGGGCCAATGATTATGGTCTGGCGCCCTTTCGGGAACTGAGCCGTCACGTCCCGCAAAACCTCAAACTCGCCCAAGGTCGCCCCGAGCCCCGCTAAGCGAATGGCCGGCGGCCAATCATGCCGATCCGCGGCGGAAACGAGAATTGGCTTTTGGGGAGAGACAAAATTCGCGCTAGAGGCGTCTGAGCTTGGAGCGGTCAGAGATTCCGCCAAGCTCATTTGGGAACCTCTTTGTTGGCCGGAAAAAGCTGGCTCAAAACTATGATATTATCGCGGATGACTTTTTTATAATACTCATCTTCTGGGTTGGCCGGCCCAGAAGTCGCCGGATCGATGACCGCGGCCCGAAAGTGGCCCTCGGCGGCTAAAATCCGGGCTAGCTCCAGATCCGCCTCGGGCTCGACCAAGATCCCATTGATATCGCCAGAGCGCACTAGTTTGGAAAGAGCCTGAACGCGGGAAGGGGAAGGCGGGGTTTCGGGGATGGGCTCAATATCGGCTAAAACAATTAAGCCTAAATCCTGGGCCAAATAATCCATAAAGCCATGGGAGACCATAACCCGGTAACCTTGGCGACTATCCTTAAAGGATTGGATAGAATGGCTTAAATAATCCATGTCCGCTTGAAAGGCCAGCTTGCGCTCTTGGTAGTAAATCGAGCCCTCGGGATCGAGTTTGGCCAAAGCCAGGGCGATATTGTTGGCCATTAGGCCAGCTAAGCGCGGCGAAGAAAAGATGTGCGGATTAGGGGTTAAGGGGGCTTTGTCGCTCTCGGCTTTGGGGCTATCTTTGTCGCCCAATTCGCCTAAGTCCAAGCGCCCCCAGGTCAGGGGCAAAGTGGGGACGCCTTGGCTCGCGTCAATGATAATTAAATCTTTGGAAGCCACTTTTAAGGCTTTGTCCAGATAAACTTCCAAGCCCAAGCCATTTTTAATGAGGATCCGCGATTGGGAGAGCCTTTCCAAATCGCGCGGCAAGGGAGCGAACTCGTGCGGGCAACCGGTGGCCGGATTGGTTAGAAGCTCCACCTCAAAATAATCCCGGCCTTGGGTTATGTAGCGAGTGAAGAGCCAGACTGGATAACTAGTGGTCATGATCTTGGGCCCGGCCCAAGCGTTTAGAGTTTCCAGAGTTAATAATAATAAGGCGAGAAAAAGGGCCGAAAAAAACCATTTATTGGATTTTTTCGGCCCCAATAGGTCATTATTGGACTTAACGTGGTTGGGCATCCCGGACTTCCCTTAAAATCTTGGCCGCTGGGGCCGCGTTAGGGACGACCCGGAGCTGCTGGGTTTGGTCGGCTGGCAATAAATGACGAGCGAAAGAGCCTCTAGTCATATCGGCTGGGGGCCTGGTGGCTGAGGCTGGTCTTTGCGGCGAGGCCACCGGGACGACTGGCCTAGCTGGGGCTGGAGAGGAACTAGCGGTGGCTACAGGCGTCGCCACTACGGGCGTAACTGGCGTAGGGGTAACCGTCGTGGGGGTCGCTACTGGCGTTGGGGTCACCATGGCCGTCCGCTCAAAATCGGATGGGCTAGCGGGCGCTTCGGATTTAGCGCCCATGGGGTGGGGTTTGGCCCCTTGGCCATTGCCGCCAGCCATTTTGGTGGCGTCGGCTTTTTTGGCGGCCAAACGAGCCAAAGCCGAAGGCTTGGAGGCGATGGCCACCCCGCCCACGCCGCCTTTGGGGGCGCTAGCGATGGGTCTGGAGCTAGTTAAGCCCCCAGCCGAGCCCATGGTGGAGGTCAATTGGTTGACGTAAGTGCGCTCTAACTCAATGCGGTTCTGCATCATCTCGGAGAGACGATTGCCCGACTCGTTTAAGCGCAAAACCAAGGCGTCAATAATTTGCTTAGAGATATCCGGGTAATTCTCCAAGACTTCTCCCAATTTGTCGCCTGGGAAGACTTTAACGATGCTTCGGCCCTGACTTTTAATGGTGGCGCTTCGGCGTGAGCCCACCAAAGCGCTCATCTCCCCAAAATAAGTGTTGCCTTGAGAAATCTCGGCGATGAGGTTTTGGCCTTTGTAAACTTCCAAGCAACCCTGGATCAGGCGATAGAAAGCCGTGTCCGTGTTGCCTTCCTTAATGATGACATCGCCGTTTTCGTAGATCTGCTCATCGGGATTCAACAAGTAGTGCGGCAGGCTCTCTTTTTGGATGACCGTCTTTTCCAAAACCTGATCCAAAGTGGTCATGCCTTGCTGGGCCTTCAATAAGCCATCTTGCCGTAAGGTCAGCATGCCTTCCTTGAGGGCGATCTTGCGCAACTGGCTTTCTGGCACTTTGGAGGCGATGGCGTCGGAGAGGATCGGGGAATTCTCCATGACCTCAAAAACCCCGAGCCGGCCTTTATAGCCAGTGCCTTTGCAGGTCGGGCAACCGCGGCCCTCATAGAGTTGCACCGCGGTCACTTCCTTGGAGTCAAAGCCAGCCTCAACCAATTTATTTAAAGGCAATTTCGTGGCCGTATGGCGACAATTGGGGCAAACTCTTCTTAACAAACGCTGAGCCGAGCAAACCACCAAAGCCGCGGCCACGTTAAAGGGAGCCACGCCCATATCCACTAAACGCGTGACCGTGGAAGGCGCGTCGTTGGTGTGGAGGGTGGACAAAACCAAGTGGCCGGTCATGGCCGCTTCCACCGCGATTTCGCCGGTCTCAATATCCCGGATCTCGCCGATCATGCAGATGTCGGGATCCTGACGCAAGAAGGCTTTTAGGGCTTTAGCGAAGGTCATGCCCGCTTCTTTGACCACGTTAACTTGGTTGACCCCAGGAAAGTTAAACTCCACCGGATCCTCGGCGGTGAGGATCTTCACGTCATCGGTGTTGCGCAAGTTGAGGGTGGAGTAGAGGGTCACGGTTTTGCCGCTACCAGTGGGCCCCGTGACCAAGAGCAAGCCATTGGGACGATAAGCGGCCCGCATGAATTGGTCAAGGTTCTTTTCGGTAAACCCGAGCTTGGTCATGTCAACGTTCAATCCCGATTTATCCAAAATACGCAAAACCACCGATTCGCCAAAAAGAGTCGGCAAAGAAGAGACGCGGAAATCGATTTCCTTGTTTTTCCCTAAACGCAACTTAATGCGGCCATCCTGCGGCACCCGGCGCTCGGTGATGTCCAAACTGGCCATAATCTTTAAGCGAGCGATGAGGGCGTTGCGAATTTCCAAGGGCAAGCGGGTATGTTTATACAAAGAGCCATCCATGCGGTAACGCACGTAGAACTGCTTTTCAAAAGGCTCAATGTGAATATCCGAGACGCCGGCTTGAACCGCCTGGATGAGGATCTGGTTGGCCAGATTGATGATAGCGCTATTTTCCGCCGAATAAGTATCGCTAGAGATATCTTCTTCCTTGGAGTCGCCAAAAGCGAAATCATCCAAGGCGTCGGAAATGAGGGCCCCTAGGTTATCGACCGTGACCGGGCCAGAGTCGTCGACCACCGCGTTGGGATCCAGGGGAGCCGTAAAAGCCGCTAGCTCTTCTTCGGAGATTTTGTAATGGTTCTTAAAGGCTCCGAGCAGATCCTTTTCCGTGGTTACGGCGGGCACCACTTGATACTTGGTGACGTTGGTCAGCTCCTCGACCACCTTGTTGTTGGTGGGCTCGAGCATGGCCATCATGACCTTGTTGTCCTTGGCCTGATAGGGAATGACCATGTGCTTTTTGGCCAAGTCGTAAGGCACCAAGGACAAAACCGACGCGGGAATCTCGCGGTCGGTGAGGTTGACCATGGGATAGCTGTACTGCCGGGAAAGGACGCTGGCTATGGTATTATTTTCCACGTACCCTTTGCGCAAGAGAAAACGAGACAAATAATCCCTAGGATGGCCAGAAAGCCATTTGATGGCTTCTTCCAGATGGCCGCGGGTGATTTGCCCGGCCTTTAATAGATATTCCCCAAGGATCAGCTTATAATTGTCAGAGCCATGATCCTTGACCGTACCCGACAACGTGGATCGACGTCGAGATATCTCCGCCATGGGCGCCTCCCAAACCAATGAATCCTAAAACCCGGCTGAGCGAAACTGAAATAGTTATAGCTAAAAACAAGCTCTTTCGCTATACTTATAAACAAACGTAGGCAACCTGAAACGTAAGGCCTAAGCCAAAAAAAATTAGAGCTAGAGGGCCAATTACCTATTCTTCTATTATACAGGAGAGGGCTTTTATTTCAAGGAAAATCCAACCAACTTCGCCAAAATTTGGAAAATAGTGGCTTAACCTCGCCATGAGCCTTTAAAGATCCTTGAAGAAGCCTTTAAAAACTCTAACGCTAGGCTCCCAAACCTTCGCTCTAACCCCCAACTAACCAAAAAAAGGACGCGCCTTGGCCAAATCCCCCCGTTTTGTTTGTCGCCACTGTGGCCACCAAGCCACTGGTTGGCTCGGTCGTTGCCCAGCTTGTCAGGCTTGGGACAGCTTTGAGACCATGGCTCCCCTTCTAACCGCCAAGGGCGCGACCGGATCAACTTCAGGAATCTTGGCTTTGGCCGAGGTGCCGGTTGAGGAAACTACCCGCTTAACCACAGGCCTAGCCGAACTCGATCGCGTGTTAGGAGGCGGTCTGACCCCAGGCGGGGTGATTCTCCTATCTGGGGAGCCGGGGGTCGGCAAATCCACCCTTCTCCTGGCCGCCGCCGCGGGCTTAGCCGAAAGAGGCCGCAAACTTTTATACGTGACGGGCGAGGAATCCGCGGCTCAGGTGCGCCTCCGAGCCGAGCGCCTAGGTTTAAGCCTAGAAACTCTTTTCGTTTTAGCCGAAACGGATGTTTCGGCGATCATTGAGCAAGCTCAGTCTGGGCCTTGGGAAGCTCTGGCCGTGGACTCCATCCAAACGCTAAGGGTCAGCGAATTGGGGGGCCAAGCGGGTGGGCCTAACCAGATTCGCGAGTCAGCCGCTCGCCTAACTAACCTCGCCAAAGCCAAAGGCTGGCCTTTGTGGCTCGTGGGTCACATCACCAAAGATGGCCAAATCGCTGGGCCCAAACTTTTGGAACACCTGGTGGACACGGTTCTATACTTTGAGGGGGATCGGGATCGGCCTTTAAGAATTTTACGCTCCTTTAAAAATCGCTTTGGCTCGGTCAACGAAACCGGAATCTTTGAAATGACGGGAGCGGGCTTAGGCGAGGTTCAAAATCCCTCCGCTCTCTTCCTCGCCGAAAGGCCCATCGGAGCCTCGGGCTCCGTCGTGGCCCCAATTTTGGAAGGACGCCGGCCTTTATTAATGGAGATCCAGTCTCTGGTCAGCCCTAGTTCTTTGGCCATGCCGCGTCGCCAGTCCTTGGGCGTGGATCCCGCTCGGGTGAGTCTATTGGCCGCGGTTTTAGAAAAAAAGGCTCGCCTCAAGCTCTACGACCGAGATATTTTTATCAACGTGGCCGGAGGAGCCAAAATCTCAGAGCCGGCCGCGGATTTGGCCATTGTGACCGCCTTAGCCTCTAGCTGGCTGGATAAAGCCCTGCCAGTAGATCTGGTGGTGGTGGGCGAAGTGGGTTTGGCCGGCGAAGTCCGAAGCGCGGGTCGCCTATCTGAGCGGCTAAAAGAAGCGGCGCGTTTGGGATTTAAAAAAGCCGTGGCTCCAGCCCAGGAGATTGAGGGCCTAAAAATCAAGGGTTTAAGCCTAACTGGCGTCAAAAGCGTCTCCGAGCTTTTGGCTAGCCAACTGGGCCTAACCCAAGCCAGATCCCGTCCCCAAAAGACTTTTGAGGAAATTGATTAAAAATCACTACCAATTTGGCCTAAAAGTTTGGCCCAGATAGAGCCAATCCTTGAGCGAGCGGGTTGGCTCTCAAAAAAACTCTAATAATTTCCGATAGTTATATTTTTTTTGACTTTCCCTGGACAAGTGTAGTATAAATTCCAGCTCAAACCCCTTGGGGCGCTCGTAGCTCAGCTGGATAGAGCGCCGGACTACGAATCCGAAGGCCGCAGGTTCGAATCCTGCCGGGCGCGCCAATAAAATCAAGGGGTGAAAAAGTTAAAAAAAACCGGGGCAAAACGGGTAAATCTTTCCCTGGTAAATCCAGGGATGAAGACTTTACTCGCTCATGGCTCTATCCATAGGCCAAAACTCTTGTTCATCGAGGGGCGCGAAAAAAAAAGCGACCTTGACCAAAAAAAGTAGGCTGCGATGGTAGGGCTTACGGCGGAAAATCGAGTTTTGACCACCCCTTCGTTAAGAACTATATAATTATTTTCTATTTATTTAGACTATCAGACATTCACGTAACTTTTCCATATCATATCCTAGCTAATTTAATCTATTCCTTCTTCAACTTTCCGCGCTCACGGTTTTAGCCAACTTCGGTCGCCCCTCCTGGGACAATGTCCTCATCCCCTTCGCCGCCGGCCGCGCCAGTGTCGCCCTCTTTCCCTTAAGTCAAATCGGCCAGCCTCAGCCTAGATCCGTGGTAGGGTTAACCGATATCTCCGCCCGATTAACCCTAAAACCTGTCCTGGGGGCCAACCTGGTCTCTTGATCCGCGCCGTACAGTCTGTTCCAAGAAATGGAAGAAAACGTTTCCCAAAGTTTTTTGGCCCGTCAGACTTGGTCAAAATTAAGCTCTTAATTATCGATAATTTAAATTTTAAAAGTACATAATTTATTATTTTGGATAATTAATTTATAATCTAAGTAACATATCGGCATTGATCTAGCCAAATCTCAATCTAAGATCCAAGCTTGACCGCCTAACGTGGAGCGAACTGGCCTCTATCTAGGTCACCCCGAGCTGACTTAGTAGCGCGTTAAAGGGGAAAAACGCCCCAAACGATTGCTCCTAAGCCCATGTATAATGGTTTAGGTTGGCGCCATATTCTTCTACCCCAAGCGCGCCTTGATTAATGATAAAATGAGTTTGATCAGATATATAAATCAGCGAAAAAGTAAAAAATTGGTTGCTATTTATATATGAGAGAGAGAAAGAAAGTAATAATCATGTCAACTTATTATGCATTATAATCAAATTAATACGCTTATTCTCAATTGATTCAGGCAGCGTACGCCACCAAAAGGCGCTAAGAGGAGGAAAATCCAATGATTTGAGAGCTCAAAAAATTAAACTTAGTTATTATAGGCCAGACTAAACCATCTTTATAAATATAAAAAACTAAAATAAAACTATAACCATCAATATCAAGCTAAAAAGACTTTAGATGATCAGAAGCGTCCTAAACACGGGGAAACCCATTAGCCAGAACCTCGGGAACCCCTTATCTGGTCAGGGTTTCCGCGATATGCGCTATCATATGTTAGTTGGGGAACCCCCTCACAAAAAATTCTTGTCCAGCCAGAATTAGAAATTTCAGTTTTTTC
>JAISWW010000174.1 GCA_031270705.1 Deltaproteobacteria bacterium
TTGAGTTCAACTAACAAAAGTTTTTTCTTATGGCCAATTATTTTTTTTAAAAAATTCGACTTTTCTGTCGGTTTCCTCCCGGATCTCCGGGTTGTTTAAGGGTAGCATTTTAGGTATTTGGATCACTTTTTTTTTGTTTGATGAAAATAATATAAGTAAGTTGTCTTTTTTTTATAAATATTAAACAGTTATTAAAAGTTAAAATTTTGGATTTTTTTGTTAAAACCCCTTGACAGGTGGGGGGTCAGCGCTTATAATCTCAAAAGACTCGAAAGAGTCACATGGGTTCAGAGAATCGGTAAAAAGTCTTCTGTTTTTATTAAGCTGACTTATTCCTGCCTGTTTCCAACATTATGTTATTTGGGTGAAAATATGTATATTACCTTATTTGTGGGAAATTTTCCCTTTGAAACTCCCCCGTCTGAACTAATGGACGTTTTCGCCAAATTTGGCCGGGTGGAGTCCATTAAACTTATTAACGATCGCGTCACCGGTCGCCCCCGAGGCTTCGGTTTCATAAAAATCGAGCGCGCCGCTGGGCCTAAAGCCATCGCCGCTCTCCATAGGTCGGTTTTTTCTGGGCGTCCTTTAAATGTCCGGGAAGCTGGCCCTCTGCGTCGGGAAATCACCTTAACCGAGGCGCCAGAGTTAAGAGCCCCTTCGTCTGGCTGTCAACCTGATCTTTTTGTTCAGGATTATTGGCTCCACAACGAAAAACAAATTCCCTCTCGCTACAAGCGCTCAAATTCCTCAAGCAATTACTGATAGTCAATATTAGCCAAGAGGACGTTAAGGTAATCCTGACGGCCTATCGTTTGGGTTGGCTTTAAGCCCAATGGATAAATATGGCTATAAATTACCAAAGCTTAGGGCTATTTATAATTATGGTCCTTTGAAAGGTTATTTTTAGGTTCTGAGCGTTATTTGAATTTTGGCAAATAATAAACGTCAGGACTGAAAAGAAGGGGAAAAATTGGCCGAGAAAAGGGTTATAAGAGGGAGCTTTCGGGCAAAAATTTCTTTAGTCAATAAAACCCCAAAAAAAAATTTTTTTTACAGGACCTATTGACTTCCTTTAAAGATAATTGTAGAATTCACATAGGCTCATTTGAGCCAAACCGGCCTTGAAGACGGGCGACAATTTTTTTCCTATTAGGGGCCTTTGGAATGTATTCTTTCAACAAACATTATGAGATTAGGTGTAAGTATGATCGATTTATTTGTAGCTAATTTTCCGTATGATACTGAGCGGTCTGAGCTCGATACCATTTTTTCTCGTTTCGGCGAAGTGGAATCCGTTAAAATCATAACCGATCGCTCAACCGGGTGTTCCCGGGGATTCGGTTTTGTTCGCATGGCTAAAGACGGAGCGACCGCCGCGGTGGCCGCTTTAAATCAAGCCATTTTTGGTGGGCGGCCTTTGCGGGTTCGGTTAGCCAACCCCATTCAGCCTCGGTTCGCCCCTAATAACCAAAAGTTTGGGGATGGCTCTAATCAAGGTTATGACCAGCCCCAGAATTATCACCAGAGGGGCCAAAGCTATAATCAAGGCCAAGGCTATAATCAGGCCCATAATCAAGCTTATGACCGTCAGGACTATAACGCCAATCCAGACTATAATAATCGTGATTACAATAGCCGTGATTATAACTCCAATCCAGAGTATAATAACCGGGATTACAACAGCCGGGATTATAATCAAACCCCAGATTACAACAGCCGGGACTACAACAGCCAAGATTATAACAACCAGGACTACAACAACCAGAATTATAACCAGCCAGGCTACGCTCCGCGGCGCTCGGCTAATTATCGGAATTAACCCTTTTTGAGTCACGTAAGGCGTTCCGAGGGCCAGCCACAAAGTCGCTGACTAACGACTTTGTGGCTGGATTAAATAATGACCTCAAAGCCCAAATAGTTTTGGGCGGGGATCGTTATTGACTTAAGAAAGTTAGTTTTGTATAATAGTCTCGGTTCATAGGAGCCGACCGCGACCAAAAAAAACGTTCGGTTGATTTTGGCCGTCACCCTTTGACAGTCATGTCTAATTCGCTTGGCCTTGGGGCCAGGCGATGGGCGTGTTTGCTTTTATGTCCATGAAGCCCACAAAAAACTTAGTTTTTTGTGACATTTGTTATTGACTCCAGAAAGACGGATCGATAAAATTGATTCGGCTCTTTGGAGTCGCTGGGTTCAGAGAATTTCGAAAAGGTCTTTTGCTTCCGCTTAGCTGATTTGATCCCTCCTGTCCCGACATTTCATTTCAATTTTAGGTTCGCTATGTCAATTAGCTTGTTTGTGGGGAATTTTCCCTACAACACGGTGGCCTCAGAGCTAGCTCCGGTTTTTTCCCGGATTGGCGAGGTCGAGTCGGTTACCCTCATTAATGATCGGCAAACCGGTCGCCCTCGCGGCTTTGGGTTTGTCAAGATGTCTGAGGATGATGGTCGTGAGGCCATCAAGGTTTTGAACGGGACCATGTTTGAAGGTCGCCCGTTGGTAGTTAAAGAGGCTATGCCTCTGAAGTCCCAAGAGGGCGGGTTTAAACCCAGAAGCCCGCGCGGGGAAAGAAACTACGACGGCGGGAGCTACGGCCGTCGCGACTGGGGTGAGGAATAATTTTTGGTTAAAACCCTTTTTTAGGGTTTTAGGCCACTAGACCTTTAAGCCGCGTTTACGCGGCTTTTTTTTGGACTTTTTTAAAGCGGCCTAGACTTGCCAGTTTTTAGCGTTTTTTGGTAATTTGTCCAAGGCTTGGCTCGCGAGCCAAAACTTTTTCCAAAAGGATTTTCGCCGTGGCCTCATTAGGGTATCGCCTGGTAATCACCGACTTTGACGGAACCATTAAGTCTCGCTTTGATCCGGTGGCCGAGCGGGATTGTCAGGCCCTCAAAGAGATGGGCCAGGCTGGTTTGGTTAGAGTGGTGGCTACTGGCCGGAGCTTAGTCTCCTTTCAAAGGGACTGGAACCCGAAGATGGAGCTGGATTACCTGATTTACTCCTCGGGTTTGGGCCTTTGTCGCTGGACGCCTACTGGCCCGGGGGAGCATATTTTTGGGAAAATCTTTAATCAAGAAGAACAAAAGTTGGCTCTAGCTGGCTCTTTGGCTTTGGGCTGGGGTTTTATCGCTTTTAAGGCGCCACCCAATAGCCACGCTTTTTACTATTTTGATCCCCCGCGTTCCGAAAGAACGGCGGGTTTTGAGGCCCGACTGGCTCAGTTTAAGGAGTCAAGCGAGCCTTGGCCGGGCCATGATCCCGGCGTTCCCTTGGCTCAGTTTCTGATCATGGCCCCGGCTTTGGGTTTCGCGGAGCTAAGGGATCGTTTTCAAGCCCTGGCTAGTGGTTTATCGGTCACGCAAAGCTCCTCCCCCTATGAGGATGACAGCCAGTGGCTAGAGATTTTTCCCGCTGGCGTCTCCAAGGGCGCGGCTAGTCAAGCCTTGGTAGAGCTTTTGGGTTTCGATTCTAGCCAAGCCGTGGCCGTGGGCAATGATTACAACGATGAAGATCTTTTGGCCTGGGCTGGCCGATCTTTTGTGGTCAATAACGCTCCAGCCGATCTCTTGGCTAAGTTTGAGCCCATAAAAGGCGGCGGCTCGGCTTTGGCTGAGGTTTGGCGACTGATTGGCTAAGGTTTTTTAGTTGCGACCAGAAACAATACTCACCATTTATGAGATCCGAGCCGCCGCCGCCAAGGATCTGGATTTTTTAGGCGGCCCGCCTGAGCCTGAGGAGCGGTTTGGCTCAGATTTTCGGGGTCTTCATTTTGAGGCTGATTTCGCCTTTTTGTTTTTTGTTAATGATTATGATTTGGGGCCGTTTTTAAGCCAATATCCCTTTGTGGAAGTCAAACAAATCCATCGCCTCCGCTATGATCAGTGGCAAGATGGGGCCACCATGGAGCCCATGTCCGTTGGCCCCATCAAGATTTGGCCGTGGTTTGAGGCTAGCCAGACCCCTAACCTAAGTTTAGGCCTAAACAACCAGCCGGACTTAAGCTCAGATTGTCCTCCTATATATATAGATCCGGGTTTGGCTTTTGGCTTTGGCGGTCACCCAACGACCAAAGCCTGTTTGGGTTTTTTGGCTCGTCTTTATAGGCCAGGGGCATTGGGCGTCAAATCTCCCTTAACGGCTTTAGATCTGGGCTCGGGCACGGGGATTTTGGCTTTGGCCGCGGCGAGACTGGGCGCCAATAGCGTTTTAGGGGTCGATCATAGTCATTTGGCTGTTCGCTCCGCTCAAAGAAACGCGGAATTAAACGCCTTAAACTCCCAGGTAAAGTTTGAAAGGGGGTTAGCGCAAGATTACGCGAAGGCTCCTGGGGAACTGGTCTTGGCCAACATGCCACTCTTTGTCCTTAAAGATCTATTAGATTTGAGGGCCTTTGATAAGCGGAGCCATCTAATCTTTTCCGGGTTATTGGCCAGCGAAGGGGATACTTTTTTAGATCTTCTAACCCAAAGCCATAAAGCCTTGAAACTGGTGGATAGCCAACGCGATGATCGCTGGGTTAGTGGTTTGGTGGAGTTTTAGAGCTATTTTCTTGGCCAAGCTCTTGGGCCAAAAGAGGTCTCGCGCGTCAATTGGGCCTAGTTTTGAACAGGAGTTCCGGCCCAGCGCTCAAAGATTGTTCAAAAAATGTTCAAAACCCCAGATTTTTCTTTAAAAACTGGAAATTACCCGTCCCTAAAATTAGCTTATCTATGCCAACTTTTGGGATAAAAGGGGGGGAAAATGGCCGTGAGCCCTAGCCTTTTCAAAGGATCCCCAAAAGTTTCCAAAAAATGGCCTTTTTTCCGCTGGTTATAAACAATATTTGAAAGCCTAATTTTTGATTATTGACAAAAAACTATAGAGAAAATTTTTAAGGCTAGAACCCGCCCCCCACTAACCCCAATTCTCAGCCCCGAGAGCTAAAGCCAAAGGCCAAAGAAAAGTAGGCCAGTTTGGTCTAATTTTTGGCCATAAGAGATCCCTAGGGGCTATTCGCTCGCCTATAATTTTTAGATATTTTTTAGAGCTCGCCTTAGAATAACGTCAACAAGCCAGAATCCGCCGCTTAAGTAAAATTAGGGCGGACGCTCAAAAGTAGATTATTGGGCGAAGAAGAGCTTAGATTTTTTAGCTCGCTTAAATGGCGGCAACTTGGTCGCCTAGTTTAGCCAAAGAGGGGACATGAAGCCCCAAAATCGGCGCGAAACCAAGGGTTTTGGGAAAATGCCCAAAAACGCCGCCTGGCCATTTGAAGATTTGACAGTTTAACGGGTTTTCGGGGCGCTTTTTTGTGATTTTGGCTACGACCTTGTAACATTATTCTTTCGGTGGCCTACTTTCTGGCCAGCGCGGAGGCGGTTGGCTTGGCTACTAAATATAGAATTTTTCTGACCACAGACGAACGCGACGAACTGGATTCTCTGGCGAAAAAAGGGAAAAATTCCGCTAGGGTCATACTTTTGGCCCTCGTTCTGTTGTTTTGTGATATGAGTCCAGAGGGTCGAGGCCAGAAGACCAACGCGGACATTAGCCGCGAACTTAACATTTCGGAAAGAACCATTGAGTCTCTCAAAAAACGGTTTGTTGAGGGAGGGATCGCCTACGCCCTGGAAAGGAAACAAAAGACATTCAATCCCAAAACAATCAAATTTGACGGAGCTTTTGAGGCGAGACTGGTCGCCTTGGCTTCTTCGCCTCCACCAGATGGAAGGGCAAGATGGACTGTTCGCCTTTTGGCTGATAAAGTTATGGAATTAGGGTTAGCGCCAGATGGAATATCTCATATGAGTATCCACAGGATTCTAAAAAAAAACGCGATTAGTTCTCGCCTTAAAAAATAATCAAAATTCCCCCCGAACATAACGCCGAGTTCGTAGCCGCTATGGAAGATGTTTTTGAGGTTTATCAGCGACCATAAAATCCGAGTGAGCCAATTATTTGTCTGGATAACTATAATAAACAACTAGTTTTCTAAAAAAACCTCCTCTTCCTTAAGCTCCAGGAAAACCCCTTAGGATTGACGATGAGTATATTAGGCCTCGCGTGGCGGATATTTTTTAGGGAGCTGGAAGCAATGGCCAACGGTTGGTTTTGGCGCCAGAGAGGCGAAGCCGCGTTGATTGGGCGATATATATAAGAGATTTGCTTGACGACCATTATCCAAACGCCAATAAGGTCGTCTTAGTCATGGACAAATTGAGCTCCCCATAAAAACCTCCCGAGCGCCCATGGAATAGCTTCATTTTATGAAAGCGTTTCCTCCAGAAGAGGCCTTGAGGCTGGCTTCTAGGCTTGAAATGCGTTTGACTCCTAAACACGGCGGCTGGCTAAACATGGCCGAGATAGAGTTGAGCGTTCTTGTCGCTCAAAGGCTTGGACAGACGTATCGCCGACATTGAGATAATAGAGAAAGAAGTTAAGGCGGGGGAAACCGACCGGAAAGCTCTTGGCCCAGACAAAAGATGACGTTTGGCTACCAAGGCGGCTCGATTAAAACTCAGCCGACTTGACCCAAAAAATTAAAGATCTGGCTCCAGATTTGTTCTGGGTGGATTTAGCCGGCCAGACGGATTCGCGTGGCTTAATGGCTTTGGTCAGTTTGGCCAAAGCTGGTCGTGGGCTCCGACGCTGGCCCTAGTCATGTGGCCACAGCTGTGGTGGGGCGGTCGACTTGACGCTTTTTGGCCCCAATCGTCCCGCCCGCGTGGGAACTTACGGATCTTTGGCCAAAAATCTCGTCTCCTCAGCTCCACGCTCGCC
The DNA here is from genome assembly GCA_031270705.1 of Deltaproteobacteria bacterium. Lineage (GTDB taxonomy): Bacteria > Desulfobacterota > Desulfarculia > Adiutricales > Adiutricaceae > JAIROO01. Next base: position 6,763 of record JAISWW010000174.1, read on the forward strand.
ATGTTTAAGATTGCTCTAAGAATTTCGCGGGCCTGACTCAGATTTCGGTTATCTGGGTTTAAAAGGAATTTTTACTGGCTTTAAGGCCCTAAAATTATGGTCTTTTGGCGACGCGACTAAAAAAATGTCCACCTTGGCTAATAATGCTAAGATGGACAATTGTTGAAATATTTTGAGACTTCTTAGTATTTATGACGTTTTATAACAATATAATACCACGTTATAATACTAATGACTTTATAGTATCTCCCAGGAAAAACCAGGTTTCAGAGATTTCGTCAGGTTATCTTTTTCATCGAGAATTCTGGTCTGGAATCGTCTCGTCTTTGGTATCAGCTGGAGCGGGAGACTATTTGGTTTCCGCAGGAGCGGGAGACTTTTGCTGTTCCGCGACGGGGGTTTGCCCTAAAAATACTTGCAGTTTGCCGATATCCACCCGTACATCCGACACCGTTTTTATCAAAGCGTCTATCTTGGTGTCCATCCTGGCGGACAAAGTGTCTATCTTGGCGTCCATCCTGGCGGACAAAGCGTCCATCCTAGCGAAGGAGGCCTTTTCGTTGGTTTCTACCTTGTTGGATAAAGAAAAATGGGTAGGTACAGCAATCCCCATAAGAATAAGCGCAACTAAGCCGATAATCCACATGAATAACTTGATTCTAGAGTCGACACTCATAACTTTAGTGTCAATGACCTCAACTTTGGTGTTAATAACATTAAATTTAGCATCAAGAGCATCAAATTTAGCATCAAATTTAGCGCAAAGAGTATCAAGTTTAGCGTAAAGCTCCTTATTGTTGTCTACCTGAACCGTATTCGCGACGGGCATTCCCTCCACCTTGGCGGTCGTTTTTTGGTCGACCGTCTGAGGAGGGACAGGATGCACTCCGAGTCCGTGTAGTCTCTCCAGAAGCTCCGCGTCGCTTACAGTAGCGAGAACGCCGGAACTAATCGGCTCTGAAATAGGACTATCTAAAGTTTCATTGGTTCCCATCGACATGAAAACACCTTCTTTATAGAAATGATTTAACCAAATTCAAGACTGCGTGTCAAACCCTTTTGGACGCGTGAATATAAGCCACTTTAGAAGGTCATTTGGTTTCCGCGGGAGCGGAAGGCTTTCGCTGTTCCGAAACGGGGTTTTGCCATACAATCATTTGCAGTTTGGCGATATCCACCCGCATATCCGACACCTTTTTTATCAAAGCGTCTATCTTGTTGGATAAAGAATAATGGGCAGGTATAGCAATCACAATAAAAATAAGCGCAACAAAGCTGAGAAACACCATGAAGAAATTGATCTTAGATTCAAGAACCTCAATTTTAGCGTCAAGAACCTTATTATTGTCTGCCTGAACCGTATTCGCGACGGGCTTCTCCTCCACCTTGGCGGCCGTTTTTCGGTCGACCGTCTGAGGCGAGACTGGATGAAATCCGAGTCCGAGAAGTCTCTCCAGAAGCTCCGCGTCGCTTACAGTAGCGAGAACGCCGGAATTAAGCGGTTCCAAAATAGGACTATCTAAAGTTTCATTGTTTCGGATCGACATAAAAACTCCATCATTATGTAAAGATTATTTTATCAAATTCAAGACTACGCGTCAAGAACTTTTGGACGCGTGCGTTTAAGGCCCTTTAGAAGGGAAATGAGGGCGTAAACTAAAATGTTGACTTATTGAATTATTATAGCTAAAAAACATTTAATACCAAGTTTTAATACTAATTGCTTTACAATATTAGCCTCGGAAAAACAGATTTAAGATTTCGTCAGGTTATCTTTTTTCATCAAGAATTCTTGTCTAAAATCGTTCCGCCTTTGGTTTCCGATGGATCGGGTGACTTTCGTTGATCTTCGACGGGTGGTTGCCCGGCTGATATTTGTAGTTGGTCTACTATTACTTGAGGTTTAGCGATATTCACCCGCATTTCCGACAACGTTTTTATCAACTCTTTTAGGTTGGCGGACAAAGCGTCTATCCTGGCGTTCAACCTGGTGGATAAAGTGTCTATTCTCCTGGACAAAGAATAGTGAATACTCACCGGTAAAGCCGGAGGCTTACTTTTGCGAATAAAGTCGCCTTTGAGCGGCTCAAGCCGCTTAGAAGAACAACATCAATTTGCACCGGCTAACGGCTAAATCCGGTGGTCTGTAATAGAGAGCGCGGCTAAAGCTACGGAAAGTAAAGTTATCTTAAACTCAACATCTTCGTTATGTTGATTTTCAATGTATTTTTTATAATTTCATCTGTTATATGACGACTACTGTAGCAAAAATAACTTCTCAGCCACATATGACGACCTCAATATTGATTTTGGAAGCCAGGAAATGTCATCATTAGTTTGTGTGAGGTGCCTCCTTTTAACTTCTGAAAAAGGCTATTTAGTATCATTTTAGGCTCTATTGAGACAAAAAAGCAAAGAAAATTTTCCAGCAAAATTCATTTTAGTAGGCACACCGACATTGTTTAGAAGAAATGCTGAAGCTACCAGCTAAAGCTGGTGGTTTTAAACCAGCAAATCTGCGACAATAAACAGTATATAAATAACTGCAAGTAGGCTGATAAACAGCATGCAGATATCTAGTTGAAACATAAGAGTGTCAATTCTATCGCATATATTATCAATTTTAGAACAAAGATCCTTATTATTTTCTGCCTTGGCCGTATTCGTGGCGGGCTTCTCCTCCACCTTGGCGGTCGTTTTTTGGTCGACCGTCTGAGGCGAGACTGGACGAAATCCGAGTCCGCGAAGTCTCTCCAGAAGCTCCGCGTCGCTTACAGTAGCGAGAATGGCGGAACTAAGCGGCTCCAAAATAGGACTATCTAAAGTTTCATTGATTCGCGTCGACATAAAAGCTCCATCATTATGTAAAGATCATTTTACCAAATTCAAGACTAACGCGTCAAGCCCTTTTGGACGCGTGAATATAAGCCACATTAGAAGGGAAATTAGGGCGTAAACTAAAATTTTGACATATTGAATTATTATAGCCAAATAGCATTTTCTATCAATTTCTAATTGTTAATTAATTGTAAAATAGTATAAATTAACGCCTTATTCATTTCAAATAATATAATACCGAGTTGTAATACATATTGCTTTGCAATATTAGCCTCGGAAAAACAGATTTAAGATTTCGGCAGAATATTTTTTTCATCGAGAATTCTGGTCTAAAATCGTTCCGCCTTTGGTTTCCGCTGGAACGGGAGACTTTCGCTGTTCATCGACGGGTGGTTGCCCGGCGGATATTTGTAGTTGCCATATCACCACTTGTAGTTGGTCTACAATTACTTGGTGTCAATTTTGATGGATAAAGTGTCTATCCTATTGGATAAAGAAAAATGGGCAGGTATAGAATCTCAATAAAAATAGCTACGATCGGGATGGCAAACCACATGAGCAAATTGATTATAGCGTCAAGCTCCATAATATTGTCTGCATGAGCCGTATTCGCGACGAGCTTCTCCTCCACTTTGGCGGTCGTTTTTTGGTCGAAAGTTTAGGGTTGGCGATGAGTATATTAGACCTCGCCTGGCGGATATTTTTAGGGCGCTAGGACCAATAGTTGGCAATTGGTTGGTTTCGGTGACAGAGAGGAAACCCCGAGTTGATTGGGCGATATTTAAGAGGTTTGCTTGATGACCATTATCCAAACGCCAATAAAGTCGTCTTAGTCATGGACAACTTGAACACACCTTAAAAACCCCACGAGCGCCCAGGGAATAGCTTCATTTTATGAAAGCGTTGCCTCCACATGAGGCCTTAAGACTGGCTCTAGGCTTGAAACGCGCTTCACTCCTAAACACGGTGGCTGGTTAAAAATGGGTTAGATAGAGTTGAGCTTTTTTGTTAGTCTAAGGCTTGGACAGGCATATTGCCGACATTGAGACAATGAGAAAAGAAGTTAAGGCAAGGGAAAACGACCGGAAGGCTCTAGACCCAGACAACCATGACGCTTGGTTAGCGATGTGGCTCGAGTAAAACTCAGCCGACTTTACCTGAAAATTTAAATCTTACAAGATCCTAGTCCAATGTTTGATTTTTTGATATTTGAACAAGATCTAACCTGACTTGTTTTTTTCCGTGGGTAATGATAAATTTTAAAATAGTTCAAGAGAAAGGAGATTGCCCCTAAAATGGATCTGTAATCACACAAGACAATAAAATATTAAATTTGGTCTTTATTTATCTCTAATGTTTTTGTTTTTATTTCTTTAGTCATTGATATGGTAAATAAAATGGAAATGAAAGATTTTTTAAATAAGGAAATTAGTAAATTGATTGATTTGCATCATCGTGAATTAGATGACGCGATGTTGAGCGACGAGCCTATGGCTAAAATCGAACAAGCATGCTCTAAAACAATAAAAAATTTAATGGAGCTTATGATTAATTCATTAAATATTGAAAAAGATTGATTTTAAAAAAATAATAAAAAAGTTAAAATTTGTTTATATTTTTGTACTAGTTTAAAACGGTATTTTTTACTTCATAATCCCATAGCTCACTTTCAAATTTAGCAATTTTGGTCACTTAGGGTGGCCAAAGCGAGACATGAACCCCTAAAATCGGCGCAAAACCTAGGGTTTTTGGAAAATGTCCAAAAATGACCTTGGCCATTTGAAGATTTTACAATTTAAAGGGGTTTGAGTGGCGCTTTTTTGTGCTTTTGACTAGTCCTATGATGCAAATTTTAGATGACCACAATATATGGGAATTAGTCAATTTTACCCCACGTTATCATAAAATTCCCCACCCAAGTTCACATCCATCGTTCTAGGCTGGCGCATCCGTCAATAAGGGCCTTCTTCGGAGTCTATCCACGACGCCTCCAATTTCAAAAAAATGGTTATGTGGAATTTTTGGCTAACTGAAAAGCGATTGAAATATTTTTACCAGGGAATTTGTTTATAATTTCCAATTTTTAGATATTCCTGAGCGGCGCCAGTTTTTCCAATTGAGGGGCTGGGCGCGTTTTGTAACTAGCCTTTCCATTTGCGCGGCTACTGTTTTTCTTGGAATGAGTGGCCAGCTGGCCAATAGTTTAAGTTGAAGGCGAAGAAAAGCTTAGAATTTTTTAGCTCGCTTAAATTAAGAGACAGGAATTTGGTCGATTAGGAAGGCCAAAACATGATAAGAAGCCCCAAAATTGAAGCAAAACTTAGAGTATTTGGAAAATGTCTAAAAATGGCATTGGCCATTTGAATATTTACAATTTTACGGGGTTTGGTGGCGCTTTTTTGTGATTTTAACTAGTTCTATGATGTGAATTATAGAAGACCACAATATATGGGAAGTAGTCAATTTTCCCCACGTTATTATAAAATTCCCCATCCAAGTTAATATCCATCGTTCTAGGCTGGTAACTCCGTCAATGAATGCCTGAAACGCTCAAAGTCCTAAGTCCTTGTTCGGAGCCAATCCAAGGCCTCTCCAAGCTCCCAAAAAATGGGTATGTGGAATTTTTGGCTAACTGGAAAGCGGGTAAAATATTTTTACCAGGGAATTTTTTATATAATTTCCAAGATAAGTTTTCCTGAGCGGCGCCAGTTTTTCCAATTGAGGGGCTGGGCGCGTTTTGTAACTAGCCTTTCCATTTGCGCGGCTCCTGTTTTTCTTGGAATGAGTGGCTAGTGGGCCAATAGTTTAAGTTGAAAGCGAAGAAAAGCTTAGATTTTTTTAGTTCGCTTAAATTATGGGGCGGTAATTTGGTCGCTTAGGGTGGCCAAAACGTGATATGAAGCACCAAAATTGGTGCAAAAGCCAGGGTTTTTGGAAAATGTCCAAAAATGGCCCTGGCCATTTGAAGATTTTACAATTTTACGGTGTTTGGTGGCGCTTTTTTGTGATTATGACTAGTTCTATGATATTAATTTTAAAATACCACAATATATAGGGTTTTATCTGAGCGGTTCCAGTTTTTCTAGTGAGCGGCGCCTGTTTTTCAATTGAGCCGTTCCGTTTTTAACAAGAACGAGTGGCTAGGCGGCTTTAGTTAAGTATTAGGCGAAAAAGCTTAGAATTTTTAGCTCGCTTAAATTATGAGGCGGTAATTTGGCCGTATAAGGGGGGCAAAAACGAGATATGAAGCCCAAAAATCGGCGCAACACCTAGGTTTTTTGGAAAATGTCCAAAAATGGCCTCGGCCATTTGAAGATTTTACGGTTTAATTGGTGGTTGGTGGCGCTTTTTTGTGGTTTAGATCTAGTTCTATGATGTAAATTTTATAAGACCACAATATATGGGCTTTACTCTGAGCGGTACCTGTTTTCCTTGGAATACTGGACTAGGGTGGCTTAAGTTCCAGCGTGAAATAAGGCTTAAGACTTAGAGATTTTCGGGTCACTTTTATCAGGAGCCGGCAAACTGGGCTCTGAGAAGAACCAAAACAAGAGATGAACCCCTAAAACTGGCGTAAATCCAAGGTTTTTTAAAAGTCTAAAATGGTTCTGGCCATTTGAAGATTTTACGGTTTAATGGAGGTTTGGTGGCGCTTATTGGCGGCTAAAATCTAGTTCTATGATGTAAATTTTAGAAGACCACAATATTTAGGGTTATACCCTGAGCGGTACCTGTTTTCCTTGGAACGCTTGGCTAGGGTGGTTTAAGTTCCAGCGCGAAAAAAGCTTAAGACTTAGAGATTTTTGGGCCACTATTATTAAGAGGTGGCAAACTGGGCTCTGAGAAGGGCTAAAACGAGATATGAACCCCTATAACCGGCGTAAATCCAAGGGTTTTTGAAGAATTTCCTAAAATGGCCCTGGCCATTTGAAGATTTTACGGTTTAATTGGGGTTTGGTGGCGCTTTTATGCGGCAATAATCTAGTTCTATGATGTGAATTTTTGAAGACCACAATATTTAGGGTTTTACCCTGCGCGGTACCTGTTTTCCTTGGAACGCTGGACAGGGGTGGCTTAAGTCTCAGCGCGAAAAGAGACTTAAAGATTTTTGTTCCACTTTTATAAGAGGCGGCAAACTGGGCTCTGAGAAGAAAAAAAACGAGATATGAACCTCTATAACCGGCGTAAATCTAAGGGTTTTTGAAAATTCTCCTAAAATGGCCCTGCCCATTTGAAGATTTTACGGTTTAATTGGGGTTTGGTGGCGCTTTTATGCGGCAATAATCTAGTTCTATGATGTGAATTTTTGAAGACCACAATATTTAGGGTTTTACCCTGAGCGGTACCTGTTTTCCTTGGAACGCTTGGCTAGGGTGGTTTAAGTTCCAGCGCGAAAAAAAGCGTAGAGATTTTTGGGCACTTATAAAAGCGGCAAACTGGCCTTTGAGAACAACCAAAACGAGATATGAACCTAAAACCGGCCAAAATCCAAGGGTTTTTTTAAAATCTCCTAAAATGGCCCTGGCCATTTGAAGATTTTACGGTTTAATGGGGGTTTGGTGGCGCTTTTTTGTGATTTTGACTAGTTCTATGATGTAAATTTTAAATAACCACAACATATGGGATTTTACTCTGAGCGGCGCCTGTTTTCCTTGGAACGCTGGACTAGGGTGGTTTAAGTTCCAGCGCAAAATGGCTTTAAGATTTGGGCCACTTATAAAAGCGGCAAACTGGGCTCTGAGAAGAACCAGAACGAGATATGAACCCCTAAAACCGGCCTAAATCCAAGGGTTTTTGAAAAATCTCCTAAAATGGCCCTAGCCATTTGAAGATTTTACGGTTTAATTGGGGTTTTACCCTGAGCGGTACCTGTTTTCCTTCTGGGCTCTGAGAAGGGCCAAAACGAGATATGAACCCTAAAACCGGCATAAATCCAAGGGTTATTAAAAGTATTATAATGGCCATGGCCATTTGAAGATTTTACGGTTTTATGGGGGTTTGGTGGCGCTTTTTTGCGGCTATAATCTAGTTCTATGATGTAAATTGTATATAACAACAATATATAGTGGCTTAACGATAAAAAATTATTCTTGAGCCTAAATGATGGTTTTTGAGGGAATTTGTTTTTTATCCGCGAGTCTTGGGGTTGAGGCCAAAGAGCGAAAATTTCTAAACAACGCCTTTTAAAGTCGAAAAGGTTTGAGAAAATTTACCGTGAAACATTCCGAGCTGTTGCTGTTCTAAAAATTGGAACTGAGGAAAAAGCGCCCCCGGACTCGGTGTAGAGCCTGAAAAATTATCATTTATTACCGCATGACTAGCTCTTGTATAGGGTGAAAAAGCCTAATATTGGCTTATCATATTCCAACTCGAGCCAAAGTATTTTTAGGCCGCTTCTTACGGCGAAGCC
>JAISWW010000063.1 GCA_031270705.1 Deltaproteobacteria bacterium
GTCATTCAAGTGGTTGGGGCCCGAGTCCATGGAGGTCAGGGCGTATCTGGTAATACCAGTCACGAAAGTGAAGCGGATGCAGGAAGCCACGTCATCCTCTTTTAGCGTGGCGAAAAAATCGTGTAAAATATCGGCGTTGGCCTTGGCCACGGCGTTATTTTTCATATTCCTGGTTACCGGGGCGTCGTATTCGTCAATGAGGATCGCGACCTTGTACTCATCGCAATAAGGCTCAGGCTTTGGCTCGGATAAAGTCTCATCCTTAGCTTTGGCCTTGTCCTTAGCCTTTTTCTCGGCCTCAGCCTCGCCCTCGGCTTTAGCCTTTTCATATAGAGCTTCTATAAGAGAGCCAAAATAGAGGTCAGGCGTATCACCCTCAATCGCTAGTTTTTCACGCTTGGCTATTTTTCTAAGCTTAAATAGGATACTATTCCAGAGAATTTCTGGGGTAGGCGCTTGCATAGACAAGCTTAAATATAAGACCGGATGCTTAGGAAATGCGTAATCAGAGGAGTCAATCCAAAGACCCTCGAAGGGTTTCCGATTGCCCTTAAAAAGTTCTTTGATGGTGTTTAAAAGAAGAGTTTTACCGAAACGGCGTGGTCTGGACAGAAAATAGTTATTTTCTGGACTTTTAAGCAGATTATAAATGTATTCAGTCTTGTCGACATAAAATAAATCTTTATACCGGATAACAGCGAAAGACTGGTTGCCAAGAGGTAATTCTTTCAAGGCCATTATCCTATTCCTTTCGCTCAAGAAGCCATTTTTGAAGTTTCGCCAAGCTGAGCCAATTGGGGGGCGCCAAAAAGTTGATGTAAATAATTAAGGTCGCTTAATTGGCCACTTTTTATAATTATACCACATTAGAGGCGGCTCAACAATTTTTTTGTAAGCCAGCGAGCCATGAGCGAAAGGGGCGGTAATCTTAAGAAGGCAACCTGGCGACCCGCTTTAAGGATGGGCGAAAGAAAATTTGAGCGCTCGTTTTTCTAAAAATTACAACTAATTAGCAATATAACTTTATAATACATTATAAAATTAGAATTTAAAACTTAAGTTCTTTAAATCATTGTAAATTATAATATAATTATTATGTCAATAAGCTTAAACTTTATAGTCTACCAACCAGGCCCACATAAAAATATCTGAAATTTCTGACGCGACAACGTCATTAGACGCGCGCGGAATTTTAATCACAATATTAAAGCTAAAACATACCAATACGCCAGTTGACGAGCCATAAAGTATATTGAAAGGCTATTGTTTTTGGATTTTATATTGATAGATTAGATTTATATTCTCCGCAAAAGAATACTTAACTAGAACGCTACGACTAACCCCAACCATGACTCCTTATGGCTGGGCCCATATTTCTATGTGGCAAGACCCATGACAATCAAAAGACTAAGATAAGAGTCTCTTTGAAGAACCTGGTTAAAGTCGGCCCTTAAAGCCCTCGCGCGAAGAATGAAGATCTCTGGCCAGGGCTTGGCGCCAACCGCTTGAGTCTATGAGGTCAGGTCAATGAAACGCCGACCTGGTCGGTTTCTTAGGCGAGCCAAAAAATCGCCTAATTAAGGCGCCCCTTTTTGGTCAAATTATAATCATTAGTTATTTTGTTACAATAAAATTTTAATTTAAACTGGATTTTGACTAGATGACCGCCAAGAAAATCAAAAACCGAATATTTCCTTATTTCTCGCCTTTTCGAGCTATCTTGCCCAAAAACCCCGATTATGATAATCTCTAAAAACTATCCCGTTTATTTCCCTTGACTGGGGGCTGTTTTAGCTGACAAGAGCGCGTCTAATTAGGCGGGAGAAATAATTTTAACCCACGCGCTTAAAAATTTATTGGCTGAAAATTTTTCGGCTCCCCCGCCCAAATCATGGCCTTATTTAGGCCATCGCGTTTTTTAAGAGGTTTATTGTGTCCGAGGCTGAAGTTTCGACCGAGCGTGAAAATTGTTGTGGCCAGGAGCCTGATGACTCTACCGAGCCTGACTCTTGTTGTGGCCACCCCCACGGAGAGCGTGAGGCCCATCATCACTCCAGCGAAGAGGCCGAGTCAGGCCCCAACGCTGAGTCTTCGGAGGCCAATTTTTCGGTCGACCAGATTGAGTCTATAGTGGAGCTAACTTACAATAACCTAGGCGTTTTTGTCCGGGACACGGAAATCGCTCCAGAAATTTCGGCCAAATATCAACCTGGGTTAATCTTTCGGGAAAAAGGCCTGACCTACGCCACTTATCGGGTCGGCGGCCAAGCGGCTAACCACCGGTTCGCCATTTTCTCCAACCATTTGATCAAAAAGAATCCTGACCCGGAAAATTATGGCCTGTGCATAGCTGAAAAGGGCTCGGTTTTTAAAGTCATTGGTCGCCATGATTTTCAAAATTCTAGCTGGATCATCTTGTTGCACCTTTTAGGGGATAACTACTGGCGAGTTTTTAAGGATTTTGAGTCCCCGGTCGACGAGGACATGGTGAAAAGCGTCGTGTCGTGGCTGACTGAATTAACCAAACAACCAGTTATTCCGGAGCTGACTAGGCCTGAATGGGTTGATTCCTGTAAATACCCCATGGGCATTGACGATAACGGAGAATTTTTTCCCTTATAAATCCTCCCGTAAATCAAGTCTTAAGGCGAGGGCCAAAAACTCTAGCCATAAAAAAATCGCGCTAGGAATTTTTGGCTTCCAGCGCGATTTTGGCTTTATTTAGCGCAATTCAAAAGGAAAAGCCTCTAGCCACGGAGCCATAAAATCTTTGACCGAGCCGCCATTAATTATGTGACTCATTAGGGCGCTCCCAAAGATGACCGCGTCAGGGGACTTATTTAAAGCCGCCAGTTGCTTCGGCTCGCTAAGGCCAAAACCCAAAGCCAACGGCAAATCAAAAGCCGCCCGAGCCCTAGCCAAGGAGGCTCGAGCTTCCAAGCTCAAATCGCGCCTGACCCCCGTGGTGCCCAAGACCGAGACCACATAAACATAACCCTTAGCTAAGCGAGCGTATTTAGCCATGCGCTCGGAAGAAGTGTTCGGGCCCACCAAAACGATTAGATCAATCCCGGTTCCGTCAAACGCCAAATGAAAGGGGCCTGACTCTTCCAAGGGGACGTCAGGGCAGATGACGCCACTGACATAAGGGCGAAAGTCATGGGCCAAGACCTTTAAACTGGCTAGGCTCCGCTGAGAAAGATTGGCCCCCTCAGAGCGATCCCAGGCGTACTGCGCCAAGGGATTAGCGTAACTCATAAGAACCACGGGAACCTTCAGCTTAATCTTTTTTAAGCCTTCCAGGATCCAAGCCAAATCCACGCCATCCTCGATAGCCTTCTGGCTAGCCGCGGCGATTAATGGCCCATCAGCCACGGGATCGGAAAAAGGAACGCCTATCTCAATGATATCGGCCCCATTCTCCTCCAGCTCAACTAAGCATTCCCAAAAACGGTTGACATTGGGGCAACCGGCTGTTAAGAAGGGAACGCGGGCTGGCCTTTTTTTCTGAGTCGCGGCCAAAATGGCCGCGGTCAATTTCGATTGCGCGCTCATAGGCTATTCCTTGGCCTTAAAGCCATATTGTCAATTTTTAATCGCGTCGAGATGACTGAGGACAATGTCGAGATCTTTGTCGCCTCGCCCAGAAAGACAGACCATAACTTCCGAGCGGGGAGGAATTTTAGCCTGATTGGTTATAAGCCAGCCTAGGGCGTGGCTAGGCTCCAAAGCTGGCAAAATCCCCTCAGTCCGAGCCAAAAGCGAAAAACCCTCCAGAGCCTCGCGATCATTGGCCAGGCCATAACGCACCCGGCCAATGGAATGGAGGTAAGAATGCTCTGGGCCGACTGAAGGGTAATCCAGGCCCGCTGAAATGGAATGGGAAGGCAAGACCTGGCCACTAGCGGTCTGCAAAAGCATTGATCTTTGGCCATGGAGGATACCAGGCCGCCCCAAATTTATGGGCGCCGAGTTATAGCAACCCTCCTCCCCAGTTCCAGCCGCCTCCACGCCCACGAGATCCACCACGAGGGGAATAAAATGCGCGAAAGCCCCAATGGAGTTTGAGCCGCCCCCAACCGCCGCCACCACCATATCCGGGGAACGGCCAATGATTTTCTGGTAAGCGTCTCTAGCCTCTAAACTAATGATGGATTGAAAGCCCCGCACCAAAGAGGGAAAAGGATGAGGCCCAGCCGCGGTGCCAAAACAATAATGGACGGTTTTTTGGTTGACGATCCAGTAGCGCAAAGCCTCATTGATGGCGTCCTTTAGGGTTTGGGTGCCATGGCTGACTGACTCCACTTTGGCTCCCAAAAGGCGCATCCGCTCCACGTTCATTCTTTGGCGCTCGACATCCACGCTACCCATAAAGATAGTGGCCGACAGACCCAAACGAGCCGCCACCGTAGCCACGGCCACGCCATGCTGACCAGCCCCAGTCTCGGCCACTAGCTCGGTTTTGCCCATTTTTTGGGCTAAAAGGGCTTGGCCTAAGGCGTTATTGATTTTGTGGGATCCGGTATGGAGAAGATCCTCGCGCTTGAGGCGGACAGTAAACCCCAGCTCTTTAGATAAGGTAGGGCACAAAGTCAAGGGCGTGGGCCGACCAGCGTAATTGTTCAAAAGATCGCTCAGCTCGGACTGGAAGGTCTGGTCGGCTAAATGAACATCCATGGCCTCTTCCAGTTCCATCAGCGGGGGCATGAGGGTCTCTGGCACATATTGCCCGCCAAACTCGCCATAATAAGCTTTCATGAACGCTCCCCTTTTATAAGGCTCAAAAAAAGAGAAAACAAATCGTTAAACCCCGATCTCTCTAGCCGCCACTAAGGCTTTAATGGCTAAAAGATCCTTGACGCCTGGGCTAATCTCCACCCCAGAATTAAAATCTAACCCCACCAACCGCGGATCGTCATTCGGCCACAACTTGGGCCAATCCCCCGGTTTGAGGCCCCCAGCCAAAAAATAAGGCCGCGGCGAGAACCAAGTCTCTCCCGCTGGGGAACTCCTCTGAAGATCTAATTGGCGACCATGGCCGCCGCCACTTAAACCCGCGTCAAAGAGAAAATAAGCCACTTCTTTCGACCAGAGCTCCAAATCCCGGGCCCAATCGTCAGATCGGCCCCCATACCTTTCGGGCCAAAAGACCCGGATCGCTCGCTGGGCGCCAATGGCCCGGGCCACTAACAGGCTCTGCTCCCCATGCAACTGGGCCAAATCTAACCGAGCCTCGGCCATAATGGCTAAAATCTCTTCGGCGCCCTGGCCAACAAAAACCCCCACCCGCCGAGACCCTAGGGTCTCAAAGGCTCTTACCTTCGAGGGCGATACATATCTAGGGCTAGGTGGATGAAAAATGAACCCCAGCCAATCTACTCCCAATTGAGCGCAAGATATCGAGTCCTGGGGGCTGGTTAGGCCACAAACCTTAATTAAGGGCTGGGGAACCTGGGTCAGCGAATTAAGCGGAATCATTATATACCAAAAAAAGTCAATTGGCCACAGTCTAAAAAGTAAAAAAGTATTTTGATAAATAAACTAAGGAATTTTTTAGGAGTATCTTAGCCCACTAGCCAAATGGCTAATAACCAATAAAGATTTATATAGCCGTTTATGGGCCCCCAGAACCTTTAAGGGTCAAACCCTTAACGAAACTTCAATTTAAACTTGCCCATTTTTTAGCCTTTTCCATTATAACCTAAAAATGACTTTTCTGGGTCGCCGGTCAAAGGCAAAAAACTCGCCCACGATATTTTAACGTTATTGAGTCTAGATTAAGATATAAGGTCTCTTAATTGAGACGACCCAGCTCCTCTAAAAGAGAGTTTAAGGTTTTTTTGGGGTTAGCGCTGGCCATTAAGCTGGAGCCTAGGAGGGCCGCCCCAAATCCGGCCTCTTTGACCCGAGCCAGATCCGCGGTCGTTTTGAGGCCACTAGCCGCGATCCAAAACTCCTCTGGTCGCGGGGGCGACTTTTTAATCAAATTTACGGGCCCGGCCAGATCCACCTTTAATGTTTCCAAGTCCCGCGAGTTGACCAAAATGACCCTGGCTCCCCCCTCGCGAGCCAATTCCAGATCTCTTGAGTCATAGACCTCGACCACAGGCTCGATTTTTAAGGCCAAAGAATTCTTAATCAATTCGGCTAATAGCTTCGGCTCTGGAGTGAGGCGAACTATCAACAAAACCGCCGCGGCTGGGGTTAAAGCCGTAGCCGCTATCTGTAAGGGGTCAAAAATAAAATCTTTGCGCAATAAAGGCTTATGGCTTTTGGCCAAATCCGTCAAAAAAGCCAAGCTCCCTTTAAAATAGGTCTCTTCCGTTAAAACCGAGATCACGTCGGCGGCCGAGTAAGCCTCGACCGCCGCCTGGGGCGTTAATTCCAAATCAATATCCCCCAAACTGGGAGAAGCCCTTTTATATTCCGCGATGAGGCCAAAACCTTTATTTTCGAAAGCGGTTTTGAGGGCGCCCAAAAAATTAGGTCTCTTCTGGCTTAAAGCCGTGGCTAGAGCCTCCGCCGAAGGCGGAAATCTCTTAAGCGTCACAATTTCTCGCTCCTTGGCCACCCTAAATCTGGCTAGCTCTTGACTCATAAAAAACTCCAAAAACCTACGGCAGAAGACGTTTAGCCACTCCGGCCAAAATAGCCTCTTTGGCTTTGACCATAGCCTCGTCCATGCTTATATCCTCCAAAAGAGACAAAGCCAGACCCACGTTAAAAGTCAACATATCGCGCATGGGCGCCTTGCCTTGGCCAGCCAATAAAAGCCTTAAGACCCGAGCCCCATCCGTGGGATCGCTGATGGTGAGATCCTCTGGCTTGGCCTCGACCAAATCGTAAGCCCGGGGATCCAAAACCAAAGACTCGATTTTCCCGTTTTTCACCAAGCGCACCTGGGCCGGGCCAATGGTCGTCAGCTCGTCATAGCCCCCCGCCCCATGCACCACGGCGGCCACGCAATCGCCAAGCTTGGCCAAAGCCCCAGCCATGAGATCCAAGAGCTCGGGCTGATAAACCCCAATCAAACGGTGGGTTGGCCGAGCCGGATTGACCAAAGGCCCTAAGATGTTAAATAAAGTCCGAACGCCCAATTCGCGGCGAACAGGCATAATGTGTTTAAAGGCTGGGTGATAGTTGGGAGCGAAAAAGAAGAAAAATTTTGATTTAGCCAATATGCTCGCGATTTCCGTAGCCGGCGCCTCTATATTAAAGCCGAGTCTTTCCAAAACGTCGGCGCTACCAGAGCGAGAAGAGACTGAGCGGTTGCCGTGCTTTAAGACCTGATGCCCCAAAGCCGCGCAAATTAAAGCCGTGGCTGTGGAGCAATTAAAAGAGAAGCGATTGTCCCCCCCAGTGCCCACGACATCCAAGGTCGGGCCCGAGACGTCCGGAACTTTTTTGGCCCGCTTTAGAACCGATTCCGCGGCCGCGGCCACCTCCAAAGGCGTCTCCCCTTTGACCCTTAAAGCCAATAACAAAGCTCCAGCCTGAGCCATAGTCATCTCGCCATCCATGAGACGCTCAAAAACTTGGTTAGCTTCCTCTTCGGTTAGGTCGTGGCCTTGGCCAATAGCCTCAAATATTTCGGACAAGGGTTTGGGGGCCGGGCCAAAGGATTTAGACTCGACTTTCGTCACGACGCCCAAAAAGTTCCCCAATAAGTTTTTGCCTTGGGGGGTTAAGACGGACTCGGGATGGAACTGGACGCCGACCCAGGGCAGATCATCGTAGGCTAAGGCCATGATCTCGTTTTCTCGGGTTCGGGCCGTAACCTGAAAAGAATAGCGACCTTGAGCGGGGGGCTCGGTAACCACTAAAGAATGGTAGCGGCCCACCACCATGTTCTGGGGCAAACCCGCGAATAAACCCTCATCGTTATGGGTAATGGGGCTAACTTTCCCGTGCATGACTCTATCCGCCACGACCACCGGGGCCCCAGCGAATTCCCCTAAAACCTGATGACCTAGGCAAACGCCTAAAACGGGCACGGGTTTTGGCCTTTTGGCCAGCCTCTCCAAAAACTCCAAGCACAAACCCGCGGCTTTGGGATGGCCAGGCCCTGGGGACAAACAGACCTTTTCTAATTGGCCATTTTCAGCCAAATCCAAAAGGCTCGGAACGTCATGGCGGATCACCACTGGATCCTGGCCCAAAGCTTGGAAGGCTTGGGCTAGGTTATAGGTGAAGGAATCGTAATTGTCGATTAATAGCAACATGACAAAAGCTCCTTAATTGTCCTGATTTTCCAAAGCCTGCCGCACCACCGCGGCTTTGTTCAAACATTCAGCCCATTCCCGAGCGGGATCGGAATCGTAGACCACCCCGCCGCCGGCTCGCCAATAAGCTCGGCCATCGCGAGCCCAAAGACCCCGAATGGCTATGCCCAGATCTAAATTGACCTGATCGCGATCCAAGCCTAACCAGCCAATGGCTCCGCCATAAGGACCGCGGTTGGCCATCTCCAGATCGGCTATCAGCTCCATGGCCCGAATCTTGGGAGCCCCAGAGAGAGTCCCGGCTGGGAAGGCCGCGCTGGTCACGTCCAAGACGTCGAAGCATGGAGCCAATTCCGCGGCTAGGGATGAGGTTAAGTGCATTACGTGAGAAAAGCGCTCCACGTCCATAAACCTAACCACCTCGACCGAAGCGGGTTTGGCCACCCGGCCTAAATCATTGCGGCCCAAGTCCACCAGCATGACGTGCTCGGCTCTTTCTTTAAAGTCAGTAGCCAACTCCGCCTCAAATAAGTCATCCTCAAGCTTATCTTGGCCTCTAGGCCTAGTGCCAGCGATGGGACACAAACGCAAGCGATTGTCTTGGCAACTGATGAGCGTCTCGGGCGAGGAAACCGCCAAGCAGATCTGGGGAAGTTGCAAATAAAACATGTAAGAGGAAGGGTTGAGGCGACGCAAACGACGATAGACGTCAAAGACATGGCCAGCCAAGGGTTTTTCAAAGCCCACCGACAAAACTATCTGGATCAGCTCGCCTTGGGCGATCATCTCTTTGGCCGAGCGAACTAAGCTCAGATACTGTTCTCTTAAGGGATTAGTGACAATGATATCTGGGCCAGTGGGGAACTGCGGGCGAATGGGCAGATTTAAAGGCGCCCCGCCTAAGGTGATCTCAAAGAGTTTATTATAAAGATGATCAAACAATAAGACCGTGTGCGGCAAGAGCATGACGGCCTCAGCCGACTCCGGGGGGAGACGTTTGGCTAAGACTGGCTCCATCATCCCGGCCAAGCCATAACCCAAATAGCCGTATAAAGCCCGAGTGATGGGCGGGAGACCCGGAAAATTGGGATCCGACTCTAGGCTCAGCTCGCGGATGACTTTTTTTAAGCCCTCTAAATAAGGGAGCCCACTAAAGTTCAGTAAGCCCGTCATCCGCGGATCCACGGTCTCGATTTCCAAAAGACCCTTCTGACAGCTTAAGGTTAATAAAGCTCCTTCCCCAACCAAGCTGTACCGGCCCCATCGCCCACCTAACTCGGCGCTTTCCAGGAGCAAACCGGCTTTACGGTTGCCTAAGCGCTCCAGAAAAACGCTAACGGGGGTAGCCACGTCGCTTTCCAGCAATTTGGCTTTTTGCTTTAAAATTATCATCTAAGCTCCTCCGGGAAAATGAAAAAAAAAACCACGGAAGACCGTGGTTATTTATGGATCGCCGACAACAAAAAGTCCTAGGGCCGGCCCATTAAGCCACCACGGTCAAAGAAAGAGCTCCGCCAAGCCCAATTGTTAGACCAAGACCAAGAACCAATTGTCAAGGAAAATATAAACATGAAAACCTCAGACTTTTACAACCCAAAGGCCATAAAAAAATACCAATCCGAGAACGGAATTGATATTAGTCTTTAAAAAAAACCAAGTCAAGAACTTTTTTAAAGCCCCTGAACAAAAATCGACCCCCCTCGACTCCCTTAAAAAGATCAAAAAAAAGATCGATTTAAAGGAGAAAAGAAGGCGCTTAGACGATTATATATTAAACGCTCAATATTTAGGGCGGACTGACTCATTAGAGCCAGGTTGGCCTAAGCTATTGATAAGTCAAACCTTAAGCGGAAACGGAGACCACTTCCTTGAGGTCGGGGAAAGAACGCTTTAAGGCTTCTTCCACGCCGTGCTTCAAAGTCATTTGCGACATCGGGCAACCACAGCAGGCTCCCACCAGGCGCACGGAAACCACGCCATCATTAACGTCAACCAGCTCAATGTCGCCACCATCAGCCACTAAAGCGGGCCGAATTTTGCCCAGAGCCGCCTCAATTTGATCCTTAGTCATCCCTAACTCCTTGTTTGAGTGTAATTAACGCTGTTACCAGCTAACCGTCCAGCCTGGCCAAGACAGTAAAGTTTTTTTAGTGGGCCAGCTAGAGATTAGCTCTCTTTGCCCCAAAAGCCTCTCGCGGGTCAACCATAATTGGCTAACCACCAGCCAAAAACGATTATAGGAGATAATTCCTCAAAAAACAAGGGTTTCTAGCTCAAAAACTTCTGGCGACAAGGATTTTGGCTAGCTTAAAACAGTATCCGCTAACTTTGGGAAGAACCTTTAATGGCCAAAAAAGATTGAAGGTTGGCCATGATTGGACATGACCTATCATTTAATATTGATGGAGGGCTGGCTGGCCAGACGCGACCTGGATTCCAAAAAGGATAATTATCAGCTTATTAAATCTATATTATCATGTTTTTGCTAATTTATAGGCTCTTATAACTGTTTTTGATTTTATATAGCTATGATTGGCCACGCGTTCCAGCGTAAGACCTTAAACCTTTAAAAGCTAGCTTTTGGGCTAGAGAGGTTTGAGCGCTTTGATCTCGGCTCGATGGATCCAGAATTACCGGTTTTTATACTCCTTGCCGGATTATGAAATTTATAAACAGCCAATAGTCACAAAAATTTTTATCAACAATTAAATTTGCCATATATTCAATTTAGCGCGAAGCTCAACTGGATAATCGTTAAAGCTTCGCGCTAAAATTTTACTAACTAATTGAATAGATTAATACTCATAGCCAATTGTGCCAACAACATGGAAACCTGGCTGAAAATACCAGTTAGGCTCGTATTTTTGATCGCCGATATTCCTAAAGTTTAAGGTCGCCTTAAATTTATGATTCTCCCCACCTTCTAAGCCTATAACAAAATCCACCCTCGTCCCTGAGTTTTTAAATTTGGTGCTATCAGTAATTCCATTGGGGCCCTCATCGTGATAGCCGGCTGACCAAGTTAAGCTAGCGTCTGTAAAAATTCTCAGGTTATCCGAAAGATTTCGTTCCCAGCGAAAACCACCATTGCCCCAAGTTTTTGGCACCCCAGTATTATCAGTTTTATAACCATTATCATATTTCCGAACGTATCTCATAGCGGTCATGGACAGATAAGGAGTTAAACCAAGGTTTTCTATAAAATACTCCACCAAAATTTCCGCGCCATAGCTGGTCGCTTTATCTGAGTTTTGGACTTGTGTCATAAATCCAATTGGATTAGGGATATCCGTAACCTTCTCATAATACGCGTCATCTAAGGAGCTATAAAATAAAGCCGCGTCAACGGTTAAATTATTGTTAGAATACCTAGCCCCTAACTCAAAATTTAATGACTTTTCTGGCTTCAAATTTGGGTTGGGGATAGACATTTGGTATGGCCCACCCATAAGTTGATCCGATAGAGTTGGGGAGCGAAATCCTTGAGAAACAAGAGCGCGAAGAGTTAAACCCTCATTGTCATAATAAACTAACCCCAGGCTACCCACTATATTATCATCCTTGGTTCCGTTTACTCGATCAGGGAACACTTGATGATGAGACACTTTGTTCTCAGATGAGGTATATCTTAAACCTAAGGTCATGGTCACAAATGGAGATAGCTTCCATTCATCCTGAGCGAATAAAGCCATTGTTTGACTATAACCCTTTCTGTCTTCTGGTTGCATGCCAAACCAAGAATACACTCCACCAACATTCCACAAAACGCTACGCGCGTAGGCTCGGTCAAAGTCTAGTCCCAAAGTCAAATAATGCGAGCCAAGGCTAAAATCAACCTGAATTTCGCCGCCTATAGTATGCCCCTCGTCAAAGCTTTGAAATGTGTATGGGAGATTATTATCTAAATCTAGCCATTTATAATCTAAATCAATTTTTTGTTTTATATAATATACTTTAGCCGTTAATTTAGTTAAATATTGCGAAATATCGTTTATGGTCAACTGGCTTGAAAACATGTTTCGCCATTCATTTGGTATACTTGTGTAATAATTTCCGGACAAATGTGGCGGAACCTGCTTTTGCCCCAAGTCAACTAAGAATGGGATTTCCCGCCAACCTGAAAATCTTGATAAAGCAAAATCTAAACTATTTTTCTCCTACTGATAACCAAATTTTACGTCATAGTTTTCCCTATGATAAGAGCTATGATGTAATTTTTCTCAGTTTTGAGTGACCATATCATTGCTTGTGAAGCCGGATCCCGAGACTCGATAATAGAACCCTTTATATGTTCCAAAAATGGCGGCTCTGGGGATCAAGGTTTCATAGGAGCCATCATACTTTAAGCCAACATTGAAGCTTACAGGTTTATCGCCCCCTTTTTTCGTAATGATATTTATAACGCCGCCAATCGCGTCAGTGCCATAGAGAGCTGAAGCTGGACCTTTGATAACTTCTACGCGCTCTATTTCCGAGGGATCCAAATGCGCGTAGCCACCTGACGACATAAGATATGTGGAGGAAATCTTTTGTTTTATCCCATCAATTAAAATTAATGTTCTCTCAGATCCGTAACCCCTAATGCTAAAATTTGGGTGGCCAAAATAATTATTTTGATCCGCCTGAACCCCTGGCAAGGATCTAATATAATCAACCGTGTCAGGAAGTGGTTTTTCCTCAATCTGTTTTTCGCCTATAACGGAAACAGATAAAGGAACCTCAGACAGATCCCGAGCCACTCTGGTGGAAGTTACCGTGATGGTCTCCAAACTAACCGAGCCAGAGCCTTCTTCATCCCGCGCTTCCGCTAAACCGCCAAGACAAAAATAAATTATGGCGATGATTCCGGATAAAAGTTTTATGATAATGCTTTTAAATAGCCATAACGCTACTGAATTGCCCATTGTTTCTCCCTATCGCTAATCAGCGTATAATTACCAAAATTAAAGTTCTGGTTTTAAATAATTTTAAGCAATACGTTAACTATCTGAATTCATATTTTCACCGCAAAAAATTACGTGATAATCCCGGCAGAAGATGACATTATTAAAATTCTCCTTCCATAATTTTTGAACAACTAAACAAAATATTAAGTTAGATAAACTTATCCATATAATATTACTTATAATAGAAATATTAAGCACTATTAATAATATAATTATACTTAGAGAGAGAGAGAGAGAGAGAGAGAGAGAGAGAGAGAGAGAGAGA
>JAISWW010000220.1 GCA_031270705.1 Deltaproteobacteria bacterium
CCTCCCGCCTTGAAGGTGGAGCGCCTTAGTTTTTTAGTTTTATCGATGTGAGTCAAAGGTAAAACAAAATGTTTAAATCTAATTTAATAAAATTTAGCTTCTTTATTCTGTCATTGGCCTTAATTTTGGGTGGAGACCAGGTTCTCGCTCAAGAGGCTCCAAAAGTCAACCCTGAGGTTCCCAGAATCAATCCCGAGGCTCCCAGAGTTAATCCTGAGACTCCCAGCGTCAATCCACAAAGGACTCCTAGAGTCAATCCTGTTGACGACGCCGATATTAACCAAAAATATATGGGCCCAGTCAATGATAAAGGCAAAGCCGAGGGCAAGGGGAGAGCCCAAGGTCGGGATAGATATGAGGGCGAGTTTAAAAATGGCCAAAAAAGTGGCTATGGCCTCTATGAGGAGCATACCGGCATTCGTTATGAGGGCCAGTTCGCGAATGATCTAGCCAATGGCCAGGGTATCTCCTTATTTCCGTCCGGCCTTCTTTATGAGGGCAATCACAAGGACGGTTACTTTGAGGGCGAGGGCAAACTCTCTTTGCGGAACGTCTTTACCTACACTGGGGCTTTCGCCAACAATAATTTTGACGGCCTAGGAGTCTTGGAGCAATACGGCCATATGAAGATCTCGGGCCGCTTTAAAGACGGCAAGCTCAATGGTTTTGGCGTCATCACCACCCCCAACGGCAACGGCTACCAAGGGAGCTTTGTGGCTGGCCAACCAGATGGCCTCATCACCTTCTTTGATCATCAAGGCCAAGACGATTACACGACTTTTTACAAAAACGGTCGGGAAATCGGGCCCCGGCAAAAGGTAAAAAATAGCTCTCGCAAGCTCATATAGTCGCGCGTTTTTACCGGTTGACTCTTTGGCCCAGCCCAAATCAGCGGAGCCTGGCTCAAACTAGCCTGGTACGCCCGGGCCTTTTTGTTATAAGTTGTTGATTTTAATAGGTTTTTGGCTTTCGGCATAAAATATGCTTTAAGGTTTTTGACATAATCCTCTTTGCGCGAGTATAATTAGTCCATCAAGCCAAGAAGGCCTGGATCCTTAGGCCAATAAGGCGTAATCCATGGGTCAAGCGGAATCATTTTTAGGCCAAAAGCTATGGGCTGGGTCAGTCTACGCGCTAGAAGCCTATAAACTAGAAATAGCGCTTTGGTTAAACCAATGGGCCAACTTTGGGGGGATAAGATTGTCGCCCAAAGGGGTTATGGCCAGTTAATTATGCCTCGCTTAAGATTTGCCATTCTCTGCGCTATTGGCGGATTTATCTTAATCGCCGGTTTTTTGCTCTTAAACTCGCGTTTTTTTACGGGCCTGAAGTTGGGAGCCTTAAGAAACATGTTGCCAGCCAACGTGGACATGCGCTTAAGCAATCTCATCTTAAACGAAGCCGGGGAAAATGGTCGGCGTCTGGCCTTAAACGCCACCTCGGCTCATTATTTTAAGGTTGAGGACTATTTTCTCCTTAACGACATCACCGCGAAAATAGACTCCCCGGAACAGAACCTTTTGGTCACGGCTGAGGCTGGGCGCTATGACCCGAAAAAAAAAGCGGTCATACTTACTGGAAAAGTTCGAGCGGTGGACAACCAAGGCCGAGTCTTAACCAGTTCGCGGGTGGAATTGGATATGACCCAAGGAGCCTTAACGAGCCTAGGGGAATTTTGTTTGGAGGATCCCGACCTCAGCCTGTCGGGTCAAGGTTTTGTCTATAACACCAAAACTGGCGTTCTGAACGTGGATGGCCGGATTTTGTTTATGATTAACTCGTTATGAAATCTTTATTTTTCCGCCTCGTCTTTCGAGTGGCTTTTATCGCCTTGTGGCTCCCAGCTTTGGCTTTGGCCGCCCCACCAACCGCGCCCCCCCGCGATAACCCTGTGGGGACGCCTCGGGATGGCCCTATATCCATCTCGGCCGATCATATGGCCGCAAACGATAACTCCAAAGTGGTCACTTTCACGGGCCGGGTCATCGCTCGCCAAGACGATCTGATCATTACTTGCGAAACTATGAAGGTTCATTATAAGCCCCGAGCCGCCCTGAAAGCTGAGTCTAGCGCCCCTAAAGCGGCTCCTGAAGCGGCGACTGGAGCGGCGACCGAAGTCGGCGCCTCGCCGCCTAGCCCACCCCTCCCGCCAACCACCGAGGCGGACTCCCAGCCCTTTAGCGGTGGCCAGGAGATCGAGCGCGTGGAATGCGAGGGGGCCGTAAAAATTCAGCAAGGCGATCGCTTGGCCGTGGGCCAAAAAGCCGTGTATCTGGCTCATTCTCAGCCCCGCCGCCTAATTTTGACTGGCGACGCTCGGGTTTGGCAAGGCCGAAACGCCGTCACGGGCCACGAGGTGACCTATTTTCTGGATGAGAACCGCTCCCAAGTGGAAAGCCAGAACAATTCTCGGGTGCGCGCTTTTTACGATCAAGGGCCCAAAAAAGGCCAAAAAAAGTGAAACCCCGCCGTTTATCGGCCTCGGGATTAGTTAAAAGCTATGGGCCGCGCAAAGTGGTGGATGGAGTGGACATCTCCCTGGGGGTGGGCGAAATTTGTGGCCTATTAGGGCCTAATGGAGCCGGAAAGACCTCCACTTTCTACATGCTAGTGGGTTTGATAGCTCCAGATTCTGGCTCTGTCCTTATGGACGACCACGATTTAACTGATTCGCCCATGTATAAACGGGCGAGAATGGGTTTGACCTACCTGCCCCAAGAGCCGAGCGTCTTTAGGCGCTTATCGGTGGCTGACAACATTATGGCTATCTTGGAGACCATGGAGATGACCAAGCGAGCCAGAGAAGATCGCTTAAAAGTGTTGTTAAAGGAATTAGGCCTAACCCATTTGGCCAAAAACATGGCCTTGTCCCTCTCTGGCGGGGAAAGGCGACGCTTGGAAATTACGCGGGCTTTGGCCTTGGATCCCGTATTTTTGTTGTTTGACGAACCCTTCGCCGGCATTGATCCCATAGCCGTTAGTGACATTCAGCGGCTCATTCGGTTATTGAAAGCCAAGGGTTTAGGCATCATGATCTCGGATCACAATGTCCGAGAGACGCTTCATGTTTGTGACCGAGCCTATATAATAAATAATGGCCAGGTCTTAAGGGAAGGCCCGCCGTGGGAACTAGCGGGCGACGAAATGGTGCGCCGGGTTTATCTTGGCCCGGGCTTTTCACTATAACGCGTTTTTCCTGTTCAGGAGCCTTTCCTTTTGGAAGGGACTTAAACCATAACCAAAGGACGGTTTTCGTTAACGCTTTTTTCTGGGTTCACCAGGGGAGTTTCTGATTATGGCCATGGCGTTACATCAAGTTCAAAAGCAAACCCAGACGATGATCATGACTCCCCAGTTGCAACAGGCCATAAAACTGTTGCAACTGAACCAAATGGAGCTTAAAGACGAAATCTATCAAGAAATGTTGGAAAACCCCATCTTAGAAATGGCCGCGCCCACCGACAACGCCGAGGCCTCGGGCGAAAATTCCGAAGGACGTGACCAAACCATTGACAGCCAAGACGTAAAAGAGGATCAGTTCGCGGAGGCCTCGGGCGAAAAAGAGGAGAAAATTCGCGAGGAGTTTGATTGGGAAAACTACCTCGGCGAATACTCAAGCTCCCCCAGCTCTTCCTTAGGCATGGGCAGTCACGAGACTCCCGAGGAAACCCCCGGTTTTGAAACTTTTACGGCCTCGAAAACCTCTTTAACCGAACACCTCATATGGCAATGGCGCTTTGTGGCCACCAACCAAGCCGATTTTCAGCGCGGCGAGACCATCATCGGCAACCTCAACGAAGATGGTTATCTCATGTCCACGGTGGAAGAGATCGCCCAGACCACCAAGAGTCAAGTGGCGGAGACCGAAGAGACTTTGGCTCGCGTCCAACAGCTCGATCCAGCGGGGATCGCCGCTCGCGACCTAGTGGAGTGTCTAACTCTTCAACTGGAAAGATTTGGGCTGAAAGATAGCTTGGCCACGGTAATTTGCCAAAAACACCTCAAGCTCCTGGAAAAAAAGGATCTGCCCGGTTTGTGCCGAGCTCTCCAACACGACCGCGAAGAGGTCATGGCCGCCGTGGAGTCCTTAAAATCCTTAGATCCTCGTCCGGCCAGAGCCTTCGCCAATACTGACCCCATTTACGTCATTCCCGATGTTTACATCACGAAAGTGGGCGATGAGTACGTGATCTCCTTAAACGAGGATGGCCTGCCCAAACTTAAGCTCAACAAAGCTTACAAAAACATGATCGCCGACAAAACCGCCCCCGACGAGACGCGCAAATACCTCAGCGAAAAACTCAAAGGCGCGGCCTTTCTCATTAAAAGCATCCATCAACGCCAGCGCACCATCTACCGGGTGACGGAATCAATTTTTAAATTCCAGCGGGATTTTTTGGATTATGGAGTCGAGCACTTAAAACCCATGGTCTTAAAAGACGTGGCCGAAGACCTTAACTTACACGAGTCGACCATCAGCCGGGTCACCTCCAATAAGTACGTCGATACCCCTAGGGGCGTATATGAGCTGAAGTACTTTTTTGATAGCCCCATTAGTCGCTTGTCCGGCGACGCTTCCCAGGCCCTGTCCTCGGAAAGCGTCAAAAACCGCATTAAGCTCATTATCGGGGCCGAGGATCCCAAAAAGCCCCTCTCCGATCAGCGGATCGTGGAAATCCTGCGCGGCTCAAACATTGATATCGCCCGTCGGACAGTGGCCAAATACCGGGAAATCCTGGGTTTTCCCTCTTCCAATGAGCGTCGGAAGATGTTTTAAGCTTATCTTGGCCTTAAGCCAGCTGAGCTCTAAAAACTATTTTCTTTGTTTTTTAAGCGAAAAATCTCCGAGCGAAAAATAAAATATCTAGCCTATTAGCCAAACGCGTAATTTCCAGCTCCAAAAAATAATCCCCTCGCTAAACAAATCTCCACTCGAACTTGGCCAAAATCTAGCCATGATCTAAGCCAGACTCTAACCACGATTTCTTTTAGGTTTAAAGGCCGAAATTTTCACTTTTTTATTCTCTAGCCTCTTTACAAAAGCTCCTCAAAAAACAATATTTCTCTAGGCGGAAAAAGATCCGGGTGGAGAAGAGCGCCCATCTCCAAAACAATTTCATTAAGTCGCCCAAAGGACTGATAAAATAGCGTCCGACTGAGGTAGACTCGGCCTTGCCCGGACAAAGGCTTAAGTCGCCCTAAGAGGGGATTTAAAGCGAGCAAATCTTTTTTATCCGTCAAGCGCGCGTTAAGGGGTGGGTAAAGAAAGAGAACCTCGGCTCTTTGTCCACGCTCAATAAAGCTTTCCAGGCTAACTTCCGAGGTGGAGTCGCCCCGAACATGGCTAAAAAGATAATCGCCCCCTATTTGACTAAGGATTTGACCGATCCAATTGTCGCCAGGCTCCACAAAAAAACGCTTCTCAAAAATTGTCCCCCACATGACTGGAGTTGGGGCTTGATCTTTAATGATCGCTTGAACTTGATGAAAAGCCGCCCTCAAGTCGCGCCGAAAACGCTCCGAGGCCTCTGGCGCTTGAAAAATATGGCCTAAAAAATCCACGAATTTTAAGCGGATACCCAAGTCATTTAAATCCGAGGAATAAGTTAAAATCGAGGGGAATGGCATCTCGTCAAAAATATTAACCGTCCGGCCGCCGGGCCCAAAAATCAGATCCGGCTTTAAGGCGTGGATTTTTTCAAAATCCAAGAGATAATCCGTTCCCAAAAAAGCTATCCGTTCATTGGCGAGACCTTCGCGGATGGCCGGGATTAACCACTCTGACTCTTTTTTGGTCACCCCAATGATAGATGACCCAAAACCTAGGTCACACAAAAGGCCAACGTCAAAAAAGCCAGTAGCCACGACCAATCTTCGCGGCGGCGTTCGGATGACCCGGTTCAGCGGCCAGCCTGGGGGCGGATTTTGGCCCAAAGGCGTCAAAGCCAATTGACGGCCCCAAGCGTCGGTGACGACCTCGTAACCATCGCGGGTCGTCTTAGCGAAGAGTTGAGAGCCTGGTTGTTCGAAATCTTTTAAAGAAAGCGTTGAGGCCCCACTTAAGAGCCAGCCTAAAAGAAGCGAGATGACCGCCATAAGAGCGACCAAAACGAGGAGAGAGCGCCGAAAAATGATCGAGGCCATGGCCACTCCCAGAATATTATTGTCAAAAGCTATTATAGATCAAAATTATTAAAAATTTATTCGCTCTTCTCATTTTTATAGCAAAATTCTTTTGGATCCAAGACTTTTTATCTGGCTTTGCCAAGTCCTATAGAGATCAGCTAAATTATCCACCAGGGAAACAAGAAAAAAAAGGTTCGGCGTCAGCTATACATCGCGAAGCCCAAAAGGCCAAAAGGCTCGCTAAACTCTTCTAGCCGATTCAAGCCGAGGCCCCGACGGAGAAAAAGTAAGGCGAGACCTTACTGGCGGCAAAAAAGAAAAGGTTTAAGTCATCGTCAAAATCAATACGATTGAACCCGGCTTGTAAAAAAACCTCATTCAGGCCAAAAGGGCAAGGCGTGGAAGAGCTGGTTAAGGACGGTTGCCAGATAATGAAAGCCCGACCCCCTGGCTTTAAAATCCTATGAAACTCCAAAGCCATTTTCAAAAGATCCACGGGCCTTTCGAAAGAAAACGGATAGATTATGTCGTCAATTGAACTATCGATCACCGGAATTTTATCCGGCGGAGCTTTAATCAAGGTCGCCCATTGGGCGTCATCGCGCGGGACTCTAGCCAGGGCTTCCGCTGAGGCGTCCATGGCTAAGAGTTGGCCGCTTAAGCCCAACCTAAGTTTTATATGAGGGATGAGTTTTCCGGTTCCGCAACCAGGGTAGAGAACCCGGCTACCAAACTTTAGCTCCATGTTTTCCAGCAACCAGTTGGTTGGCCAATCCTTGCCCATCGGATTAGATATTTTCCTATGGCTTAAGGCGTTGGCCTCAAAAAACATTTGCCTATAAGGATCATCGCGCATCTCTTCTCCTTTATGAGCGAAACAAAAAAAAGACCAACTCGGGCTCAACTACCCGAATTAGTCTTCATGACTTAAGACGAAAAGAATTCGGGTAGAGGTTTCTGGTCTCCCCAGTTCCTCACAGGTCACCTGACACGCCCCTGGCCTTTGGCGGCCTAGCGTCCCGATTCATCGCGCGGAGAGAGCTATTTTATTTTCCTAAAATAACTCATTATAGCCAAGTTTCATGGCATTAGCCAAACAATTGCGGTTCTTAAAACGCGTCTTCGCTAACTCCCATCGTTTGAGCTTATTTCAAACTGATCGCGCGCGTTTTTATCCCGGATTTACTCCAATCTTCTATTTGAGCTAACATCTTCAGCTCATGTATAATTCAAGGCGCTTCCACGGAAGCTTTTTATATTTTAATTAAATGAGTAGGCCCTGTCAACTCAAATTTCCAAAAACTTTAGAGTTGGGAGCTAGTTCTAGCCACTAAACGGACGCGAGAGACTCCGCGGGTCAAGCTTCAAAGTCTTTGGCCGAAAGAGCCAAAAGAAAAAGCCTTTACAAGAGAGCCCAGAGGCGCTAGATTAACTGGGTCAAAGGTGGGCGGTTTTTTAAAAAGCCCTAAATTATCATTTATTTTGAAATTATAAAATGATAGATTGACCCTATAAACAGTAATTAATTGCGTATATATTAATATATACGCAAAAAATTTGGTTAAATTCTTTTTAAAAATAAAAGTTACCCTAAACTCCTCCCTTAAGCCCAAAAACCTTTAGGCGAGGCCTTGGTTAGCCAAAATCTGGCTTCTGGGTTCTTTGTTTGGCTTGTTCCAAAATTTAGTCTTGTTTTTAAGGTCTAGGCGCTATATAGTAGTCGGATCCGGTTTTTGTCCAGAGTCGCTGACTTTTTAAGTTTTTTCTTGGCTCAGCTGGATAGGTTGGCTCACGCTCAACCTGGATCTAGCCTAGGGATTAGCCTAAATAGGTTGGCTAGCCCCTGGCCTGAAACCGAATTTTTTCCCGCGCCCCGCGAGAGTGGCGGAATTGGCAGACGCACCGGCCTTAGGAGCCGGCGGCTTTACGGCTGTGGGGGTTCAAATCCCCCCTCTCGCACCATTCATGTAATGGGCTTTTAGGCGCGACAACTCCTGGAGATGCTTTGTGTCCACCATTGAAGAAGTTTCCAATACCAAACGCCGGGTCAGCTTAGAGATCTCGGCCGAGGACGCCACCAAGGCCTTTAATGAGGCTTACGAATATTACGCTAAGAGCGTCACAGTCAAGGGTTTTCGTCCGGGCAAGATACCTAAGGCCGTCGTTCTCAAGCAATGTAACGCCCAAATCCGTAAACGCGTTTTGGAAACTTTGATTTCCGACCGCGTCCACAAAGCGATCAAGGAGCACGACTTAGTTTCCTTATCCGCGCCTATTGTGGAGAAGTTTACGCTGGTTGAGGGCGAGCCAACTATTTGCGTGGCCACCTTTGATGTCTACCCGACGTTTGAGTTTCCAGATCTTTCGACCTTGGAGGTTCCCAAGCGGCCCATTTTTATTCCAGAGGACGCCGTCGACCAGCTCCTGGAAGTGACGCGGGAAAAGCAATCCAGCATTCGCACGGTTGAGGAAGATCGACCGACCCAAGATGGCGACATCCTGGAGGTCACTTACCAGATCTACCACGAAAATAAGCTTATGGCCATGAAAAAGGGCGAAAAAACCGCTATTTCCATAACCCTAGGCCAGCCCAACAAATTCTTTCCTGAGATTGTCTCGGCCGTTACTGGAGCGCGCGCTGGCGAGACCGTGGAAGCGAATGTGGAATTGCCCAAAGATCACCCTTTTCGCAATGTCGCTGGCAAGCTCGTGACTTTCCGACTCACCATCAACAGCGTTAGAGTCAGGGAAATGCCCGACTTGGATGACGAGTTCGCCAAAGACACTGGCTACCCCGACGTGACCGATTTGGCCTCTCTTAAGGATTACCTTTTAAAAATCTATAAGACTCAGCTTGAGGATGATAGCCGGAATGACTTCCATTACGCGCTATTGGCCAAAATCGCCGAGGCGACCAAAATCGAGTTGCCAGAATCAATTTTGGAGTCCGAAACCCAAAGCGTGCTCAAGAAATACCGCGCCAATCTGGCCAAGCATTACAAAGATCAGCCTATTGAGCATTTGCTCAATAATGAATACGCGGCCCACGCGCGCGCTGACGCGGTCTCGAATTTAACCCAGGAAGCGATCTTGGAAAAAGTCATCCAGACTCAAGAAATCACCGTGACCGATGAGGATATGGACAAAGAGCTCACGCTTATTTCTTTCGTGACTGGCCATCCCGTGATGGAGCTGCGCCGCGTCTATAAAGATGACGCTAACGCTCAAGCCCTCAAAAGCAAGATCCTCAACACTAAAGCCCTGGACTACCTAACGTCCCAGGTTAAGGTTGTGGAAGCGCCTTTGCCCAGCCAAAATGACCTTGAGCCCATAATCCAGGAACCCCAGCTCGAAAGCCAACGCGCTGAGTAACTTGTATAAAGAGGTTAGGCGTGTCGGCTCGAGCCATCTATCCGGGAACTTTTGATCCGCCGACTTTAGGGCACGTGGGCTTGATTAAACGCGCTTTGGAGATTTTTGACGACCTGATCATTGTGGTGGCCAATAACCCCCAGAAAAAGACCCTTTTCTCCATTGAGGAAAGGATTGAGATGATTAAGGCTAGCTTAGGCCCAGAGCTAGCCGCGCGAATTCAAGTGGACAGCTTTGCTGGGCTGACCGTGGATTACGCCAAGTCCAAAGGCGCCACGGCCATTGTTCGGGGCCTGCGGGGCGCCTCGGATTTTGATTACGAGTTTCAATTGAACATGATCAATCGCCATCTCAACCAAGACATTCAGTCGGTGTTTCTGATGGCCGATCTCCGTTGGTTTTTCATCCGCTCCTCGGTGGTTAAAGAAGCCGCCGCCTTAGGGGCGGATATTTCCGATCTGGTCGCCCCTTTGGTCGCCCAGAAATTGAAAGCCAAACTCGGGCCCAAGGCCAACCCGATAATTTAGCCCATTGGCTTTTTTTGGTTTTCGTTTTTAGATTTTTAGCCTTTCGCGGTGCAACATGGAAATTCTAAAGCGACTTCAGCTGACCTCCCACTTAAAACCTAAGCCCACGGACGAGGCTAATCTCCGGTTCGGGGACATCTACTCGGATCACATGTTCCTGATGGACTATTTCGCTGGCCAATGGCGAGCTCCAAGGATTGAGCCATTTGGCCCCTTGCTTATGTCCCCAGCGGCCATGGTTTTGCATTATAGCCAAACGATCTTTGAGGGCCTTAAGTGTTATCGCCATCCAGATGGGCGTTTGGCTCTTTTTCGGCCTCGGGACAACTTTAAACGCCTCAACTCCTCGGCCGCTCGCATGTCCATCCCTCTTTTGGATGAGCCCTTTCTCCTGGAAGCCTTAAAAGAACTCCTCAAAATCGATGGCTCTTGGACGCCCAGTCACCCTGGCTCGGCTTTGTATATCCGTCCCTTTGTTATCGCCACCGAGGCTCATTTAGGGGTGAGGCCAGCCGCGGAATACCTTTTTATGATCATCACCGGGCCGGTGGGGCCATATTATAAGGAAGGGTTCGCGCCCATTAAGATCTACGTGGAAAGCCACTACACCCGCTCGGCTCCTGGGGGTTTAGGCGCGGTTAAGGCCGGGGCCAGTTACGCCAGTAGCTTGTTGGCCACGGAAAAAGCCGCGCAAAAAGGCTTTACCCAGCTTTTGTGGCTGGATAGCGTCCATCATCGCTACATTGAGGAAGTGGGTAGCATGAATATGTTTTTTGTGCTGGATGGCCGGATCGTCACTTCCCCCTTGGCTGGCGGCACCATCCTCCCAGGCTTGACTCGGGCCTCGGTTTTGACGGTGGCCGAAAAACTGGGTATTCCGGCGGAGGAAAGACTCATTGATATTGACGAGCTCATTACGGCTCAAGAAACCGGACGCTTAACCGAGGCCTTTGGCTCTGGCACGGCGGCCGTTATCTCCCCGGTGGGTCTGTTAAGTTATCAAGACCATGACTATGTGGTCAATAACGGCCAAGTTGGCCGAATCACCCAGACCCTTTACGACGAATTGGTTAGCGTTCAGTATGGCCTTAAACCCGACCCATACGGCTGGGTCGAAATCCTGGGCTAAAATCTTTGGCCCGCCTAGACCGAGCCTAAATGCTCGAGGTTAGCCAGAGCCCTAATCGCTTCTCTTGGCGCCTGACCACCAGGCTTCCCTTGGAGGTCAACCAAGAACTCTTGGGCCGCTTATTGGTGGAGCGGCCCCTCTGGGATCCCCTCATAGCCCCCGATCCCTTAGCCCCCGAAGACTCGAAAAACCCGACTACCCTCTCTTTGCTCATTAACGCGGGAGCCAATGGGGATTTTGGGGCCGCGGATCTGGACTATTTTCGGGCCGCCTTAAAGCGCGTGACCCAAAACCGGCCTTTAATTCCCAAGCTAGAATTGGCTTGGCTCCCTAACCCGCCGGGGGAAGAGCGCCCAGAAATCCATCAACTGGGCGCTTGGCTCATAAATGTCCCAGCTGACTCTAATCGGCGCGTCTTAAACCTCCCCGAGCCTGTATATTTAAGCTTAAGAACCAAAACCATCGCCACCTTGGCCTTAACCGCCCTCACCGAGCGCTTAACTCCGCCGCCAGGAGCTCCCGAGACGCGGGGCCAAAAAACCCTAATCTTTGAGGAAGGCCCCGCTTTGTTGACCGCGGCGGCTTTAACCCTGGGCTCGGGCTCCATAACCCTAGTCACCATTGAGACGACCACCACCCAATCCGCTTTAACCATGGCCGACCGTCTGGGGCGAAAAGACGATTTAGAGATTATCCACTCGCCACTTTCGGCCTTGGCCAAAGAGTTTGATCGACTCTGGCGAGACGAGTTTGGCCTCATTCTTATTTCTCTCTCGCCCTACGCCGTAGGCCGGCGTTTAAAGAATTTTCTCGGTTGGCTCAAATCAGGCCAAGGCCAATTGATTCTGGCTGGGCTGACGGACGGTTCCCAATCGACCTTTATCCTCAAAAACGCCTTTAAAGCTGGGTTTTCTTTGCGGAGCTCGGCTACTGACGAGGGGCTTTGCGTCCTTAATTTATACCGCAAGGCCCAAGACCCGACGCCCATCTGGGATTGGTCGCCGGGGGCTTGGCTCGCGGAACTGACCATTGACGAGCAAACCTTCTTAGACGAAGTCGAGGCCATGGAAAAAAAGGGCCAGGCCAAGACTTCGCCGAAAAAGGCCGAGTCCCTAGAAACCGCGGAACTAGAGCCGATTGACCTAGACCCAGAGGAATCTTTGGCCAAACTAGAGCCAGAAGTCGCCTTAGCTAGTCAAGATCCGCCTTTCGCTCCTTAAACCGAAAACTTTAAGGCCGGGTTTGAGGGCGCAAACGTCCACCATTCGCCTGGGGCCAAGATTTAGCGCGCCCCAAAACCAAGGGAGCCCATTATGTTCGGGAGACTAGCCCTAGTCAACGCGGGAGCCATAATCGCCCTGATTGTCGCTTACTTTTTCCGGCGGCTCTTGGAATTTTTTATTGGCGTCAACGCCTTTTTAACTATCACTACTTTTCTATCAATAGTTATAGTTTTATTTTTTTATTTATATTTTAGTTATGATATTTTATTTAGAAGAAATTATAACTCTAAACATACTTTTGATGGTAAAAAAATAGAATCATTACCAATATATATTCAATTACTAAATGATTACATAAAAAATAATATTTACACATTTAAAAATGATTTATCAAATCTTATAACTTTATGCGAAAAATTTATCAAAAAGAGAGAGGGTATTGTTAGCTCTTTATTATCGCATTTTAACGCAAATGAGCTTAGTTACAATAAATTTATGAGCGTCATCAATGGCGTGGAAAACTCTTTCGCCGTGACGGTCAACAATAGTCTCCTCCGTCTAAACTCCTTTGACGAGGCTGAATATGTGGATATTTTCCGGAAAAAGGCCATCCAAGGCCCAAATTTAGCCAATCGCCAAAAGATATTTGACGAATATGTAGAATTCTTTAAATCCGCTCAAGAATATCTAGACGCTTTATTAGTGAAGCTAGATCAATTACAATTAGAAATTACAAAGTTATCATCTTTGGATTATCAGGATATTGAAAAAAATGAGTTAATCATAGAAATTACATCATTGGTTCATAATATGAAGCTTTATAAATAGTTATTTGCTAATTTATTAAACATCTTACCTATAAAACAGATAAAAGATGATAATAAGATGTCTAAACCTTTTAAAAAAATATTAAAAATATTCGCTTTCTCTCTTGTTTCTCTTATTTTAATCTTTTATTTAACCTCAATTTCAGGTCTATTGGGGTCTATTATAGGTCTCATCGCCGCCTACGGGGTCTATGTCTATTTCAAGCCGACAGAGGAGATAACTATTCCAGAGCCCCCAGAACCAATTGAAGTTAAAACTAAAAAATCAATACTACAATGTATAGAACAGTATAATTATTATAGAATAAATAATATTTTAACATATAACGATGAAATAGAAGAAATTATACGTTTAAGTAATTTATTTATCAATCAAAAAGAATTATTAATCAAAACTTATAACTCACACATCAGTATAAATCAAGAAACTTATAATCAATTTTTATCTATTTTAGACGATATAGAAAATATAATTACTTCTATATTTAATTATATATTAGATAAATTGCCACTTTATGATCATGAAGAATATAAAATATTATTTAAATCACCTAATAAACCAGAAGATTATGATCGACGCGTTATCAAATTCAAAGCTAATTCAATATATTTAAATGGAGAAATTGATAAAATTAATGTAAATATTACTAAAATGATTTTCTTACAACAATTATTGTCAAAAATTATCTCATTTAGCTTTAATAAAGGGGATAACTTGAAAAATATGGATATTGATAGATTTATCGAATCATTACAACTTTAAAAAAATAGCCTTTTTCAGAAGTGTCCTAAACACGGAGAGCTTCAGCCAGAACCTAACCTCGAGTACCCCTAATCTGATCAAGGTTTCCGCAAGTAGGTTTTAAGCGCCTCGCGAGAGTTTTCCGCGCAAAGAGACGCTGGCCAAAAGTCTCAGGGCTTTCCACAATTTTTTATGATTTCTCTGACTTTCTTTTGGCTTATATTCAGCGTGTCGCTGATTTCCTTTACAGTATTACCCTTGG
>JAISWW010000137.1 GCA_031270705.1 Deltaproteobacteria bacterium
CTCATTTGTTCAATATAGCAGAAACAAACTGATTAGTCAAGGGAAACAAGAGATTTATGGAACCGGCTTTCATCCTACGGTTGAAATCGTAGGTTTTCCCGCCGGGTTCGTCATAAAGGGAAGAAGAGGGGCGAGCCAGGGTCTTGCCCTTCCATTTGGGGTCGGCGAGGTCTTCATAGTTGGCGACATCGCCTGGTTTAACGCGCTCTTTGGAATAAACAATAATCCGGGCCCGAGTGGTTAGGCCAACCCAGAGGTTATCTTTGTCGCGGAGGTTAGCCGGGACGTTTTCTTTAACCAGAGCCGAGTCAATGGGGGCCAAGACGCCAGCTTCTTTCGCCGAGTAGAGGATGCCTCCATCAACGGTGATAAAGAGATCCGCCTCAGTGGCCTCGCCCTCGCGCTTAATTCGCTCAATCAATTCTGGAGCCGCGGCGCTCACGACATTGACAGGGATGCCAGTATCTTTTTGAAATTGCTCAAAAAGCTCTTTGTCGGACTCGTAGTGGCGGGCCGAGTAGATATTGACCACTTTTTCCTGGGCTTGAGCGGGCCAAGTTAAAGCCAGGGTCATAAGACCAAGCGCTAAGGACAATAAAACTTTTTTAACCATAATTTCACCTATTTTTGGTTAAATAATAAAGGCTAGTTAGATAGTTTACTTTAAATATTGGTGTTTTCAGTATTACAGGACAACGATAGTCATAAAAAAAAGTCAAGCCCTTAAGCCTAAGCATTTGAATCAGATTTTCAATAACTTTAGAGGAAGCGGGCTAGCCTGTCAAGGAGGCTGGACGGCCTCTGTCGTTGGCCAAGGGGGATTTAAAGGGAGCAAGATTTTGGGCTCCAAAAATTAAGGGTCATACCTTATCATTATTGTTCAACAAATAGTAGTTAAAGAGAATAATATTAGCGATATTTAGGTATTTAAAGTCAGTCTCTTAAAGGCGAGATCTGTAGGGGCGGCCAAATTTTTTCCTTTGTAAATATTTGTAAAGCTCTGGGCTTAAATCTCCAGCCTTAACTTTGAGTAGTCTTTAGGAAAATTTGGCCAAAAAATATCTTGACGCTTTAAAACTGGGGGCGTAAAATATTCCCAATCTTGACGCCAGGCTCCTTCTGGGTCTTGAATTCGCGCCCATACCTTGGCTGATCAGAGCGTCTGAAGGCTGAAGAAAAACTTTTAAGGTTTTCTCTTCGGCTTTTTTTGTTTGGTGGCTGTTTTTAGTTTTTCCCTATTTTTGGCTGATCAGAAAGACTGAAGGCTGAAGAAAATCCGAAAAGGTTTTTCTTCAGCCTTTTTTTTATGTTTCAAGACCAAAAATATTCATTCTGATAATCTAAAAACGATTTTACGCGTTTTTAACTTTTAATTACATTATGAGTTGGATAATAATAAATCTCCATAGCCAATGTTATTGTTTTAGGCGTTAGTAGGGGTGATTTGACGTATAGCGAGTCAACTCTGGCTCTGGCTTTTAACCGATAAAACTCGACTTACCCAATAGGTAGAAATTATGAGCGTGGCCCTACTCAACCCAGTTTCAAAAATAATAAAGTCCGCCTTGAGTCTCGTGGTCGATCTTTTTGGTTACCCCCGAGCCAACTTTCGCCCGGCGTCTCCTTTTTTCGCCAACATTTCCACGACTGATCTCGCCAAAATCCAGCCAATCTCCATTTCTCAATACTGTTAACCAAAAAAAACAAATTTCGCTTGACCGAGTCGCTTATTT
This sequence comes from Deltaproteobacteria bacterium, assembly GCA_031270705.1. Classification (GTDB taxonomy): domain Bacteria; phylum Desulfobacterota; class Desulfarculia; order Adiutricales; family Adiutricaceae; genus JAIROO01. Next base: position 1,734 of record JAISWW010000137.1, read on the forward strand.
TTGGCTACGCGGTATTTATATATAGATAATTTTATCTAAAATTTTAAGTATTTATTTTATATTAAGATTGGTAAATTACAATCTTTATTTATGGAGTATAGATAAATGGCAATTAAAAAGTTAATTTCGATTAAAGTCGTCGCTTTATTAAGCTTATTTTTCTTCATAGGCTGTGGCTCAAGCGACAATCCCCAGTCTCAAGGCCAAAAAGGCTCAACGCCCTCCGTTAAAGGCAGTCCAGTAACCAGCCCAGCCTCAAGCTCAGCTCCGAGCCTGGATCGGCGGGAGAGCGCCAAATCCCAAGCCCCTCCAGATTTACAGGAAGGCGAAGTTTGGGAAGACGGGAAACGATACTATGTCTTAAACGCCGCCAATTCTCTAGATCCCACTTCGCCAGAAAATTTGGTCGTGGCCGAACATTTGGGCTTTTTTAAAGAACAAGGCATCAAAATCAATTTTGTGGGCGTGGTTCCTTCCAATCAACAAATACCCTCGGTTTTGAGCGGCATTATTCATACGGGCGTTGGACACGTCAATACCGCGATCTCAGCCATCGCCGCTGGAGCCAAAATAAAAGCCGTCGTCCAAAGGACGGAAAGCTCCCAAAAAATTCCGCATATGGTGGCGGTCGTCAAAATCGGTAGTGGCATCAAAACGGCTAAGGATCTGGGCGGCAAAAAACTGGGAACTCCTGGGGCTCAAGGCTGCAACGGCTACTTCCATTTGGCCTTTTTAAGGAAACACGGGATACCTGACCCGAAAAATTACACGGAAATGGTGGTCATTAAAGAGGCTCTTCTGGAGCAAGCTTTGCGCCAGGGCGATATCGACGCGGCCTTGTTTCACCGAACCCCTAGCTATTTTGATAACAACCAAGAATTTAGCGTTTATTTTTCCGATTACGATATCTGGGAAAACCGGGGCGGTGGCACGCCTTATTATATGAGTACCGATTTTATAGCTAAAAGGCCAGACGTGGTCAGGGGTTTTGTCACGGCCATGGCCAAAACCAACAACTGGGCCAACGAGCATCCCTACGAGACCCGTAAGATCACTTCCGACCGAGCCAAAAATGACGTCAATAAAGTCATGGAAAGATATTTTTCGCCTGATGGCATTATCAAGGAGGAATCAGTCACCGTTTGGATTGAAATTCTGAAGGAATTTAAAGAAATTTCTGGCGATGTCCCATTAGATAAGATTTATACAAACGAATTTAATCCATTTTTTAAAAGTTAAAGCTCAAATATAAGATTATAAAGTTAATGAAAGTCAATATTTAATTAGATATCTCGGAATACCTGGGCCCTAGGCCCAGGTGAGGCCGATCCAGGTTCCCGGGCGCCTCCGGTGGGCCTGGGTCGGTCTTATTATTATTAACCTTAAAAACGTAAATAAAGTTAGCGATAGATAGTTTTACTGGAGAAAAGGCGAAAAGATTTCTAGAAAGGCCATTTTATGGCCAGTATTTTTGAGCCTATCGTTAAAAGCGTCGCTCTAATCTCTAATAATATTACTTCAGTCCGATAACTCTAGGCTCGATTACAGACAAAAAATAACTAAAAATTAGCGATTAATCAGGAACCGAGCAAGCGTTAGGGATTTCCTGGCCAGCTACTTTAAATTCATTTAAAACGACAATAGTCATGCGCTCACCCCCGCTTTCATCATAATAATTTACAACAGAAAAACTGAATTTAATGGGAATATTTGGCTTTAGTAAGTTAATAAGATCAAATTGTTCTTTAGTTTGTAAGCCAGAGGAGAGGCTATACTTTTTAGATTTTTGAACCAAAATAATTTGATCCGCGCTATCGCCAGTCTCTGAGGCCTCATAGCCACAAAAAATGGCGTCGATGTTATCCGCCGCGAATAGAGTTCTGGGGCCATCTTCAGCCGCCAATAATGATCCCGCGTTTAGGATAATGAAGGTCAAAAGAAAGGAAAAAATTAGAAAAAATCTCATAATAAAACTCCTGGTTAAAAATACAATAAACAATCAAAAAAGTTAAAAATAAAAATTTAATTGATATTTAACCAAATAAAAGATATTAAAAATTATTATAAAAAGAAGTTTTGGAACCAAAAAGGTAAAATTATGTTGACATAGTAAAACATAATGATGTCTAAAAATTCAAAGCGTGTTTTTATATTTAGCTTGATATTGTTCGGAAGTCAAGCTAAATTTTTTTAACAACATGGGCATGGGCCAGAGAAACAATAGAAATTTTACGGTGTCAAAGCTCGCCGTAGGCTAGTTTTTTCCCGGTAGCCTCAGTACGCAAATAGGCGAAAACACGGGAAATAGTTCGACCACAACTGGCTAAATCAAAATAGTGATTCTGATCCTTAGAACGAGACGCGCTTGGTTGAGAGGTGATTGATATGGTGATTTGGAAAATAAAAAGTGAGTTTTTTGGGGTTGCTTTCAACTATGGCTTGTGATAAACTATGATAAAAAGCTTTCAGCCTACTGTCTAGCCAGGATTGGCGCTTATGTTGTGATGTAATAGAGCGAGAGTAAGCGGTGGATCGGAGTTGGGATCAATGGCTTGCTCGCTCAAAGACTTAGAGCGGTTTTTTCTTGTTAGGGTACCGAAAATACTGGCTTTTTTAAGTGTTGTCCCCACGCGTGTGGGGGTGAACCGTTCCCTCACAGTAACACCATTTCTATCCACTAGTTGTCCCCACGCGTGTGGGGGTGAACCGAAAATGGCGATGAGGAGCCCAAGGACGAAGAGGTTGTCCCCACGCGTGTGGGGGTGAACCGTTTGGGAAGATTGGAGAAAATTTTATGTTTTAGTTGTCCCCACGCGTGTGGGGGTGAATCGAATTTTGACAATTCAAATCAAATGCGGTAACGCCTCGCGAGGGGCCTAAAGGAGAAGTAGAAGCCAAGTATTGGCTAATGATTTAAGTGAAAATATTTCGCTAGTTTAGATAAAATTACTCAAAATTTAGAAGAGGAGCCCGATGTGGCCGTAACGGGCGCGCCTCGAACTCGTTTTTTCGGCGCGGCTTGAGCCCCAATCGCTCCGCCATTATGAGAAACGCGAGCCTGACCAGTTCTTTTAAAATCGGCGTATTACGCGCTTTTTTTTAGTCGCCGAAATATGTTTTTTGGGACTTAACGCGAGATATCGGACAAAATGTTTGGACGACAAAATGATCCTCTGATTAAGCCTTTTCTTAAATGGGCGGGAGGAAAACGGCAACTTTTGCCTGAAATTATAAAGGTTCTTCCCGCCAATTTGATCGAGCTACGCTATTATGAGCCATTTATTGGCGCGGGAGCGTTGTTTCTTGATCGTCAGCCTCGGCAAGCGATTATCAACGACTATAATGAGCAACTTACGCTAACGTATAAAGCCATCCGCGACAACGTGGATGAATTGATTAGCGCGCTAAAAGAGCATAAGGAGAGTAACAGCAAAGAATATTATTATAAGACGCGCGATCTGGATCGCGATATCGTGGCGTTCGAGGCCTTATCGACGGTTCAAAAAGCGGCGCGATTGATTTACCTCAATAAAACTTGCTTCAACGGCCTATATCGCGTGAATTCCAAAGGGCTGTTTAATGTCCCTTGTGGACATTACGCTAACCCAGCGATCTGCGACGAGCCAACTCTAAGGGCGATTCATAAGTATTTTAATAGAAAGGGTATAAAAATTGAGATCCTGAGCGGGGATTTCGCGGACGCCGTAGAGTCAGCTGGACAGGAATCATTCATCTATTTTGACCCACCGTACCATAGTCCTAACAAAACCAATTTTACGGGCTATCAGGCGGGTGGCTTTGGCGAAGATGAGCAAAGGCGCTTGCGCGACGTTATCATAGCCCGTTCGGACGCTGGGGCGAAATGCCTTTTGAGTAATTCCGATACCGATTTTATCCGGAAGCTTTATGACGACGACCGTTTTGAAATCAGCGTCGTAAAAGCGAAACGCGCTATCAACTCAGACAGCGGTGGGCGTGGCGACGTAAACGAGGCGCTAATTAAAAATTGGCGATAGGCGACATGGGCGATAATAAAACCAAAAATGATTATGCCTGGGAAGTGTTATTTGATCGTCATAATATTCTTTCGCGCGTGAACGCGGAGGGCTCGTTTTGTATTTCTTCCTCCCTGATAAATGTCGAGCGCGAAGCCCGGTTGATGTCAAAATTCGATAATTCAACTCACCTTCCGAAAATTTTTCGCGAAAATCAACTATCCATTCTTCCTATTAGTCGAGGCGATTATCTGATTGGCCCGTTTGTAACGCATGAGCCACTTAACTACGCGCCTATAAAGCCTAAACAAGTCTGTAACCCCCAACTTGTAACCTTGAAACCTGATGATCTGTATAGCGAATCGTCAGCTTTGCTCTACGCTTTTAATAGCGGAATCATTCAAGATATTATGGGCGCCAATAATGTTAATTTTACCGTGAACGGTCGGATGAGCTCAGGCGAATTTTCTTTTTCTATCAAAAATAACAAGCGCCCACTTCCTTCGACAGTCGTAGTCAGAAATTCTCAGATTGAGATTGACGCTGGTTTTGAAAGTCCAGAGGCCTTTCTTATTTGCGAGGCTAAAAACCAAGCCTCTTTAGAATTATTGATAAGGCAGTTATATTATCCCTATAGACTTTGGAGCGATAAGATTTCTAAACGGGTTATGTCGGCGTTTTTCGCATTTTCTAATGATATTTTTCATGTTTTTATATACTCTTTTGAGGATAAGTTGAATTATAACTCACTAACTTTGATTCGCTATAATGCCTATACTATCGCTGATGAGAAGATAACTTTGCGTGATATAATAAATTTGTGGAAAAACACCAAAGTTTCCGCTGAGCCGGAGGTAACTTTTCCACAGGCCAACTCATTTCCACGCGTTTTGGATTTGCTTTCGGTTCTTTATGATGACGAGCTGACGAGGAGCGAAGTGACGCTAAAATATGAGTTTGATCCCCGGCAAACAAACTACTACGTTTCGGCGTGTAACTATTTGGGCTTTATTGAATTGTTTAAAACTCCAGACAATGAGCGCGCGTACCGATTGACGGCGGAGGCGAGACGGATAATGTCATTGCCTTATAAAAAAAAGTATCTAGCCTTAATCCAAAAAATTCTAGAAAAACCTGTCTTTCATAAAGCGTTTGAAATTTATGTGAAAACAAATATCTTGCCGGATAAAAAGACAATAGGCCAGATCATGCGACAGGCTGAGTTTTCAATTCCGATCAACGAAACAACGATTGACAGACGCGCGTCAACCGCGAGCGTTTGGCTGGAATGGGCGCTCCATCTCGCTGGATAATTTTAGGTAAATTACCAGACGACCCATCTGAAAAACGCCTTGAGCCTTGACTGGCTCCAAAGTTGGCGGCGCCTTCTCGCCCCCTCCTTAAATTTTCAAAGTCCCCAAATTTAAGGTCTGGTCAGAAATATCTTTAGGCCTACCCCGGCAAGCCCCAGACTTAAGACTTGCCCCAAGGTCAGCCAACCAAAGGCTAGATAACCCCAAGCCGGATCCGGCTCCCGGAAAAATTCAACCGCGATTCTCAAGAAGCCATAGCCCACCGCCATGAGAGCCGCCGTTTTCCCCGGCCCGGGCGAGCGGCGGGCGTAGAGGCGCAGTCCGGCCATCAGTAGCGGCCCCTCGAGGCAAGCTTCATACAGTTGGCTGGGATGCCGGGTCTCTGGGCCAGCCTCGTCAAAGACCATGGCCCAAGGCAGATCGGACGGCAGACCCCACAATTCGCCAGAGAAGAAGTTGCCCAGGCGCCCCAGACAGAGCCCTAGGGGCACCCACAAAGCTAGCCGATCCATAACTGGCCAGAAGGCTTGGGCTCCGCTGGTCAGCCGGGCGACCGCCAGAACCCCCAGCAAACCTCCGTGAAAAGACATCCCGCCGCGCCAAAGCTGAAATATTTCCAGCGGATTTTTCAGGTAATGGCCAGGCTCATAAAGAACGACATAACCCAGACGCCCCCCGACCATGGCCCCGACCATGGCCCAGACGATGACGACGTCCAGTTCGGCCGGCTGAAGGGATATTTCTTGGCTGACGCGTACCGGAGCGCGGCGGGCCAAAAACCAGATGGCCACGAAGCTGAGCGGGTACATTAGGGCGTACCAGGGAAAAAACATGGCGGGCTCAGGTCAAGGAAAGCCGGAGGCCGCCGCTAGCCCGCCTAAGGCTTTCCAGGTTTTCGGCCCAGTGGCGGGCTCTATGTTCTGGCCGGGTTTCTTCAAGGCACCATTCCGAGGCGGAAAAAGGAGAGATATCAGAGAGCTTTAGAGCCATAAGCCGCTCAAAAAAATCGGTTTCCAAAGGACCGGCCGCGGCTAGTTCCACCGCCCCGGCCGGATAGAGGCCCTCCCAACCAGGCCGGCCAGAGTCGAGCTGAATCGGCAAAAGCCCCGCGGCCAGAGAGCTTGACCAGGACAGATCCACCGGACGCGGCGGCGGGCAGACTTCCAAGGCCGGAGCGAGCATACGCGGCAGATAGTCGACCATATAGACGCCTCCATAAGTCCGCAACCCGTGGCCCAGAACCAGGGTCGCGAAACACAGAAATAGGCCAGGGAGGATTTTCCTCTCGGTCAGAGCGCTAATCAGCTCTTCTGGCCGTAGGGCTAGACTCAGAGCGGAGCCGGTCAGCGCGGGCTGGCCTTTTTTCATCGTCAAACCCATGGGGGACGATTGGCCCACCGCGTTTATCTCCCAGAACAAAACCGTCCCCAGCGGCCGACTACGGTCGCTGGGGATAGCGCCGTCAGGGAGGCTCAATAGGGACTCATGCCAGCAGCCGCTGAGGCCGCGAAGCTTTTTCAGAACGTAATCAAAGGCCGATTGGTCAAAAATCAGCCGACTGACCAGGGAGTCGGCTTCGGCTAGATCTTGAATCAGACACTCGGAAGCCAAGCCCTCCAGCGACAGAAAGGCCAGAGCCGGGAATTTTTCGCCTTTAAAGCGCTGGTTCCATAAACGGCGGTTGAGTCTGGCCGCCTGATCCAGAAAGCTCGAGGCCCCCAGAAAAAGAGCGTCAGAGGCCAAGGGACCCACAATTTTTTTTAAGCCGGTTTTTTCAAAGGGCTGCAGATCGGCCTGGTCAACTCTAGTCAGGAAAAGATTTAGGTCTTCGCGGGTCAGAGACGGAGCCCGCCCAACGATGACCCGGTCAGAGGATCTTTTGAAAAGGTGAATTTTCTGATAACGATCCCCCTGACGGCGGCGACCGAAAAGAAAGCCACCTGGACAGGTGGCGCTGTTGAGGGGCGCGTTTTCACAGGCCAGAACCAGAATCGGCGCGAAGGGCTCGTGGTCGAGAGAACGCCTAATCTCCGCCAAGGCGAACAAAAGGTTGCCCTGAGCCAGCTCCGGATAACTTTCCACGCCGTGGTGGGTGGCCGCGCTGGCCCTGGCGCCGTTTCGCAGATCGTCCAGCAGATGGGCCGTCAGCTCCCGGCCTAGGCCGGGAGCGGCCAGCTTCTCCACGGCCGCCAAAAGCCTCGGCGACGGCGGTGACCCTGGGCGCCGGAACCCTTGGCTGATCTCCAATAGGCTTTTATCCCGGTGGCTATCGAGGAAAGCGCTAGCCCCGGGCAGAAGCCGCCTGAGCTGGTTATATATCGCCTCGCCGCTCATGTGGTCGCTCATGGGGTCGCTTATGGGGCCTCAGCCTGACGGGAGGTCAGGGCGAACAGCAGGTTTATGGCGACCATGGCCCCGCCGACCCAGACCAGGCCTTTCAAGCCGCCCCGGCTCAGGGCGGCGGCGATGGTCAGCGGCCCCAGGGCCTGGCCGATCCGGATGAGAGAGCTGTAAAGGCTTATGGAAGGGCCGACGCCGATCCTTTTGGCGGCTGGCAATTGGAGCAGATAGGCCGGGTGCCCGTTTTCCGAAATGGCGTGCGATAGGCCCAGAAAGAGGATCCCTATTAAGGCTCCAGCCAAGGCGGGGGCTAGGAAAAAGGAAGACGTGGCCGCCGCCGCGAACAGGCCGCCTAGAGCCAGATAGGCGTATTTCCGGCGGCTGGCGTCGATGGCTCGCCCGAACCTCGGACCGAGGAAGACCAGCGTCAGCGAAAAAAGGATGTTCAACTGGCCCACGGCCGAGGGACCCGCTCCAATACGGCCCATGTGGATGGGCAGGAAATAATTCAAAAGACCCACCGAGACAATGGCCGCGGGCAAGACCTGCGAAAGGCCCATGTTCAAGACCCGACGGTCGCTAGCGAAACCCAAAAGGGTCTTAAAGCCGAGCTTGTCCGGCCCCTCTTCTCCGGCCTCCTGTCCGGGCTGGTCTTTGGGGAACAGCGTTAGAATTAAGGTCCAGACCACCAGGAAAATGAAGGCCGCCGCGTAGAAGACCGGCCCGAACCCCAGCCGGTCGGCCATGAGCCCGCCAGCGGCGCAGCCGCAAAGACTGCCAGCGAAGAGGCCGGCGGTGAATTCGCCCATGGCCGCCCCCTTCTCCCGTTGGCCGGCCCGGGCGATGACGAAGACGCTGGCTCCTAGGTTCAAAAGGCCGTAACCCAGCCCGGAGAGG
>JAISWW010000150.1 GCA_031270705.1 Deltaproteobacteria bacterium
TCGCCGGAAAGGGCGATATGACCATCCGCTTTGTAAACATGAGTCAAAAAACGAATCTTTTTGGAGCGATTATTTTTATCCTTGACTTCCACTTTGCCAGTCACGCGCTCATTAAGAAAAATCGGTTTATGAAAAGTAATCGTCTGGCTGAGATAAATGGTTCCCTCGCCAGGCAGAATAGTGCCAAAAATCGAGGATATGAGAGCCATCGAAATAATTCCATGAGCGACTCGATGGCCAAAAACCGTGGTTGTGGCGTAACTCTCATCCAAATGAACCGGATTGTAGTCGCCAGAAATGGCCGCGAAACCGCGCACCACTTCCTCGGTCACATCCATGGATTTTTCAGCGATATCCCCGACCTTAATGTCCGAATAGGCAGGCATATTGTTTTCTCTCCCTTTGGGGGCAAAAACCAGTCATTAAATTTTCTGACTTTAAAAAGACTAAAAACAACTAAGAAGCGGCTGATTCCTCGGAATTCTCGGATTTAATTGGCTCTTCGGTCGCCTTAGGTTTTTCGGGCCGAGATTGATTTTCATAAAAAGAGAAATAAGCCACGGATCCCTTCAATTGATCCAAAAAAACCTGACTCTCTTGGCCTTCAAAATTTATGGTTAAGGGCTCGCCAACTTTAACTAAGGAAGTTTCTCGGCGCGCCGTATCCACAAAATGGAGCCTTATCGCGGCTTCCCGATCCAAATTATTGATGTCGACCACCGTTAAAATAAGGCGATCATTAAAGAAATACTTATTTTCGCCCACCCGAGCCGCGAAAATGACTGGGCCGGGTTTTTGGTCAGGCTCTAGTGGGCCGGAATTTGTTCGCTCTGGTTTAAGGCCAGCGCAGGAAATTTTTAAACTCTCAATTTCCTCTAATTTTAGGGCTAACTCTCGCCTTAACTCTCTGTTTTCGGCCATTTCCCGTTCTAATCTGGCCTTAACCGAGGAACGACCATGATCATAACTAAAGTAATAAACCATTAAACAAAGCGCTAAAAGAGCCGAAAGACGCCAAAAACGATCTCCTAAAGCTCCTTGAGGCTTTGGTTCTCCCTTAGGCTCGCCAACTGGGTTTCTCAAAGGCCGTCCGCTATAATAAAAGACCCGCCGCGACGCCGGTTATAAAGGCGTCCAGCGAAGTGTCAGGCGAGGGTTTAAGGAGACATTCATCCACGCCATTGCCTGGGCTCATGATAACGTGAAATTTATCCATATTGGCCGTGCAGACCACAAAAAAACACGGGGTCAGCTTGTGGGTAAACTTTAAGGCTTTACATAAATCCAGCCCGTCACGGTTACTTTCGGCCAAAGTGTAGTCGCTAATGACAATCCGAGGTTTTTCGGCCAAAGCCAAAGCCACGGCCTCATCAAAATTGGTGGCCGTGGTGACCACAAAATTGTAGTCCTCCAGATATTTTTTTAAAGTTTCTCGCTGGTAAGCCGAATCCGAAAGCACTAAGATTTTGCGCTGCTGAGCGTTAAGAGGCGTTCGCAAGAGATAGCCGACCACCTTTTGGGCGGAAGTCAAACGGATGTTATCGCGAGTTTGATCTTCCCGGTTCAGGGAAACTTTATAATCGTCTTCATTTATAAAAGCTGATTTAGCGCGATAAGAGCCATTAAGAACGCGGGAAACGGCGTTAATGAAGCCTAATTCGGAAATGTCCGAGGTCAAAAAAGCCCCAACTCCCTCATTAAAGGCCAACATGATTTTTTCCCGATTAGCCGTTTCATAGGAATCCACAAAAATAAAGTCAATCGCGGTTCGCCGGTCAGCGAAAAATTGGAGAACCTTAACGCTAGCCTCGTCCTCAGCCTGATAATCCATGACCACCAAATTAGGCTTTTTCTTAAGGAGGAAGTCAACGAGGCTATCGACCTCGGCGCTAGTTTTAATGGCTGGGCCCGTGGAAATCGCGTATTTACCCGCTGGCAAATAACTAGCGAGTTTTTCCCGTAAATCCACATTGTCAACCAAAAACAAAACGCTAGCTTTCATCGCTCACTCCATGGCTAAGTTGTCATACTCCAAAACATGATAAAGCCGCTTTAATTGTTTTTCACAGAACCTATTTACCTCCTCCAGGGTATGGGTGGAGGAGAACATGACCTTGAGCTTATCAGAGACTAGGCCTTTTTCGATTTTGCTTAAACTAGGAACCGTGTCAATTAAATCGCCTATCATGGCTAAACGCTTGATAATTAAATAAGAAACCAAAGAAGAGTCTTGAAAAGAGGGCCCGATTTTAAACATCGCCTGATAGACTCGGACGCCCTGGGTAATGAGCTTGGAAAAATATAAGATCGTGCCCAATGGGGAAAGATGAAATTGGTCGTCGCTCTCGTCCATCTCAGGCTTTTCTTTGCTCTCGGTTTTTTTGTACTTGAGTAGCTCGGCTAATAGCTCTGGATCATGCACCTCATAACCGCGACCAGCCCGGATCTCGCTTAAGCCCGCCTCCATGTTTTTGACCGCGTCTAAAAGCAGATCAATAACTTCTTGGTTCACTTTCAATTCTTTTTCACGGATTTGATCTAAAACTGTTTCCAATTCATGAACAAAAGTGCCCACGTTATTGAAGCCAGTCATGATAAAGTTACCCTTAATAGAATGAAAGTGTCTAAAAATGGTATTTACTCGACGGATATTTTCTGGATCTTTTTCTAATTGGAATATTTCTTCGCTGACCTCATTCAGGATATTTTGGATTTCCACGAAGAATTCCTCTGCCATGGATTCTTCCATGATCCCGTCCAAGGTTTTGCCCTCAACCCTAGCGACTTGGGCTTCGGGAGGCGCGACTGCTTGGGGTTGGGGCTCGTCTTCTTCCTCAGGGCCCATAACCGCTGAGCGATCCAAAAAACTATCGTCGGAGATATCCAAAGTTCGGCCAATAGCCATAGCGATCAGATCAAAAGGATCTAAGACCATGCCCAATTGACTGCCCCCCAAAATAGTTGTGCCCGCGACCCCTCGCACTGAAAAAATCTCTGGCAAAGGAATGAGAACCAATTTTTGGGGCCTAATAAACTCTGAAACTTTTAGAGCCAAACGACCATTTTTAGCGTCAATGATAATAACCGGCAGATAACCTTTTTCCCGAAATTCGTCATCAGACAAAGGCCAGCCGGTCAGTAGGCCTCTTAAATCATGCAAAGGCACGATGGAGCCGAGATAAATAATGCTCTCGGTGCGCTCCATGGTGGTATTGATTTCCTGAATGTCAAAAGATTGAGTGGCCACCACGTTGCCGATGGGCACGGCGTAGTAGCTTTCCCCACACCTAATGATGAGGGCGTCGGTGATATTGACCGCGGATAATTGGGGAATCTTATAGGTAAAGGAAGTGCCTTGGCCAGGGGAGGTTTCGATCAAGACTTCCCCGCCCAAGTTTTCCACCGTGTTTTTAACCACGTCCATGCCCACGCCTCGACCAGAAATCTCCGTGGCCTCGGAAGCGGTGGAAAAACCTGGCAACATTATGAGATTCCAACACTCCGCGTTAGAAATGGCCGCCGCCGCCGCTTGGGGCAGAAAACCCTTTTCCACGGCCACTTTCCGGATCTTAGCGCTATTTAAGCCGTGCCCATCGTCGCTGACCGAAACGTAAGTAAAGCCTTCTTTTTTATAAGCCGTTAAAGTCAATTGCCCAACCGGGGATTTGCCAGCGTGGGTTCGATCCAAAGGATCCTCAAGGCCATGATCCACCGCGTTTCTAATTTGGTGGGCTAAGGGCTCATAAAGTCTTTCGGCTACGGTTTTATCCACTAAAGTATCTTCGCCGACGATCTCAAAATTGACTTGGCGCCCTCTTTTTTTGGCCAAATCCCTAACTAAGCGACGAAACCGCAAAAAAGTGTCCTTAATAGGCACCATTCTGATATCCATAACCAAATGATGGAGATCCGAGGAGATGCGATTAGTGGTCATAGCCACATTTTTAATCATCTCCATGGAATTTTTATCAATATTGACTGAGGCTGTGGATAAATGACGCTGAAGGATAGAAATATTTGAGGCTGAGATAATAATTTCGCCAGTCAAGCCTAACAAACGATCAAGATGGGAAATCTTGACCGCCATGCGATCCAGTTCCGGAGCGTTGGGCGAGATAACGGCGCCCGCTTCTGGATTGACTGAACTTTGGGGTTGACCGTTACCACTCATGATTAAAAACCCTCGCTAGCACAATGTTAACCATTTCGGCGGTTGGGGGTTTAATAAGATAATCGTCAGCCCCTAAGCGGAGGGCTCTAAAGATATATTTGTAGTCAGCGTGGGTTGACAAAATCACTACTGGGATGGATCGGAGTTTCGGATTATTTTTGACCATTTCCGTGAGCTCAAAACCATCCATTTCGGCCATGACCAAATCAGAGACAATTAGGTCAAAAGATTGAGATCCATTAAGATGCTCCAAAGCTTCCACGCCATTAGCCGCTTCGGTGACTTTCAAGGACATGGTCGCGAAGAGTTCCTTGATGGTTTTTCGGACAGCTTGGTAATCGTCAACCACAAGGACTGACTTACCCCGCCATATGTAGCCATCTGACTGAGACATCCCAAAAGCTCCAGCCCAGAGTTGGATTTCCTTGACCTTAGGTCGCTGAAATCACTCAAAAAGTTACTTCAAGTCTAACATTAAAAGAACCTTAACACAAACCGGCCAAACGCTCGGTTCGACCCAAACAAACTTCTTCGCCCCCTTTGGAGCCTCAAAGTTCATAAGGATTGATTTCATAACCAAATTAATTAAGTTAATTTATTTAAAGATCACTGAGCAAAGATTAAGAAATGGTCTTAAAAAACAACTTTTTAGTTCTAGAAATAAAAGTGATAAAATTAAGACGATAATTAGATATAAATTTTCAATAAAATTTTATTTAGACTTATTAAAGAACTATAAGAAAAACCCGGGCTTTTCGCCCGGGTTTTAGATCTTTTTTTCTTGATCAAATGGTTTTTAGGCGCTCCTTGGCCACCCCAGCCGAATAACTTTTGGGGTACTCCCGAACCACCTTCTGGTAAAAAAGCTTAGCGCTAGATTTATCGCCCAAAGCCTGAAACGATAAACCCTGCTTCAGCAAAGCCGCCGAGACCAGAGTGTTTTTGGGATAACCAGTAACGAGGTTTTGGTATTCCAAGATGGCGTCCTCGTATTTATTTTGGTTATAGAGACACTCCCCAACATAAAATTGGGCGGCTCCTGCCTGACGACCACTAGGCTCACTAGCCAGATAATCCTTCAATTTGTCGATGGCCTCAGGATATTTTTTCTGATCAAATAAAGCTTTCCCCTCGTCATAGGCGGTTTTAGCCACCGGCGGAGGAGCGTCTGAGCCTTGCGTGGGCTGAACTGTCGCCGTCTGGTCAGGAGTAGGCGGGACAGTTGGGGTATTAGGCGGCAAGGCTGGCGAGGACACAGGCGGAGCCACTATGGGTGGGCCAATGGGACTAGAGCCAGCCACCACCTCCGGGCTCAGAGGCGGCAATTTGGTGGTTTTTTCTAAGCGATCAATCCGAGCGCTTAGATACTCTAGCTGTTGGCGCAGAGTTAAGCCACCTAAACTCGCGGTTTCAATATTTTCAGTCAAACGTTGGATGGACAGTCGCAAATTATCCACGTCTAACCGAAGATCGCTAGCCACCGCCTGACCTCCCCCACCCATATCCGACAAGCGAGAGCGATCCCTTAAATCGGCCACTTCCATCTTTAAGACATCAACTTCCCTCTGAAGATTGGAAGAGCCACCTAAGGTTCCTCCCGCGCATCCAGAAGCCAAAAGGGCCAGACCTAGGCTAAACCCCACCAATTTTAGGCCAACGTTGTCAAAAGACATTGTTCGCGAGCTCCTTTATCCAGAAAAGATCGCCCTAAGGAAAGTGGATAAGCCAGCCATCCTAGATTGATCAATGACAAAACCTTTGAAAAATCTCCATGTTTTCTAGGCGTCAGAACCTCAAAAAACAGGCTCAAGACCTATTTTGTCTTGATAACTGTTATTTCTGATAACATAAAGAGCTCGAAAAAACAATCTCCAGAAAACCCAGGCTTCTTAACCATATTAATAAAAAAACTGATGATCCGGCTATGGTGGCCCCTAGCCGGAAGTATCAGTTCATAAATAGCTAAAGAAAGCTAAAAATATAAATTTCAAAACAGTATAATAAAAAATAAATACTTTTTAATTAAAAATTTTATAAATCATAATAATTTTACCTACTATAATTATATCGTCTAGGTTTCTATCTCTAGATTTGGGGCATTTTTTACTATCCAAAACCATGACCGCGTTTGGCTTGTTTGTGGGCCGCAAAAACCTAACCACGCAGTCGCGAGACAATTTGGGGTATAAACAAACCAGATATAAGTGCTCCTCATCAGTCTCCTTAACTGTTGTTTGAGCTAAATCAACAACAATAACGCTTTTTTTAGGCGCGACATCTCCCATATCGTTCCTGGAGTAAATAACAGCCACCAGGTCATCGGGCGAGGTACGGTTAAGAATATGGCCATTGATAAAGAACAGGCGCGCGTCTTGGGTGGAGGCGATCTCAATTTTGTTGTTCTCGTCAAGCTTAGGACGCTTGGCGAAACTTATGAATAAAACTCCCTTAGATTTCAACAACTCATTTTCGGCGCGACGCTTTTTGGCCGGGTTGATTGGCGAGCCTTGAAGAATTTGACGGCCAATATCCAAAAAATCCTCAAAAGCCTTACCCTGGTAATTAAGAGCGGCGGCGACTTTACGTCTAGTTTTATCCGAGGGGTAACGTTGACCTTGAAGAAGATCGTTTAAAAATGGAGCGGTTAAGCCCACTTTTTTAGCAAATTCTCGCTGTGATTTTCCCTGAACCATAAAATACTTTAGAGATTCTTTAAAAATTTCATTTATATCGCACATATTAATAACTTGAAAATTTTTAAAAAATATTATTATTATAAAAATAATGATATAAATAAAATTATTTGATTTTAACTATTCTTTTTTAAAGTCGCCTAAAAATTAATCGCCTTCGCTCATTTAACTGAGTTTAATGATAGCGCACTTTTTTCTCCCACGCAAGAGATAGACTGAAAAAATTCCATTAATCGCCTATTTTTTCACCCAGAGTTAAGCCAACAGAAAAAAAAGAGAAGAAAATATATTTCAGTAAGCTTTCCAGAGCCCGGCTCTCTGATTTTGGTCGACGAGAATGGCTATTATCAACAAGTTAATCATTCTTTCGGCTATGTCGCGATCAGCCTGAAGCCAAAGTCAAAGGACTACTTTAGGATTACTGGGTACATTAGGTCAGAAAATGTTGGCCTCCAAATTGCTTATAATCCGTTCAGCTGGATCCAGGAGTTGTCCAGGATCGGAAAATTGTTAGGCAGACGGGAGAGACAAGCATGGAAACTTTGATCGTAGACGGACAGGAAAGGGCCGCCACTGATATCTCTGGGCGGCACCTTGAGGAGATCCTGGTCAACCTGATGGAGCATCCAGAGATTAATGGTCGCGTTATCACGAGGGTTTCTTTGAATGGCGCGCCTTATGAGGAAGAAGTTCCTCACGCCGCCTTGGAAGTGGCTCGCCAGGAAATTTCTTCCTTATCCCTTAAGACCTTAACCATGGAGGATGTGAGTTTAACCTTCCTAGAGGCTGGGCCAACTTACCTCAACACCCTGATCGACGCCTTGCCGAAGATTGTGGAAAATTTCCGGATCGGGGATGAGCAAGAGGCCAACGAACATTTCCTCAATTTTCTTGAGGCTCTCCATCTAATGATGAGCATGTTGGAGCAGACCAGACACATCCTAGGTCTTTGGCAAGGTCAAAGCTCCGACTCCAGCTCAGCTCTCAACCATTACCTGGAAACCATGGT
>JAISWW010000193.1 GCA_031270705.1 Deltaproteobacteria bacterium
CGGCACGTGCGCTGCGGCGAGTGCTCTCTTATCTACGTCAGCTTAGTCTTAAGGGAAGATATCCTCATCCAATTCTGGCGCGAGGAGCTGGCTTGGAAAAATGTCCTTAAATCCCAACCCCAATTGGATATGGATATCTTAAAGTTTGGCTATGGCCTCGATCTAGCTGACTCTTATCTCCAAGGGCCACGAGATCTCTTGGACATTGGGGCGGGCAATGGCGATTTTGTCTTAATGGCACAGGAGAGAGGCTGGCGAGCGGTGGCCATGGAGCTCAATCTGGAATCCGTGGCTAGCTTAGAGCGCGCCGGCATCCAGGTCATAGTCCGGCCCATTGAGATCAGCGACATTGAGTTAGGCTCCTTTAACCTAATTACCATGTGGGAAGTCTTAGAGCATTTGACGGAGCCCAAAAGCGTTCTCTTTGAGTGTCGCCGGGTTTTGCCGGATAATGGCTTATTGTTAATCTTAGTGCCCAATTCTGATTCCTTGGTCACGCGTTTATTGCACGAAAAAAGCGATACCTTTGGCGGTCACTCTCATTTAAATCATTTTAATCCCAAATCCTTAACTATCCTCTTGGAATCCATGGGTTTTGAGATCATTGAGCTGGAAACGGTCATTACGGAATTGGGAGCCATCAATAACCATCTCGGCTTTGAGGATCCCTACTTGGGCGAGGCTCCGTCTTTTCATCCGAATCTAACCCCCGAATTTATCCATAATAATCTCTTAGGTAGCCGTTTATTGGTCTTGGCCCGGCCCAACCCCAAGGCCAAACCATGATTATCGGCGTTATTCCCGCGCGAGGCGGCTCTAAGGGCATTCCTCGCAAAAACATTAAGCTCATAGCTGGGCGGCCTTTAATCGCCTGGACCATCCAAGCGGCCCAAGAATCCCAGTTTATGGATCGCTTTGTGGTTTCCACCGAGGATCCCGAAATCGCCGAAGTGGCCAAGAGCTATGGAGCCGAGGTTTTAGAAAGGCCGCCCCATCTGGCTCAAGACGAGACTATTAGTCGCCTGGTCTTGGAACACGCCTTAGACCAACTGGGAGGAGAGAGCGTGGTTTTGATGCAGCCCACTAGCCCCTATAGGCGTCAAGGTTTAGTGGATTTGGCTTTATCCCAGTATTTTCTGGAAAACCCCGACTCTTTGGCCACCGGCTTTAACCAACTTCTCTACCCGCCTCACGGCGTTGAGCATCGCCGCCAAGACATTAAAACCGTTTTTATCAATGATGGCTCAGTCATTGTCAGCCGAGCCGCGACCATAAAAAACCAAAGCCTATTTGGCCAAAAAGCCGCGACTTTAGTGACTAGCCGCGAAGAAAACGTGGACATTGACGACGAGTTTGATTTTTGGTTAGCTGAAAAAATTCTGGAAAAGGCTTTAATGGAGGGCCGTCTCCAATGCCCCAATCCCCTTTAAGGCTCAATTTAAGTGGCCTTTTTCGGCCACTACTCGGCCCTAACCCCTTCTTTGGCGAAACTTGGGCTCAAGTTAAATTATGGGCTTTTAGGTTAAAAGCTTTATTATTAAGCTTAACCCATAAAAAACTTATCAATTGGCCTAAAAATATCCTAATATTTTTAATAATAGCTTTAATTTTCTTTGTTCAAATTGATCCCGCCCAAGGAGCCGATATTAGGGATTATTTTGTCAAAGCCCCGGATAGTTTGGCTCATGGTTTATCCGCCGTGGATCGCCGGGCTTTGCTGAATATAGAGGCCCAAAAACAATCCCAATACTCCACCCCTAGCCCATCGGGCTTTTGGGTGGAAATCCATGGGCCCTCCGCTTTAACCCTCTTTGGCTATCACCGCTCGCCTATTGTTTTTAAAACCTTTGACACCCAAGAGCGCTGGAAACTGTTGGCCATCTGCCAAAGTCGCCAAACCTCTGGGCCTACTGAGCAAGATCCCGCGTCCCCAGGTCGCCCCTATGATCTAACCTTAATGCAAGTTGATCACAACGATGAGCTCAATACCGCGCTCATGGGCCTTTATATTCCGCCCATTTCGGTCTTGGACTTTGTGACCGCCGATACCCTCACCGATCGCCAAGCCGCGAGAGACTTAGCCATAATTAACGAAGATTTTGAAAGTTGTCTCACTTGCCACGCCAGCGTTTTGGATCCAAAGGCTTTGGACATTCTGACCGTCACGACCATTAATGGGCACTCGTGTTTGGGATTTTTGCCCCAGTTCAAGCTTTTGCCTTTAGCTTGGAATGGCCGCTATTTCACCAAACCCCACGATCGAGCCGCCCCGCCTGAGGATCGTCGTCCCCAGCCGCCCGAAGGACAACATGGCCCTTATTATCGCCCTCCAGCGGATTAGAGCGGGATGGTCAAGAACTTTAAATTAGTGGTGGCCTATGAGGGAACCAATTATTTAGGTTGGCAAAGACAAGGCCAAGGCCAGACCATCCAAGCTCTCCTCGAAGAGGCTCTAGGTCAAGTCTGCGATCACCCGGTGACTCTTCATGGTAGCGGTCGCACCGACGCTGGAGTCCACGCCCAAGGTCAGGTGGCTAGTTTTCTGACCTCCTCTTTAAGAAATCCGCGGCAAATCGTGGCGGGCGCCAACTCCTTATTGCCCGAGGAAATCGCGGTTTTATCAGCCGAGGAAGTGGATTTAGGCTTTCACGCCAGATTTTCGGCTCAGGGCAAACTCTATAGCTATGACTTTGGGATTAGCCCTGTCCGCGATCCCTTAACGAGTAGATTCTCTTGGCCAGTAGGCCACAAGCTCGATTGGCGCAAGGCCGAAATGTGCTTTCCCGTCTTATTGGGGGAGAAAGATTTCGCTTCCTTCCAAAGCCAAGGCGGGGAAGTCAAAACCACCATTAGAACTGTCCCGAAGATCGAGCTAACAACCCTCGCCTCGAACATAGTGAGGATTTCCATCTATGGCACGGGTTTTTTAAGACATATGGTACGAACCATGGCCGGAGCTTTTTACCAAGCGGCCAGAGGGAAACTAAGCCCAGACGAGCTCAATCTCATCCTGGAAGCCAAAAATCGTCGCCAAGCTGGACGCGTGGCTCCGGCCAGAGGTTTATGTTTGAGGCGAGTCTTTTATGAGGATTGGCCATTTGAGACTAGAAAATCTTTAAGCGAGGATTAAAAGCTTTAAAAATAGTTTTTTCATTTGGCTAGCCTTTATATATTAAATTTCTCTTGGCAATTAATTTCTCTTGAAAAGCGTAAAAGTTTTTGTCATAGCTAACCAAGTTTTCTAGCCTCAAAACCAGCGAGAAAGCCCTATGTGGATCGCTTTAGC
>JAISWW010000194.1 GCA_031270705.1 Deltaproteobacteria bacterium
AACCCATTGGCCGCCTAGCTTATTGAATTCGTCGACCAAGGCCTTAGTTGTCGCGGTAAAAGACTCAGCCTTGTCAAAACGAACCATAATCAACTGGCGAAGCTGAGAATTGGGATTTATGGTCAACTCTTCCTTGGCCCGAATTAGCCTTCTTTTAAAGGCTCCTGGGTCTTTCTGGAGAAGGGCCCGGACTCCTAGAAAACGGTCTTCTTCCTCGCCTTTGGTAAATTCATAATGGAGCAAAGCGTGGAGAGGCAGAAGCTCGATTTTTTTGCCAGGCGGTAGGCTTGAGGCTTTTACCGTTAGATCCACGTCTAGGGGCAATTTGTCATTGTTTTCATAACAGAAACACATGGCGAAAGCCCATAGAGCTTCAGGCCAAATAGCGTCTTCGGCCGTTTTTTCCCACCATTTGGCTACGTTTGTGTCATTGTAACTTTGGTTGTAAAGCTGTTTGAGTTCTTTGTATAGCTCTGGGGTTGGCGCCTCTATTTTAATTTTAGGCGGCAAAATTCGGTCAGCGAGGAGGCATTGTTGTTGAAAATCGCTGCATTTATCCAACAATTTTCTTGGGGTTCTCTCGGAATTTTCAGCGAAAAATTCCGGCCAAAAGGGCCAGATTGGGTTTGGTGGGGTGAATTGGGCTTTAACAAAGGCCGGTTTTAAGCGACTGGCGACCAATAATCTCCTGGATGTTTGATCAGAGAAAACTGGCAGGTCGAATTTAAAACCTAATCTATCCTGGGCGGGGAGAGAAGCGTGTGTTTTCAATTTAGTCCAAGTAGAGAAAATACAAGAGACTACGGTAAGGCATCGGTGGTTTTTATTGATTAAAGAGGCCAGGCCATCGCAAAAATTGTTAACCGCCGCTTGGGGATCAGGGTTATCATGAAGGTACTGTTTGAATATGTTATCCAGTTGATCGATAACCAGAATCGAAGAGCCTAGGTTCAGACTCATCAGCCAAGTTAAGCCCATGATTGTCTCGTCATGGGTGGTGGGGCCTTTGACGGGCAATTTATATTTTTTCGGATCTTCAAAAGTTAATTCGCCGAGAAGCCAATCTTGACCCACCGTTGAAAGAAGTGGTTCTTCAGAGGCGAAAAAGAAAAAAGCCCGCAAAATATGAGCCCATCGGTTAGCGGCGGGATAGCGTTGGCCTAGGAGTTTAATAATTTTGGGGATAATTTTGTCTAGCTCTTTATATGACTCCATGACAAGAGTTTCCACGTACTCGTTATGGTAACCCGCGGCGGTCATGATCTGATCGAGCAGTTGAACAGCTTGAGTCCGGCCATTATTCATTTTGGCCAAAGATAGGGATTCCAGCGCGTTACTGGTCAACTGGCGCCAGAAGTTATTGGCGGTCATCATGTCTGTATAGAGGAAAAAGACGCCTTTTTCCTGGGCCATTCGCCGAAAAGTCGATAATAAGTGAGTTTTGCCAGAACCTCCATCCCCAGTAAAAAGGAAACCTTTAGGAGCGTAGGCGGGTTCCTGGTTGTTGATCAAAGAGTCCAAATGAAAAGAGAAAATTTCTCTTTCATTAGCGTGAATATCAGGCACGTCAATGAGATTGTCCGACCATATATGATTGGAGCTGACCACGGAGTTGAAGTCAACGAGCTTAAAAATATCAATTTCTCTCATAGTAGACCTTTTTATGACAAAAGCCAAAGGGCCTTGGTCAGCTGAATATCAAAATAACGTGATAAATCGTTCCATTAAGCGTAATAGCCGCCTTCTCGTCATCTTGGTTATAGGCGCTGGGATCGTCGGATAGGCTTTTTAATTTTAGATACCCTTGATCGTTTAATTCCAAAAGGGACTTAGTCGCTTGATCGTCGGATAGACTAGCTGGCAAACTGGCCCGAAAATCTTTGAGAAAGATGAGCAAGGGAAAAACCGCTCCCTGGCGCAAGGCATCTAGACGCTCTTTGACCGCTCGCGTGGGGTCAATAGGGTCGGGCGAGGGGGCCGGGCCTGAGCCAGCTATAAAAATATCGGAGAGCGTCAAAGAGCGGTCATGTAAAAATTTAGCCAAATGTACCAAAAACTCGCCAAAAATTTCGGAGCCACAGTAAGAGCGAGCGTTGACTGGGGCGGAGACATTGGTGGCGAGGTAGTCCCAGCCTTTTTCTGTTAGGCTGATTTGTTTGGCGGAACGGGCTTTAGGGAGATCGGGCTTGGCCCAGTTTTCCTCAATGAAACCTTGGCTTAAAAGGATCTTGCGATCGCTTGGGGTGAGGGCTGGTTTAAGATCTTTAAGCCAACCAACGCTATTATTGGTGGCTAATCGCCAAAGATATAAAAGGCTAAGAGGTTTAAGGGCAACCATAATTTCTTCTCTTAGGGTGTTAAAGTTTTACAGAGGCGAAGATTACTTTCTTTTAAAATCTTTTTTATAGATCAAGTTAAAGGGGGATACGCTAAAAAACGTTATTCCCCCCGCGTTTAGGAAATGCCATGAAGTCAATTTGGCGCGGTTATGTTCGGGACGCGACGGAGCGACCATAAGCTGGCTCGCCGAATGGCCAAGCTGTTAATGAGCCTAATTATTGCGAAGAAAATTCCCATTGCTATCGTAAACAGTAAGTGTGGAGCCCTCTTTACGAACTACCGTGTCGCCAACCACCGCGTAGAAATCGCCTGATCCACCACAGTTGCACCTAAACGATCCATTTTCGTCGTAAATAACTAGGTTAGAACCATCTTGCCGGACGACAATAGAAGATGAAAAACCTTTCAGATCGCCATAACCACCACAGGGGCACTTAAACGCTCCATTTTCATCATAAATAACGACGTTACCACCCTCTTGTTTAACTATACCAATCATAACCACTCCTTAAACGCGAAAAACGCGCTTGAAAAATAGACCTAAAAAATCGAACCCCAATCAGGAAAAAAGGAAACAATAATAACCAAAGAAAAGACTAAAAAGAAAATTCCGAGCGCAAAGCGGACAAAAACTACGATGAACAAACCGCGATAAAAAAATTGCTTGTTCAGTTCAGCGTTAAAGACTAGTTTTACAATTTTATCATTTTTTCAGCCGATATCAAGTTTTTTTTACGGCGAAAAATTTAATTTTACATTTTCCAACGCTAGGCCAAGATTATTTTGTTAATCCGCCTTTTTGTTCTGTTGACCATAAGGGATAGGCCAGAGTTGCCCTTCCTCCCCCTTCGTAAGAAGAACAACGTGACTATTATAAAATAAGTAAATAAACAAACTTTTAGGTCAAAATTAGAATGCTGTAGGGCTACAACCGAGATATTCTTCTTTATACTCTTTTTGGCGGATATTTTAAATAGGTTTGGCTATAGCCGCTAAGGTCGCTTGGGTGGCTAGGGCCAGATCTTGAGGGCGCAGGAGAAACATTAGACCTCTAGCCCCAGCGTTAATGGCGATTTTCTCCTGATTTAAGACGCTCTCCTCCAAATAAACTGGATAGCTCTTTAAGCCGCCCAATGGCGAGCAACCGCCTCTTAAGTAACCAGTAAGCTGAGTTAATTCCTTAACCGTGGTCATGGTCACTTTTTTATTATCGGAAACTAAGGCCAAGGTCTTTAGATCTAGCTCCATCTCCGCGGGAATACAGGCTTCCAATAAACCATGGCGATCCCCTCGCAAAAGGAGCGTCTTATAAACGATGGCTCGGGGCAAAGACAAAAAGTCAGCCGCCTCAATGGCCGATAATTGTGGGCCCGGCTCATAAGTCAGTAGCTCATAAGCCAGGCCCAGATTGTCTAGACAACGGGCGGCTAGGGTTTTTTTGGGCGATTTCTGCCCCACGCTTAGCTCTTAAACAACTTTTTTAATAGCCTCGGCGACGGTTTTGGCTAGATCGTGGATCGGGCCAAGATCTTTTTCCA
>JAISWW010000197.1 GCA_031270705.1 Deltaproteobacteria bacterium
GATACGGCCGCCGTCTTAAGGGCCAACGAGATCCGGGCCGAGGTCATTTTAAAGGCCACGCGGGTGGACGGCGTCTACGATCGCGATCCCGAGGTCGATCCCAAAGCCCGGCGCTTTAACGAAATCACTTATCTCGAGGTCATTAACCGGGGGCTCCGGGTCATGGACGCCACGGCCATGTCTTTGGCCATGGAAAATGGCCAAAAGACTATTGTTTTTGACCTGACGAAAAATGGCAACATAAAAAAAGCCATCATGGGGGAGCCAGTGGGCACTTTAATTAAGCTTGGCGACCGATTTGAGAGGAGCTCATGTTAGAGGATATCTACGCGGATTTAAAAAAACGCATGGAAAAAACCCTGGCCACCCTAGCCAAAGACTATCAAAAGATTCGGGCTGGCCGGGCCACGCCGACCATCCTAGACGGCTTAGCCGCCAACTATTATGGGGCCCTGACCCCTTTAAGCCAAATGGCGGCCATCACGGCGCCGGAAGCCCGGCTCCTTTTAATCCAACCCTGGGATCCCACCGCTTTGGGGGAAATCGAAAAGGTCATCTTGAAGTCGGATCTGGGCCTGACCCCCCAAAACGACGGCAAGGTCATTCGGGTCAATATCCCGGCCTTAACCCAGGAAAGACGGAAAGAGCTCTCCAAGCTCGTCAAAAAGACGGCTGAGGAAGCCAAAGTGGCTTTAAGGGCCATTCGCCGGGAAACCAACGATCTCGTCAAAGATCTCAAAAAGTCCAAAGACATTAGCGAAGACGACCAGGCCAAGGCCGAAACCCAGATCCAAAAGATCACCGATGGCTTCGTGGCTAAAGCCGAGCAGGCGGCCACGACCAAGGAAAAGGAAATTTTGGAATTCTAGCTTTGGGCCCCAAGGCGACTTTTTTAAAGGAGAGCCATGCGGTTTCGACGAAAAGGCCTAACCCCGCTTCGGGTTATCGTGGCCTACGCCTTGGCCCTGGTTCTGGTTTTGAGCCATGAAGCCGACCGATTGGCCGACTGGCTCAGCGATCTGGGACGAAACGGACTATTTTCCGCGTCAGGCTACGTTTGGCTCGTAAACGCCGCGGCGGATCTGAAAGGCCAAGTCAAAGCCCGGGGCCTGGATCGCCTGGCCGCGGCGGAAGAAAGTTTTTTGCGCGCCTTGACCCCAGAGGCGGAGGTGGGGAACCGCCCCCTCCCCGCCCCTCTGGCTAGCCCAACCCTGGCGGGCGCCGCTACTCGCGCCCCAGACTCGAGCCCTCCGGCTTCTAGCCAGCTGGCCACTAGCCAGCCGGTCTCTTCGCCGGAAACTCCGGTGGAAACTCGGCCGGTAGCTAGCGCTTCCGAAGAATACGCCATTCCCCTAGTTACGGATCGCGCCGCCAGCCAACCTTCTTACCAAACCATCCTTTTAACCGGCGACTCCATGATGCTCGAGGGTTTGGGGCCACCCTTGCAAAAGCTTTTGGCCAAGATCGAAGGCTTAACGGTTAGTCGGGCGGGCAAATACGCCACCGGTTTATGTCGCTTGGACGCTTTTGACTGGTTCTCTTATTTTGAAACGCTTTTAGAATCCAAAAAACCCGATCTAACCATTATCTCCTTAGGGGCCAATGACACCCAAGATATTGTCGAAAATGGCCAGCGGCATCTAGTGACCACGGACAGTTGGCGCCAATTGTATGGGCAAAGGGTCTCGGAACTTTTAAAAATAGCCGAAGATAAAAAAGTGGCGGTTTTTTGGATAGGTTTGCCGATTATGGGTCGCGAGCCCTATAACGCCCGCGCCGCGGTCATCAATGAAGTGGCCGCGGACTCTTGCCAAAAGGCCCCGAACTGCCAATTTTTCGATACCTGGGAAATTCTGGCCGAAAAAGGTCGTTACGCCACCTTTATCAAGATCGACAATAATACCAAGCGCGTCCGGGCCAAAGATCTCATCCATTTGACCGAGGCCGGGGGGAAGATCGTGGCCGAGGCCTTTTGGCTAGAGGCCCAAAACTGGGCGACTTTAGGCCCCAAGACCGAGACCGCTCCCCAAGTGGCTAGCTTAGAAGGGCCAGCCGAGACACGGAAGGTGATTGACGATATTAGCCAAGTCCCGAACCAATTGGCCGCCCCAGCCCCGGTCATGTTCAGCCCAGACGAGAAAAACGAAGCCGAGAAAAACGAAAACGAGAAAAACGAAGCCGAGCGAATCGAGCTTCCGGACGGCGAAGAGTCGCCTAGCCCCTTCGCCGCTTTGGCCGAGGCCACCCTCGACTCAAAAGCCTTAGGCCAAAGAGTTTCTTACCAAGTTTACGCGCCTAAAGGCCAAGGCCCCTGGCCAGCCGTCTTTTTATTGCCCGGGGTGGGCGAAAATCATCTGGCTTTTGGCCGTCATTTTGGCGATCTCTTGTGGGCCTTGGCCGAAAAACATGGCCTGGCCCTCATCGCTGTGGATTCCGGCGGCCATGGCTGGTATCTCGATAGCCCCGTCAAAGCTCGCTCAGCCCATATGACCTTTTTTTTCCAAGAACTTTTGCCCGACGTTTTGGCCAAATTTCCCTTGCGCGGAGATAGCTTGGGCCTTTTAGGCATTTCCATGGGCGGTCACGGGGCCCTGACTTTCGCTTTGGCCCAGCCTGGCCGATTTCGGGCTGTCTCGGCCTTAAGCGCGGTGACTGATCTATCCAGCCATGGCGACGGGCGAGCCATCAATAAATTTTTAAAACTGCCTGAGGTCTTGGGGCCTTATAAAGAAAAAGCCCATCTCTGGCGAGCGGCCTCGGCTTATTGGCAAACTAGGTCCAGCCCTCAAACCTTAGGGGCCAGCCAAATATATTTAACCGTTGGTCGCTCCGACGCCTTGACTCTGGCCGAAAACCGCCAATACCATCGCCTTTTAAAAGATCTAGGCGTCGACCATCTCTATAAAGAAGACTCCGGCGCCCACGACTGGGATTTGTGGGCTCGTCAATTGCCGGATCATCTCAAATTTTTGGCCCAATACCTAAAGGCCGGCCAGTGAAAAGCCTGTCTCTAATTGGGCCCTATTTTCGAATAAAAAAAGTTTCTTTGATCTGGGGTTTTTTGGCTTTAGCCGCTTGCGATCTCCTCCTGATGATCATCCCCCGTCTCACGGGTCTCGCCATTGACGTCTTGTCCGAAGCTAAGTCCACCATGGCCGATCTATTGCCAATCCTCGGGTATATTATGGGTTTGGCCGTCTCGGTGGCCATCTTAAGGTTTTCTTGGCGCCATTTGGTTTATGGTTTCGCCCGGTATCTGGAAAAAGACTTAAGGCGGCGGTTGCACGATAAATTCTTATCCCTATCCCTCAACTTTCGCGAAAATAATTCTAGTGGCGATCTCATGGCCTTAGCCACCAATGACATTGATTCCGTTAGGATGGCCGTGGGTTTTGGCCTAGTGGGGCTCATGGACGCCGTGGTCATGGGTTTGGCGGCCATTGGCTTTATGTTGGCCATAAATCCCTCCCTCTCCTTTTACGCCTTTTTGCCCATGCCTTTAATTACGATTTTAACCAAGTATTTTGGGCGGGCCATTTATCTAAAGGTTTTGGCCACGCACGACATTTTTGGGAAAATGACCGAGACCGTGCGCGAGCAACTAAGCGGGATCAAGGTCATTCGGGCCATGGGTCTAGAAAATCTGAGCCAAGAAGAAGTGGCTAAAGTCAGTCAGCTCCACGCCCAGATCAATACCCGTCTTTCTTTAACCATGGGCCTCTTCTTTCCTTTGATGACTCTTTTAACCAATTTGGCTCTGGCTCTGACTTTGCGTTTAGGCGGCGAAGCCACCTTGGCCGCCCAAATTACGCCCGGCGATTTTGTGGCCTTTATAACTTATTTGGCCTTATTGTCTTGGCCCATGATGGCTTTGGGCTTTACGACGGGGTTGCTCCAACAAGGTCTAGCGGCTCTGGATCGCTTGGGCCGAGTTTTATGGTTCCACGAAGATTCGCCAAGGCCGCCGGCCAAAACTATGACGTCCCCAAGCGCGTCTCTCCCGGCTTCCGTGGCCATTGTCTTTGATTCGGTTTCCTTCGCCTACCCCAGTCGCCCGCTACCCGTCTTAAGCGAAATCAGCCTGACCTGTCCCCCAGGCTCCATCTGCGCCCTGACCGGTCCCACTGGCTCAGGCAAAAGCTCTTTGGCCGCCCTATTGCCCGCTCTCCATGAGCCCACCAGCGGCCAAATTTTTTTAAATAACCGCCCAACAGAGGAATGGACTCTCAAGGAGCAACGGGCTTTGTTTGGTTACGCGCCCCAGGATGGCTACGTCTTTACGGGGACTTTAGCCCAAAACCTCAGCTTAGGCGACCCTTTGGCCACGGACGAAGAATTGCGTAAAGCCGCCGAAATGGCTAGTCTCCCCGTCGATCCGCGGATCTTTCCCGAGGGTCTTGAGACTCTCATTGGCGAGCGCGGACTATCCCTATCGGGCGGCCAGCGTCAGCGTTTGGCTTTGGCTAGGGCCTTGCTTCGCGATCCTTTGTTTTTGATTTTGGACGACACTCTCTCGGCCGTGGACGCGGCGGTCGAGGAAGAGATCCTCAGTACCCTCATTCCCAACTTAAAAAAGCGGGGGCGCGGGGCTTTGATAATTAGCCACCGCTTAACGACTTTAAAGAACGCGGATCTAGTTTTTATCTTGGAAAATGGCCGCTTAACCGCTAGCGGAACCCCGGCCGAGCTGGCCGCTGGGCCCGGGTATTTTCAGAGAATCAGCCAGCTAGCCAGCCTCTGGGGGAGCCCGCGTGACTAAGTCGCCCCCGGATATGAGCGCGGCCCGCGACTTTGGCCTCTTGCGGCAATTGTGGCCGAGCGCCAAACCCTATAAAGGATTATTAGGCTTGGCTGTGGCCATGATCATGGCCGCGGCCCTCATAAGCCTCGCTCTCCCCTATTTGACCAAAGTGGCCTTGGATAAGTATATCCTGCCTTTGGGCCGCTTAGTCGTGGTCAGCGAAAAAAGCCCCCCGGCCACCCAAGCTCTTTTGGCCAAAGGTTTTTTGCGCCCCACGGATCAAGAAACATCTTTTTTTCTGGCCGCGGAAAACGCCAAAGAACTGGATCAACGCCAAGAAAAAAGCCTTATCCAAGGCGGTTTTTTGGGTCAAGAGCGCTATTATTTTCGGCCATACGCTAACGATTTTACGCCCCAAAAAGCCAAAGAATTGGCCGCCCAATCGAGCCTTTTGGCTTTATGGCCCGAGGGCGTGGCCGTCAAAGAGCGGGATCTGCCGCTTTTGCCCGGCGGGCTGAACTTGGTTTTGCGGGCCGTGGATTTGGCCGGTTTAAGTCGCTTGGCTTGGGGTTTTGGCTTATTGATGATTCTGGGCTATTTCTTTGATTTGGGGCAAAGGTATTGTCTCGAGTCTGGGGCCCAAAAAACCGGCCATAATCTGCGTTCCCTGGTTTTAGCTCATCTCATGAGCTTAAATCAAAGCTTTTTTGATCATGAGCAATCTGGCCGCCTCACTTCGCGCTTAACTTCCGACATCAATAACATTAACGCTTTGGTCAAATCGACGGCCGCCTCCTTTTTTAGCGATTTGCTGAGCTTAGCGGGCATTATGGCCATCATGATCTACTTAAATTTTAAGTTAGCTCTCATCGCCTTATTATTAACGCCCCTCGCCGCTTTTTTAAGTTATCGCTATGGCCGGGAAGCTCGCGACATCCATCGCGATTTAAGAGCCAAAGTCGCGGCCATCAATCAGTTTTTCAATGAGTCTTTAAATGGTTTGGCCATCATCCAGGCATATGGCCAAGAGAAAGAAACAGCCGACGTTTTTGAGGAACTGAATGAGGCCAACTTTCAAGCCGGGCGACGCCAGATCCGCTCGGTGGCCATCTTTTTGCCCTTGGTCGATCTGTGCTCAACATTTGTTTTGTCTTTGGTTTTATGGTTTGGCGGTCTTTATGTTTTGGAAGAGACCATAACCTTAGGGGTTTTGGCCGCCTTTGTGGGTTACGCCAACCGTTTTTTTATCCCCATTAAGGATTTAGCCGAAAAGATCAACACCTTTCAATCGGCCTTCGCCTCCATTGAGCGCTTGGACGAGCTCTTAAAAAACCAAAACGTCTTAAAGCCCGCGCCCCCGGTCATAACGCCGAGCGAAAAGGGCGGTCTTGTGGAGCTCAAAAACGTCTCCTTTTCTTATGGCCCAGATCGCCCCTTGGTCTTAAAAAATCTGTCTTTCGCCATTCAGCCGGGGGAATCGGTGGCTTTGGTGGGGGCCACGGGTAGTGGCAAAAGTAGTTTAATTAGCTTGTTATTGCGCTTTTATGATCCTATAGAAGGCGAGATCTTTTTTGACGGCCAACCTTTAAAGCGCCTGGACATCAAAGCCCATCGCCGCCGCGTGGCCTTGGTCTCCCAGGATGTCTACTTGACCTCGGCCACCATCCTCGATAATCTAAGGTTAGGTCGCGATCTGCCCCGGGAAGCCATCATTGCGGCGGCCCAAGCGGTGGGAGCCGACGCCTTTATAAATCAACTGCCCAGCGGCTATGACGAGCGCTTGGGCCCTGATGGCGGCGGCTTATCGGCTGGGCAAAGGCAACTTCTGGCCTGCGCCCGGGCTCTCATTGACGCGCCCCAAATCATAATTTTAGACGAGGCCACGGCTTTTGTGGACACGGTCTCGGAACTGGCCATCGAAAAAGCCTTAGCCACGGTCTTGGCCGGTCGCTCGAGCGTCATCATCGCTCATCGTCTCTCGACTATTCGGCGGGTCAATAGGATTTTGGTTTTGGATCAAGGCCGCTTAGTCGAGGAAGGCCC
>JAISWW010000225.1 GCA_031270705.1 Deltaproteobacteria bacterium
AGCACATAGCTCGAGGTTGATGATGGGTCGCTACTCCTTTCATTCTAGGGACTTGTCAATGTCCAAAATGGCCATGACTCACCCACGTTCTTGCGCAGTTTGCGCAGTCGCGTCTATATGTCAATTTTTTAGGCTCAACACCGAGTGAGTGGGTCATTTGCCATCAGTTCCAATTTTGATTTTTAACAAAAATGATTAAACAATATTTTGTAATAATCACTTTTGGGCTAAGATGTTTGGGAGTGCATGTGTGCCTGCCTAATACCTGCTGAGGAGACCAAGGAACACATCCGGATCCTTTGACAGTTTAATCACGCCTAAAAAGGAGAAGTTAAACTTCGCTCTGGCACGCTAAGCCGTCCTCATGACTTTGAGAACGGCGACTATTGGATTGAGGCTCGATCCAAACTTAGATCAAAACTGGACTAAAAGTGGTTAATTGTTAACCAAAAAAATGATTATAAATCTCCTACGCTACTTTCTAATATCCCCTTTGCCCAGGCTAAAAACGCGTCTAATAGGAGTTAAAAATTAGACGCGGCGCTCAAGAAAAAAATATAGTATAATTTATTGGTCGCAAGGATTAAAGCCGTCGCGAGAACATTTTTACTGGTTTGGGCCAAGTAACTAGCCAAGATTACGCCAGACTTTTGCGGCTATCATAAACCGAAGATCTATTTCCCTTATCCAGATCTTAGAAACCGTTTAATCAACTCTCATGGCAGTAGGGGCGGAACGCTTTTCAAGCTGTCTAATTTAAAGTTTTGAGGTCATCTCACTAGAAAACTTTTTGACTCTTTGGGTCTCTTACTTTAGATTCTTAAATTAGATACCCCAATGAGTTTAACCCTCATTTATTGGCAATAAAGTTAATTTTACTTTATTTATTTAATATTTATTAATAAGGTTCAAATGAATTATCCAAAATTTTCTATCTTAATGTGTACATATAATGGTTCTGAATTTTTAACGGAACAGCTTGATTCTATATATAATCAAAACTCTCAAGACTGGGTTTTATATGTTTCTGACGATGGATCTACTGATGAGACTATCAATATCTTAAATTCCTATAAATCAATCTGGGGAGAAAAATTAACGATTTTTAATGGGCCACAATCAGGATTTTGTCAAAATTATCTAAGCCTTTGCGCACGAGTCTCCCCGCAAACAGATTATTTTGTCTGGTCCGATCAAGACGATATCTGGTTGCCCAATAAACTTTCTCGGGCTTTAGAGTTAATGGATCCTCTTGGACAAACAACTCCGGTTTTATACTGCGCTCAGACTATACTTGTAGATCGCCATAACCAACAATATGGTTTATCGCCTCAACTATATTCTCATTTAACCGGATTCAGAAACTCCCTCATTCAATGTTCTGGGGGAGCCAACACCATGGTTTTTAATCGATCCGCCCTTAACTTGATCCGAACAGGGTATCAATCCAAGTTGCCTAGCCATGACTGGTGGGCTTACCAAATTGTTAGTGGGGCTGGCGGCCAAGTTATCTATGACAACACTCCAACTTTAAGGTATCGCCAACATGGCAAAAACCTCGTGGGCACATTCACGGGCTTAAAGCCAAAAATCCAACGCGTCCGCTATATTTTTGGCAAAAACTATAAAATTGACATTGATCAAAATATTAACGCTCTTGTATTAAATGAATCTTTATTAACTGAAGATAATAAAAAAATATTACATGATTATATTCGCGTTCATAATTCTAAAAATCCCTTAACTCGCGTAAAATATTTAAAACGTAGCAAAATTTACCGCCAGAATTTTGTTGAACAAATGTCATTATATCTATTCGCTTTTTTTAATTTACTTTGATTTTTTTATTTAAATTTTATTGTTTAATGGATATACAAATTTATTTAACCCAAAACTATCTATTAATTAATTTTTTATAAATAAACCATTTATTTATCTAACTAAAATATCGATAGGGTTTTGGCCCTTTTTCTACCCAAAATCACTTCTAGCTCGCGCGCTCATTTTCTTTACCCAAAAAACCGTTCTTTGTGGTAATATAGCCCAAATCTGTTACGACTTCCCTTTATCTGGTCACGCCAAGATTATGAGCTACACTTTGGAATTGCCCGATCGATTAAAATCCCCACCACCCCAGGCTTGGACGCTAGGGGTTATTTTTTTGTTGGGTTGGTCATTTAGCCTAATAATCTTGCCTTTTTACTCCCGCCTCGCCTCTCTTTGGCCACCAGGATCAATGGGGCCTATTATCTTTTTGGATCTGGCTCTTTTGGCTATGGGTATTGGGGGGTTATGGTGGGGAGACGCGGTTAAGGGAGAAAGCGCGGCTACGGCTCCTCTTCTGGCTTTAACCTTAATGGGTGGAGCTATTTTTTTTCTCTTGGCTCCTTGTTTATTACCGGCTTTACCTTTGGAAAAAGAGCTTAACTCGGGGTTGGCGAGTTTTTTTAGGCAAAGGATCTGGTTAGCCTTATTGGTTTTAACGCCAGGGTTTTTTCTTTGGGGAGCCGCCCCACCTTTCTTAACCGCCCTAGCCTTTCCCCAGGATAGAGGGTTGTCTACGGGTATCTTTCCTCTTTGTGGCTTGACCTTAGTGGCTTTGGCTTTAGGAGCTTTGGAATCATTATGGCGGCCCCAAAATCCTTCCATTTGGATGAGCCGCTTGATCGGATGGCCCAGTATCCCTATATTAATAGTTGGGATTTGGTTATGGCTAAAGACTCCTCCTGAAAACCGAGAAAACCTGCCTTTTTGGC
>JAISWW010000012.1 GCA_031270705.1 Deltaproteobacteria bacterium
TCAAAAAAATTTTTTCTTGCGCGGACTGATTAGATTCATGATACTTAGAGACCTTGGCGGAAAGCTAGTCTCCCGCCCCTGGGACGAAAAATGATGGGTTTTTGAGGAGATGAAGGCGAGACTTAAGGAGCCAGAAGCGCGCCTAGCTTTAGCTAAATTTGGATGGTGAGGCCCTCGGTGGCCAAAAAGACGCCCATTTCGGAGCCATTTTGGATGAGTTTGGCGTAGGCTCTAGCTTTGTCCAGGATATCCAAGAGCTTTTCGTCGCTATAGTTGGGATCGTGGTGGAAGAGATACAGATTTTTGACGCCCGCTTTTGAGGCGATCTCGACGACGCTTAGGGCGTTGGAGTGTCCCCAACCGGTTTTGGTGGCGTGTTCCAAATAAGTGTACTGGGCGTCGCTGATAAAGATATCCGCCTGGGCGATAAAATCGATGAGACCGATTAAGCTGGCTCCGCCTTCCAGCTCCAAAGTTTGGATCTCATAATCAGTAGCGAAAACCACGGTTTTGGTGGGCGACTTGATCCGATATGCCAAGGAGGCGCCAGGATGAGGCAAAGGCAAAGCCTCAATAAATAAGTCGCCAATTTTTTGGCCTTGGCGAGGAAAATCCTTAAAATCGATGGTAGCCCGATAGGCGTCCATGGGCACGGGAAAGAGGCTGGGGGAGGTTTGCTGGGTTAAAAGGGCGGTTTTTACGGCTTCTTTATTGGCCCCATAGATATCTATAATATAGTTAGGAGCGTAAGCGGGCCGAAAAAACGGAAACCCTTGGATATGATCCCAGTGGGTATGGGTCATAAATAGATGGAGCCGGTGGGTGGGCCAGTATTTTCCGCCAATGTCGAAACCCAAAGCCCCTATTTTTTCGGTCAGATAAAATAGCTCTAACAGTTCCGAGATGTGGTTAGGGACGAGGTATTGTCCTAAGTTCTTAAGACCCGTGCCCGCGTCAAAGACCAAGATCTCTTGCCCAAAGTCAATGGATAGGCAGGGCGTGTTCCCACCCACAAAGCTAGCCTGGCCTTTTGGGAGAGAGTCGAGGAAGCGATCTAGATCATGCTCGTCCCGACAATTGGGTTGGGCGGCCACCCACTGTTCGAGGATACTTTTTATCTTGCCTCTAAATTCCTCTTGGGAGGGAGGACAGGGAATAGAGCCCCGCACGCCCCAAAATTTAAGCCGCATGTGTCAGTTCCATAGTCCATTCTCTACAAATTTGGTCATTTGGCGTAACCAACCGCCCGAGTTTCCCTAATGACGGTCACTTTGATTTGACCAGGATAAGACATCTCTTTTTCCACTTGTCGGCAGATGTCATTGGCTAGACTTTGAGCCGATTCGTCAGAGATTTCTTGGCTATTGACCATAATCCGCACTTCTCGGCCCGCTTGGATGGCGTAAGTTTTGGAGATGCCCACAAAAGAGTTGGCGATGCGCTCGAGATCATCCAAGCGCTTGACGTACGTCTCCAGCATCTCCCTTCTGGCTCCAGGCCTAGCTCCAGATAAAGTGTCGGCGGCCTGCACCAAAACATCCAAAACGCTCTCCACCTCAACGTCCTCATGGTGAGCCATGATAGCTCGAATGACCATGGGCGACTCGCCAAAGCGTTTGGCTAGATCCGCCCCAATGAGAGCGTGGGGGCCCTCAATCTCGTGATCCACGGCTTTGCCAATGTCGTGGAGAAGGCCAGCCCTTTTGGCTTGTTTGACGTTTTGGCCAAGCTCCGCGGCCATGATCCCGCACAAGAAAGCCACTTCCATGGAATGCTGGAGGACGTTTTGGGCGTAACTGGTGCGGTATTTGAGTTTGCCTAGCAATTTAATCAATTCGTGATGGATGCCATGGACGCCCACGTCAAAAGCGGCCTCTTTGCCGATTTCCTTGAGAGATTGATCCATCTCCTCATTGATTTTCGCCACCACTTCCTCAATGCGGGCCGGGTGGATGCGGCCATCAATGATGAGCCGCTCAATGGCTTGGCGAGCGATCTCTCGGCGCAAAGGCGAAAAAGAGGACAAGATGACCGCCTCAGGGGTATCGTCAATGATCAAATCAACGCCCGTGGCCGCCTCGATGGCTCTAATATTGCGCCCTTCCCGGCCAATAATGCGGCCTTTCATTTCTTCGCTGGGGAGATGTACCACGCTAATGGTATGCTCGGCCACGTAATCGCCAGCGTAACGTTTGACGGCCAAGGCCAAGATCTCTTTGGCCTTTTGGTTGGCCGTCTCTTTGGCCTCGGTCTCCACGCGGCGAACCAAGCGAGCGGCCTCATGGCGAGCCTCATCCTCGACGTTTTTAATCAACAATTCTTTAGCCTCAGTCGTGGTTAACTGGGCCGTTTTTTCCAAGGCGGCCACGCTTTCTTGGACAAGTTGGCTCAACTCTTCGGCTTTCAGGGAGTTTTCTTTTTCTTTTTTGACCTGATCCGACTCTTGTCTGGCCACCGCGGCTTCTCTTTGGGCTAAGGTCTCGGCTCGGCGATCGAAAATTTCCTCTTTTTGAATCAAGCGGTCTTCTTGGCGTTTTTGCTCGATCCGACGTTCGTTTATCTCCTTTTCGAACTCATTTTTCATCATAAAAACGAGATCTTGGCCCTGTAAATGAGCCTCTTTTTTAATATTAACCACGTCCCGATGGGCTTCGTTTATAATCTTCTGTGCGTAAGACTCTATATCGCTGATTTTAGTCTCAAAAACCTTTTTTCTCCACCAAAAACCCAGATAAAAACCCAAAATAAGGACCAAGACAATAGAGACAGCCAATACTGGCAAGTTAATATTCATTTTATCTCCAAAAGGCTCGGAATATATAAAGGCTTACCCTAGAGCCTGGGGAATTCGAGGCCACGCGCTCTGGCGCTTTATATTTCCCATGAGGCTTTTAGGTTAGCCGACGCGTTGTCAACTAGAAATAGAAAAATGACCAGAAAAAGGCCAGAAGGCTTTCTAGATCAAGTTAATAAGGTTAAGTTTTTCGGCTAGAGTCTCTAGCCGGGATTCGGCCGTTTGGATAGCCGCCAAAAGAGTCTCCCGCTCTTGTTGGCCATGGCGTAAACTTAAAGCCAAGCGAAAAGCCAATTGAACCAAAACGTCCAGATCTTCCAGGCTGGATTTGGGAGCCTTTTGACGAATGGATTCGGCTTGGGTATTTATGAGCTGGGAAATCCAATTGATTAGCTCAGGGTTTTCGTAACGGATCATATAAGGGCGACCCATGACTTCCACTTCCACCACCGGATTGGCGGGGTTAGGGAGGCTGGGGTCAATCTGGCTCAGAGACTCCGCTATTTGGGCTTGGCCAGTCTTAAGTTTAGACAGATCCCCAGACTCAGCCGAGGAGCTCGCCGCGGGCGCCTTAGTTGTCTCAGGGTCGGAATGGTCTAAAAGGTCGCTCATGACCGTAACATTATATATTACAGTATCCGGTTATATAATTCAGTTAGCTAGGCCCGCTTGAGCGAGGCGATCAAGCAAAGAGTCGATCCGGTAGACCACGGAATCCCGGGCTTTGGTCAGATCGGCGATCTGTTTTTGAGCCGTCTCCAAGCCATTTTGGGCCGTCGCCAGCTGGTCTTTGAGGCTTTGGTTATCGCTTTCCAGAGCCTTAAGACGCTCTAATAGCGAGCCCAGGCGACTTTCGAGAAGATCAAACTTGCTGAAATCCATGGAATACTCCCGCGCGCGAATGAAGCCCGAATACCAGGCGGGCCAAAAACGGAACCTGACCGGACGCGCATAGATAACTTAACAAGCTTTTTCAATAAAAATCAAGCTCTAAAATATGATTGGGAGTGGATAGCGAAAAATAACGCCAAGTCAGGCCACAATGGGATCCAAGTCTGGGGACGGGAGGAGTCAAAGAGGGTTTTATAATTTTTCCGACGGCTAAAAGGAAATGAAAAACCCTAATGGAACTAGCGATTTTTTCAAGCTCGGAAAATTAATTGACTTGCTCAGCCAAAACTGTCAGGGCTGATTCTAACATACGCTCGGGTTTGGTTAGATCGGGCGAGTTAACGGTTTGGGCTTGATGGAAATTGAAGCCATCTTGACCAAAAACATCAATTAAACGTTTTTTAAACATAATAATGGCTTTTTTGACATTAGGCTCTTCTTTTATAGGGCAGGAAATAGCGAAGACCCCGTAGGAAATGTGGCCAATCTCCCAAGATTCCTCAGCGTGTTGGAGCAAGACCAAGGAGAGAGAGCGGAGCAATTCCTGAGTGGCGTCTTGGCCATGGGAGACCGCGTGGCGACCTAAGCCCGAAATGCCCATGACCACTAAAACGAGGTCATGTTTCCGAACCTGGGCGATTTCCAGTTGCCGCTCGAGCCTTTTTAAAAACTGGGTGCGATGGGTCAAGCCCGTTTGCGAGTCCAAGCCATTTAAGTCCAAGATCCGAGCGATCAGTTTTTCCTGTTGGAGCTGCGAGGCGAGCCTTAAAGCCAGGCAATCCATGAAGCGCGTTTGCTCCTCATTTAAAACTTGGCCTTTGGAGCCGACCAAAATTAAGCCGCCCCAAGGGACTTGGTTGTAAATTAAGGGCCAGCCATAGAAGGAGGTGGCCTTTTTGAGGGGATCGCCAGGATGGAAAATGATGGACAGATCGTCTTTGGGATTGAGGTTGGGCAGAGCCAAAGGTTTTAATTTGGAATGAATAAGGCCAGCTAGACCCGAAAAATGAGATTGGCGAGTCTCTAAGGCCGAAACTTGAGGACATTCAGCTAAAATGGCGAAATGATCCTCATCGCCGGTAAATATTTCCGTGATAAAAGCCCAGGAAAGTCCCGATAGCTCCAGGATAATTGGCAACAAATTCGTTAGCCAACCCCCGTTTTGGTCAGGGTTGGTCAGAATTTCCTCAATATTTTTCCAAATAGTCGGAAAATCCAATTTATTCGTGGACAAGAGGGCCTCCTGAAGGCCGACCAGCCCCCACGCGGACAGCGTGGGGGCTAAAACAAGGCCAAGGTTTCTAATCCTCGGGCGGCGGCTCGACTAAGGGACCAGCGACTACTGGATCGGCGCCTACGGGATCGGCGACTAGAGGAGCGGCCACCTCATCGCCTTCGCGGACGACTCGGACGCGCAAAGCTCCTAAGACTTCTGGATGGAGACGGATGGTGACCTCAAAATCGCCTAAGGTCTTAATGGGCTCGGATAAGCGCATTTTTTTGCGATCTAAGCTCAAACCCTTGGCTTCGGCGGCTTCCACGAGATCCTGCGCGGTGACCGCGCCATAGAGCTTGCCTTTTTCGCCAGATTTGCGCGGCAGAACCAAAAGAATCTCGGCGATCTGGGCTTTTTGGGCTAAAGCGGCTTCCTTGAGGGACAAAGCCCGGGTCTCGAATTCGGCTCGCTTTTTGGCTAAGGCCAAAAGATTGCCTTTGGTGGCCAATAAAGCCGCTCCCGTGGGCAAAAGGAAATTGCGGGCGTAACCTGGGGCGACTTTGAGGACTTGACCGGCCAGGCCCAGGTTTTCCACGTCTTTGTTGAGTATGATTTCCATAATGACCTCAGGGCTTAATAATTATGAGCCGACGGAACCATGGCCGTATACGGCAAGAGAGCCATGTAACGAGCCCTCAAGACGTTTTTGGTCAAGAGCCGTTGGTGTTTGGCGCAGTTGCCGCTGATCCGCCGGGGCACGATTTTGCCGCGCTCAGTGACGAAGACGCGCAAGGTCTTAATGTCCTTGTAGTCCACGGTTTTGATGTGATCCGCGCAGAAACGGCAGACTTTGCGCCGATGAAAGGATTTTTTCTTGACCCGCCCACGACGAGCGCCATCGCCTTGGGAGTCGCGGCCATAATGAGAGCCACCGCCGCCGCCACCTTGGGAGTCGCGGCCATAATGAGAGCCGCCACCGCCGCCTTGGGAGTCGCGGCCATAATGGGAGCCGCCACCGCCGCCTCCAGAATTATAATGATCGAAAGCCATGTAAAGTCTCCTAATCTACCTTGGGTTCAGGCTTGGGTTCGGGCTCGGTCTGGGCATCGGATTGGGCTTCGGGTTGGGTTTCCTCGGATTTTTCCTCGACAAAGTCGGGATTGTCCTCAGCCACGCCTTCGTTGTATTCCTGAAGAGCCTCGGAGGTATCCTCGTCAACAGGTTTGGCCTCCGTCTGTTGGGCGTCTTTAGCCAGCTGGCTTAAGGTTTCCTCCAGGCGTTGGTCAGTGAAGTCCTTTTCCAACACAATGGTCAGGAACTTAAAGACATGCTCGTCAATCTTTAGGTTTCTTTCCAACTCCGAAGACAAGGCCGGTTGACCCTGATAGTCGAACAATAGGTAGTTGCCGTTGACTTC
The DNA here is from genome assembly GCA_031270705.1 of Deltaproteobacteria bacterium. Lineage (GTDB taxonomy): Bacteria > Desulfobacterota > Desulfarculia > Adiutricales > Adiutricaceae > JAIROO01. The sequence goes on from JAISWW010000012.1 coordinate 6,319, forward strand.
CTTATTGACAGGATAGGCTAAACGGCGGTGGCCCCAGTCTTGATAGCGAACGATCTGGCCTTGACCTTGGGCCAATATGCCATCGATCTTGGCTTTGAAGGCCTCTATCTCGGGTTTGCCAAGCTTAGGGGACAACAAAATTAAGGTTTCATACCTTCTAGGGTGAGTCAAAAAACACCTCATGGACATTAGGCCCTCTAAAAACGAAAAAATCATTCCGCGCTAAAGGGCGAGGTTAGGGGCGCGCGTGATTTCGAGCCCGAATTGTAATCAATTAACTTAACGCTTGAAAAAGTAAAAGTCAAGATCTGGCTCAAAAAAAAATGGCCAGCCAACGCGGGAAACGGCCACAAGCTGGGCTCCAGCGGCAAGACCCATTTTCCGATAGTCGTATTAATTTAGTTATTTATAATCTAAGTCAAACTCTTTAAAGCCTTTTTGTAAACTAACGCAAGTTGATTGAAGATAATTTTTTTAATCTATTCGGGCAAAAATTGGGTCTTTGGCGGTTTCTGGCTCACAAAGCCTAAAAATCTTTAACCCCTAGCTCCTAGGCGCTTGAATTGACAAAATTTAGCCAATGAATGTATAATCATAGTTATGTTAGGTAGAACCCAAAATATCCGATTCCGGCGGAAAAGAAGATCCCGCGCGTGGGTCTGGCTCATTATTGGGGTCCTGGCGTTGGTGGGTTTAAAAGTTTTTTGGTTTAAGCCAGCTGGGCCCATCTTAACCGATAACCGCGCCGCGTCCCCGATGACGCGCCTGGAAGGCTCCTCAGGGGAGCTCATCGCCGCGCCCGTCTCCGAGGTTTCTTTGCGCCCGGTGCTGGAGAAGATTTTAGGCCTATGGGGTCAAGCCTTGGCCACTGGCGACTTCCGCCAGTTTCATAAAATCCTGGCCCAAGATTGGCGCGAGCGCGAGGAGCCCCGCGAGTTGGCCCAGGCTTTTCAACCGCTTTATCCCCATAAAGATATAATGGAGCTTTTCCCCAGACGGGGCAAATTGGTCGTCTTGGAGTCAAGGCCCATAGCCGAGGCCATCTCGCCCAACCCCGCGCCGCCCATCATTAGGGACACATTAGGCCCAGAAAGCCCTTGGCTAGCCCGGGGCGAGTGGCGAACCGGCCGGTCAGCCCTAGGTTTTAACCTCAACTTGGTGTGGGAGGAAAACCAGTGGCGACCGGTGGGTTTGCGTTTGGCCGTTTATTAGCCTGATTCGCGCGATAACAAATAAGAGCCTTTAGCTTTTAGTCGGGGGCGTTTTCGTAAGCCGAGAGATCCAATAAGCCATGGCCAGAGAGGACAAAAACCAAAACCCCAGGGGTACCGGCTTTTTCGAGCTCCAAAGCTTTTAAGCAAGTTAAGGCCAAGGCGTGACTAGACTCTGGGGCGGGCACCACATACTCGGTTTGGGCCAGGAGTTTGGCGTATTGGAAAGCGTCTTGGGCGGAGACAGCCACAGGGGTCGCGATTTTCGATTTGACCAAAGAGCTCACGATGGGCGAGGCGCCGTGGTATCTTAAGCCCCCGGCGTGAATGGCCGGCGGGACAAAATCAGAGCCTAAACTATACATGGGCATTAAGGGCGTGAGTTTGGCCATGTCGCCATAGTCATAGCCAAAAACGCCTTTGGTCAAAGAGGGGCAAGCCGCCGGCTCGGCGGCTAAGAGTTGGATTTTTTGTCCCGCCAAAACATCGGCCACATAAGGAACGGCCAGGCCCCCAAAGTTCGAGCCCCCGCCATGGCAAGCCACCAAATAGTCCGGTTTTTGTCCCACCAAAGCCAGTTGTTTTTTGATTTCCTGGCCAATGACCGTTTGATGCAAAATAACGTGATTTAAGACGCTGCCGAGGGCGTAATTGGTGTCCGCTCGCCCGGCGGCTTCCTCCACGGCTTCGCTGATGGCTAAACCTAAGCTCCCCGGCGTTAGGGGATTTTGCTCCAAAGCCGCGCGGCCCGCTTGGGTCAGGGTGGTGGGGCTCGAGAGAACCTCGGCGCCATAAAGGCTCATGATGGCTTGGCGATAAGGTTTTTGGGCGAGGCTCACCTTCACCATAAAAACCCGGATATCTAGGCCAAAGCGCTGGGCGGCGATGGCCAAAGCCGTGCCCCATTGCCCAGCCCCCGTCTCGGTGGTCAAGCGTTTTATGCCCGCCTCATGATTGTAATAAGCCTGGGCCAAAGCGGTATTGGATTTGTGACTGCCCGAGGGAGAGAGGCTTTCGTTTTTGTAATAGATTTTGGAGTTGACTTTTAAGGCTTTCTCCAAACCATAAGCCCGCACCAAAGGCGTTGGCCGCCACAAAGCGTAAGCCTCTAAAATGGGCTCGGGAATGGGGATTTGAGCTTGATCGCTAAACTCTTGCTCAATGAGCTTGGGCGGAAAAATGGCCCCCAAAGCCGCGGGAGGCATATCGCTCCCATCCGGGGCCTTGTAAGCGCCCAAAGGCTCGGGCAATTGGGGGAGGACATTGAGCCACTGGCGAGGCATTTCCTCTTTGGGGAGATGGATGGCGTTATCAATAAGGGACATGGCGAAACCTATTTCAAAAAAACCGTAGCGGCGTTATTTTATTGACGAGAATGATTGTTTAAGATAAAGCGCGAAGCCGCGGCCAGATCGTCAAAAACCTGGATCCCTTGGGGGATCGCGCTTTCCGAGATTAAGCCATAACCCGAGCGAACCAATAAGCTCGTGACTCCGGCCTTTATTCCCGCCGCGATATCCGTGGTTTTGTCGCCCACTAAAAAAGACGCGGCCAGATCGAGCCCTAAATCTTGCGCGGCTTGGAAAATTAGGCCGGGCTCGGGTTTGCGACAAGCGCAAGGCCCAGTAAAGTCCGGGTGATGGGGACAATAATAGGCCCCATCCAAAGCGATGTTTTGCTTTTTTAGCTCTAAAGCTAGACGCTCGTGGAGTTTTTGGACATCGGCTTCTTTATACAAACCCCTAGCCACCCCAGCTTGGTTAGTGACAATAACTAACTTAAAGCCAGCGGCTTTTAAGGCTTTGAGGGCTTCAAATGAACCTGGTAGCCAGCGCCAATCCGCCCAGCGCCAAACATAGCCGCGATCCTCATTTATTACCCCATCGCGATCCAGAAAAATAGCCGGGCTTAAACTCACCAAAGCTTGACTCAAAAGTATGGCTTACAAAAGCTTTAATTGCTCGGCCACCAGATCGCCCACTTGGCTAGTGGTGGAGGGACCGCCTAGCTCCAAGGGCAAATTCTGGCCCTGGGCCAGATAATCGCGGACGGCCCGTAGAGTTAAATCCGCGCCGGCCTTTTGATCTAGGCTTTCCAAAAGCATGGCTCCGGAGATGATGGCCGCTAAGGGATTGGCCCGGCCAGTTCCGGCGATGTCTGGGGCTGAGCCGTGCACAGGCTCAAACATGGAAAATTGGGGGCCAATATTGCCCGAGGCGGCTAAACCCAAACCTCCCGCCAAAGCCGAGACCAGGTCGCTAACAATATCCCCAAAAAGGTTGGGGCAGAGGATGACCCCAAATTGACCAGGGGCCCGGGGCAATTGGTAGCAAAGATTGTCCACGTTTATATAAGAGGCTTTGAGATCCGAGGTTTTTTGGATCTCGTCCAGGGTCACGCGATCCCAAAAGCCATAAAATTGGGGCAAGGCGTTGGCTTTGGTGGCCACGTGGAGCTTATTTTCGCCTCGGGCTAGGGTAATTTCGGCGGCTTTCCGGGCGATGCGGCGGACAGCGGGCTCGGTCAATAAACCTAAACTAAAGGCCCCCGTGGTCGCCGGCTCAACTTTGAGATCTAGCTCGGCCGTAAATTGATAAAGATCGCGGCGGGCCTGTAACAGGGCTTTCTGGGTGGGCCCAGAAAAAGAGCCGCCTAGACCCATGTAAAAATCCTCGGTGTTTTCCCGAACCACCACGATGTCCAGCTCTTCCCCTGGCTTTAAAGGGCAGGGCAGAGGGACGTTGGGCCAGGTTTTGGCTGGCCGTAAATTTAGAAATTGGTCAAAATGGAACCTTAAGGCCAATAACAGCTCTTGCTCCAAAGGCCCGGGCGGGACTTTGGGATCGCCCACGGCTCCCAAGAGGAGAGCTTGGTTTTGGCCAATCGCGGCCAAGGCGCCGGGCGGCAAAACCTGGCCATGGCTGAGGTAATACTCGGCCCCATAGGGAAAATGACGCCAATCAAAAGAAAAACCCAGTTTTTGGGCCACTCGCTCCAGGACTTTTTGGGTCTCTAAGATGACTTCTGGTCCGACACCGTCACCAGGCAAAACGGCCACTTGGTATTTCACGCGCCCCTCCTCTAAAGGCCCAATAATTAAAGATAGTCTCCAATTTGGCGGGCTATCAAGCTCTCGTCCCGCGGTCAGCCAAAGGCGTCTGGCGCTCCTGGGCTTAAAGGCGTAAAGTATACAATCTGGCCATTATAATAACGGGCTGGGTTTAAGACAATAGGCCCCTAATTATTTATGATTATTTGATGATTATTCGCTTATTTTATGGGGCCAGACCAAAACTTTTAAGGTAGGTCAGCGTGCGACGCGAGCTAATTTTGGAGGCTTTAAGCCAAAAACCCCTAGCCAGAGTGCCCATCGGCTTTTGGTTCCATTTTCTGCCCAACGCGGAGACGGGCGACTGGCGCGAGGATCCTCGTCTGTGGGATCGCAATTTAGCCGGGCATCAGGCCTTTATCCGCGAGTTTGAGCCGGATATGGTTAAAATCATGAGCGATGGCTTTTTCTTTTACCCTTCCCCGACCCTACTCAAACCCTTGGATCTGGCTCTCATTGGGGTTTTGCCCGCCGCGCACAAATGGATTAAGGCCCAGGCCGCTTTAGTCAGGCGCGTCATGGCTACGCGCCTGGAGCCAGCTTATTTCTATAATATCTTTAGCCCCATCACGAGTCTAAGGTTTAAGCTGGGGTTGGCCAAACTCCAAAGCTTCTATCAAGCTCAGCCCGAGGCTTTCGCCAAAGCCTTGGCCAGGATGAGCCAAGGCTTAGTGAATTTAACCGAGGTTATCGCCCAAGAGGGTGGCGTGGACGGGATCTACTTATCCGTCCAAAACCCTGACCAAAAAGTCTTTTCCGAAGATTTCCAAAGAAATGTTTTAGCCCCAGGGGAGAAGGCCATCATCCAAGCCGCCCAAGACCTGGGCCTTAAGGTCATCCTCCACATTTGCGGTTACGCGGGGGTCAGAAATAACCTCAGCCTCTACGCCGATTACCCGGCCGAGGCTTTTAACTGGGCCGTTCATGTGGAAAAGGTCTCTTTAAAAGCTGGGCGGGCTATTTTTGGCGGGCGACCAGTCATTGGCGGGTTCGCCAATGGCCCGGACTCTCTCTTAATGAAAGGCTCCGAAGAGGAGATTAAGGCCGAGACCCGAGCCATAATCCGCGAGGCGGGGGCTTTGGGTTTGATTTTGGGCGCCGACTGTACCTTGCCCTCAAATATCAATCTTAAGCGCCTGGAATGGGTCAGAACCGCGGGGCTGGAAGCCATTCGCTATGGGGCTTTGGGGCCAGGTTACTAAGTTTTTACAGTTTCCGCGTTAGCCTTTCCGCGAGCAAAGCCAAAATGACCGTGGCCAAAAGCATGAGCGTGGAGAGCGCGTTGGTCTCGGGGGTGAGGCCTCTTTTGAGCGAGGAGAAGATATAAATCGGCAGAGTCACCGATTCCGGGCCATGGATAAAAAAGCTAATAATAAAGTCATCCAGCGACAAGGTAAAAGCTAACATGGCCCCAGCCAGGACGCCGGGCATAATCAAAGGCAAGGTCACGCGCCGAAAATTGTAAAAGCGCGTGGCGAAGAGATCCCAGGCCGCCTCGCGCGTCTCGGGATTGAGCGAGGCCAAGCGACCTCGGACGACCAAAGTGACAAAAGAAATCTGAAAGGTCACGTGACTGATGATTAAAGCCGCGAGACCCAGCTCAAAAACGCTGGACAGATGCCTTAAGACGCTAAAGGCCAAAACCAAGGCCACGGCCATAATAATATCCGGCACGACCACGGGAATGTTGACGATAACGTCAAAAAGCCTTTGACAGGGTTTGGGCCAAGTCGCTCTCTCTAGACCCAAAGCCAGGGCCGTGCCAATGACGGTCGCGATAACGGTGGTGATGACGGCCACTAGGAGACTATTATAGGTGGCCTCCAAGATAGCCTCGTTTTCAAAGAGCCTTTGATACCAATTTAGGGTAAAGCCTTTCCAGTTTAAGCCAAATCGAGCTTTATTAACCGAAAAAACAGCCACGGCCAAACACGGCAGATACATTAGTATTAAGCTTGAGTAGGCCACCAAGGCCAAGATCCGCGCTTTCATAAGAGACTAGGATCCTTTTGCCCAGGGGTTTTGAGCCGACGAAAGCTTAAGCTTAAGAGAGTGAACAACATTAGGCCCATGGATAAGGCCGCCCCAAATGGCCAGTCGCGAGCTTGGCTGAACTGCTGTTGGATGAGGTTGCCAATGAGCATGTTTTTGGCCCCGCCCAAAATATCCGTCACCACAAACATGGCCATGGCCGGCACAAAGGTCATGATAACGCCTACTGATAAGCCAGGGGTGGTTTGCGGCAAGATGACCCGCCAAAAGATTAGGAAGGGGTTGGCGTAAAGATCGCGGGCCGCCTCCAAAATGTCTTGGTCGAGCCTTTCCACGCTGGCGTAAAGGGGGAGGGCCATAAAAGGCAAAAAGGTCGTGGTCATGCCCAAATAAACGGCGAAAGAGCCAGGATAAAGAGCCGAGCCAGGGGGAATGAGACCCAAATAAGCGGCTAATTGGGCCGGGGGCAGTTGGGGCCCTAAGATCAGGAGCCAGCCATAAGTGCGCACGACGACATTGGTCCAAAAGGGCACAATAACTAATATGAGCCAAAAAACGCGAATAGATGGCTTGCGCGAGGCCATGTGAAAGGTCAGCGGATAGGCGATAAAGACGCACAACAAGGTGGTAATGGCGGCCACCAATAAGCTGCGCAATAGAATAAAGATCAGATCCGGGCTCCAGCCAAAAAGCCCGTAGCCAATTAAGCGCTTTAGATTATCTAAGGAAAAAGACCAGACCACTTCGCCATACTGGCCCCGGGAAGCGAAAGCCATGGCGATGAGGGCCAAACAAGGAATGGCCAATAAGAGCGTGAGCCACAATAAGCCTGGCCCCGCGGCTAACCAAGTCGCGAGGCCGATTTTGGGCTTTTTGGGGCGAGCTGGAGAACTGTCCATAGCGTTTCCCTAAACCAAGGCGCCCACAAAAGGAAAGCCTCCCCCGGAGGAGCGAGCCCATAGGGGAGGCCTTGGCGAATCTTCTTGCTAGCTGGAAGGAGTTAGCGCGGCTACTTTAGGCCGCTTGACTCTCTAAGGCCACCAAGTCAGCTGGGGGAATAAACAAAGAAACAGTCTCCCCGGGTTGGGGATTAAAACGGGGGCTTGTCACCACCTTCACTGGGCCGGGATCCAAGAGCAACTCAACGCTCGGGCCCCGGTAAATAGTTTGAATGACCGTGGCTTGGACAAAATTGTCTTTGGCCCGCTCTGGCCGATCCTCTAAGACAATCAACTCTGGCCGAATGGCTAAATGGCCCTCGCTCCAAGTCACCCGATCCTCGGTCTTTAAAGGGCCTAAGGTCGTCATCAGCCAGTCGCCCTCGCGGGTGGCTGGCAGAATGTTGGCGCCCCACAAAAACTCGGCCACAAACTTGTTTTTGGGCCGGGAATAGACCTCGCGAGGGGCCCCAATTTGCACCATTTGGCCGTCTTTCATAACCGCCAAACGCCCGCCCATAAACATGGCTTCGCTTTGGTCATGCGTGACCATAACAAAAGTAGTGTCAATTTTTCGATGAAGATCGAGTAGCTCAGCTTGCACTTGAGTCCTTAAATGGGGATCCAAGGCGCTCATTGGCTCATCCAAGAGCAGAACGCTGGGCTCATTGACTAAAGCCCTGGCCAAGGCCACGCGTTGTTTTTGACCCCCGGACAATTGATTGGGAAAGCGTTTGCCGAAATCCTCAAGCTTAAGCATTTCCAACATCCGATTGACTCTGGAGTTAATCTCGCTCGGGGCGAACTTCCGGGCTTTTAACCCAAAAGCGATGTTTTCGATAACGTTAAAATGAGGGAATAGAGCGTAGCTCTGAAAAACAGTATTTACTTGCCGTTTGTTGGCCGGAACCGCCGTAACGTCCTGACCGCCTAAAAAAACCATCCCAGAATCGACTGACTCTAGGCCCGCGATTAAGCGAAGTAGGGTGGTTTTACCACAACCAGAAGGACCAAGGAGCGTAAAGAACTCGCCCTTGGAGACAGCTAAGCTCACATCATTCAAGACGCGATGGTTGCCGAAGCTTTTGTTTACCTGGGCCACCATAAGCCCATGCTCAATCTGTCCTGCCAATTCCTATCATACGCCTCCTTTTACCCTTGCGGGGTCCCTTTAGATCCTTGGTGTAGAGTCGCGATTTTGGGTACTTTTTTCCAAGTTCCTTGAGGTTGTGGGCGTTAGAGGCCCAAGAAGCGCTATCCTTTAAAAAAGGACAAGAAGGAACTTTAAGTCGGAAAAGAGCAGCGTCTCCGGATCGGCTATCATCCCCAGTACAGGGATGGGTGAGGACTTAGCGTCCTCAAACGGGGCAAAACCGTTGTCAAAAAGCGAAAAAGCCAAAAACCATGGCCTTCATTAATAGAGAGAGATTCTTGGGCGATTCGTCAAGGCTCCTCATTTGACTGAACAGCCCTGTCAGGCCAGCCAGTCTAGCCGTTCCTTGAACGAACCCCCGAAAGAAATATGATCTCCCGTGATTCAAGTAAGCTAATAATAACTACAGTCTAAGAGTCTGTCAAGGTATTTTTGTAAAATTTTTTTAATAGAAAAAATTTTTTAAGGCTTGGGCGGGCGAGACATGACAGCCAATTTTGGGCTAAGTCCTGGAAATTTATCATAAAATCGCCAAAAAAAACCTAAAAAAAAGCCCCAGCTCCAAGGTAGCCAAGGCTTGATATTTTTTAGGTTAGATGACCTCAGGCCAGAAAACCGGCGGATTGACCCCTAAGGCGTTAAGAATTTTTTTCATCTTCGGGGTCGGTTTATCGATCATATATTTATCGCCAACTTTGTGACAAAACATGTAATGCATGGAATGTAAAGCCTCAACATTACTAAGCTTTAAAAGTTTTAGCTTGTTTTTTAAATTTGTGCCACAAATTGAGGATAAAAATGATAGAAAAAGATGACCTCTAAAGACCGAGTCATCGTCGGACTCTAAAGATCGGAAGCGACGGGTCTGGTTTAAGAGCTCCAGATTGAGAGAATCCTTGATCCGGCGGTGCAGACGGGGCGGCAATTCCGCGGGATCCAGTTTGTTGGAGGAGATGAGGAGGAAGAAGCCGCACTTTTTCAGTTCCTCTTCTTGCTCGTCAATGGATAGAGCGCCCAGGCCAGACGAGCGAACCATTTGGAGAGTTTCCTCTTGGCGACGGTTGGAATCAATGACCGCGTACGCGTAGCCTTTATGACCAAATAAGTCAATTTGATGGGGAGCGATATAATAAATACTATCGTTATAGATGTGCATGTTTTTAATATGCACAATCTTATCGGAAGTATAATCGACTAATTGATTAAAATGAGGTGAATTGAATCCTAAACAAATAAAAAATGGCACAGATTGTCTGTATAACGTAGTGACGCATTGCTGAGAATAGTAGTTGGAGTCCAGCACAGCCATATTAATCGATAAGTTGTAAGTCTTAAGTTGCGCCAGAGTTTCGTTTAAGATATCATCATAAATAATGGGCCCGGTTACGTATTTTATGAACAGGGGGGCCCGGGTTTTTTTGTCAATCACCTGGATAATGCGGTCTTTGCGATTATTAGAGGCGCTTGGCGCGTTTTCCAGGTTTTGGGTGGAGGTCGGCGTGGGATCCGGGCTGTCAATTAAAATGCCGTTGCCGCGGAGACCATCGGTCGTTCGGGCCAAATAGCGTTTAAAAAAATCAGTTTGGACAGTAAGTTCCCCTAAGCGGGACAAACAAGCCCTCAAGCCTGGGCTATCCATCTGAGCCAGGGGGGTGAGAATTTTGGCGAAAGTCCCTTCCCACCAGGTTAAAGCCTGAGCGTCGTCGAGGCTGGAGATGGTTCGGAAGATGACGTAAGAAGTCAAGGTGTCCGGGGAAACCGGGTCAGCGCTCCGAAAAAGTTCCAGAAGGCCATGATCTTCCAAGACCTGGCGAGCCACAAACACGTCGCCAAAAATGGCCGAGGGCGACTCAAGACTGGGGTTGGCCTCGTAATTTGTCAATGGAGTATATTCGCCCGTTTCTAAACAGTACTTATATGTCCCCATGGTTTTATTGCGGTAAATGCCAGCCGCCTTGTCAATAACGCGGCCGAGATAAACTAATTTGTTTTGCTTACGACCACTTATTTGGTAAGGGGTATAAACGGACGCGTAATCAACGCCATTTTTAGTGGAAATATTAATAGTAGGCTTGTCCACGACTGACCCCCAATAATTGATAATCGACAAAAATATTTTTAACCTAAAATACCCCAAAAGTCAAGAGTAAAAAGCTTTGGCCAATTATTGAGAAAAAAATCATTATAATGATTTTCTGATTTTTTGGGGATCGTTCCAGAATTTGGTCTGTATTTTGCTTTTTAATATAGGATATCCAAAATAAATAGGGTTTTGCCCGTTGGATCCAGAGGGCTTTCTTTTGTTTCTTTGGCTGATAGTTAGCTATAAGCCAAAAAGGGCTATGACCAGGGACTCTAAAATGCTAA
>JAISWW010000067.1 GCA_031270705.1 Deltaproteobacteria bacterium
GCGGCCCGAGAAAAGGACTCAATGATTTTTAAGTGATAACCTTCAGGCTCTAAAGCCGGAGCCAAAAAACGCCAGTGAATGGGAGCCATTTGCGGGCATAAAACGGTGTATTCGCCTTCTTTGCCTTTTTCCGCCTTAATTGGTTTATAACTATAAGTTACTGGCGAACAATTAGGCGTTTCTTTCCGTTTTCTCTCTCGAATGGCCGCCAATAAAGATCGCACCCGAATCCTCGCGGCCCCCAAATTGGCTCCCTCATCAATCTTTAATAATGTGTAGACCTTCCCAGCGGACTGGACAATCTCGGCCACTTGATCCGTAGTCACCGCGTCTAAGCCACAACCAAAAGAATTTAACTGAACTAGCTCTAACCCCTCATTGGCCGCGCAAACTAAAGCCGCCCGATAGAGACGGGCGTGAGGAATCCATTGATCCCTAACCCTTAAAGAAATTTTAGTGGGCGCTAAATGATCAATGGCGTCGGCGGTTAGAACTCCCAAGCCGTTAGCGGTAATGAGTTCCGGAATGCCGTGATGGACTTCCGGATCAATATGATAAGGATGGCCCGCCAAAACAATGGCCCGCCTTTTATTTTTGGCCAAATAAGCCAAGGCTCGACTGCCCGCCGAACGGATATCGGCTCGAAAGTTATTTTGTTCCTTAAAGGCGTCTTTTAAGGCGCCTTTAACTTCCGCTTTATCCAATCTTAAAAAAGCTAGTTCGTGGATCAACCGATTGACCAAGCGACCTGGCGAGCTAGCCAAATCCAAAAATGGGGTAATTAAGCGCGTCCCAGAATCCTTAATGGCGTCCAAATTTAGACGGATTAATTCTGGGTAACTGCCCACCAAAGGACAATTATAACGGTCTTCGGTCGGATAAATGGCTGGCAACTCTAAAGGGGAGCAAGGAAAAAAGATAAAATCTGGCCTTAAGGCGATTAAAGCGAGGATGTGGCCATGAACTAATTTGGCGGGATAACAAACGGTTTGAGAAGGAATAGTCTCTAAAGCGGAATTAAATAGCTCTTTTGATGAAGGGGGCGATAATTCCACCCGAAAACCTAGCCTATGAAAAAAAGTAAACCAAAAAGGATAGGTCTCATACATGCCTAAAGCGCGAGGCAAGCCAACTCTTCCTCGGCTTTCGGCGACTGGCCTGGGACTATAAACTTGAAATAATCGGTAAAGATTCCAGCTAAAAAGATTGGGAGGAGGCTCAAAAGGTGACTTAAGTTGACTTAAATCGCCTAAAGAAGGCAATTTTTCAAGATGGCGAGATATTTCCCCTAAGCGAGCTTTTTGAGCTAAAGCGTCTAGCCTATCCACGGTGGGCCTTTTTACCGCCGCCCCTCTTTCGCAGCGATTGCCAGAAATAAAGCTTCGACCGTCGGAAAAGCGGCTGATGGTCAATAAACAGCGGTTTTCGCATTTTTGACAGCGACGATTGCTTGAAGTGACCGAAAAAACCGCTAGCTCCTGGGCTCCTATAATAGATGATAGGCCAGGTCTTTCGCGCCAGGCTTCCCTCGCCAATAAAGCCGCCCCCAAAGCCCCCATTAAACCAGCCACGTCTGGACGCACCACTTCCCGGCCAATGGATAACTCAAATGAGCGAAGAACGGCGTCATTAAAAAAAGTTCCGCCTTGAACCACCACTTTTTCGCCCAATTCCTCGGGCCTATTGATCCTAATTACTTTAAATAAGGCGTTCCGAACCACCGAGTAAGAAAGCCCGGCTGAGATATCCCCGACTAAAGCTCCTTCCTTTTGAGCCTGTTTAACCCTAGAATTCATAAAGACAGTACAGCGACTACCTAAATCAGTAGGTCTAGAGGCTAAAAGAGCCACTCTCGCGAATCCTTCAGCGTCTAAACTTAAAGTTTGAGCGAAATTCTCTAAAAAAGATCCGCAACCAGAAGAACAAGCCTCATTAAGCATCAAACGCTCAATGACGCCATTTCTAACGGATAAACATTTAATGTCTTGACCGCCAATATCGACAATAAAACTAACATCTGGAGCGAAACTAGCCGCGGCTTTATAATGAGCCACTGTTTCCACTTCGCCCAGATCCACGCCCAAAGCCGATTGGATCAGAGCCTCGCCATAACCAGTCACCCCGGCTCTAACTACCTGACAATGATTGGGCTTGGATTGATAAAACTGACTTAGGGCCAAAATAGCCGAGCTTAAGGGATTGCCGTTATTATGGCCATAATAAGAATGAACCAATGCGCCCGTCTCATCCAAAGCCACTAGTTTAGTGGTTGTGGAGCCAGCGTCTAAACCCAAAAAAATCTGGCCAGGTTGATTATTTTTGGATCTTGGCCAATCAGCTCGCGGTAACCTAGCTTTTTCGTGACGATCTCGAAAATCTTTTAATTCTTTGAGATTTTTAAATAGAGGCGGGAGAGCTGTCATTTCTGGAGTTGGGCCAGAAGCGACTAATTCTTTAACTTTTTGACTCCAATATGAGGTGGATTGAGGAGTTTCTTTGACGGAAACCAAAGCCGCGCCCAAAGCCACAAATAACTGGGCTTCAGGAGGACAAACAGCCTCATTAGGCGCTAATCTCAGCGTTTCAATAAATCTTTTGCGTAATTCCGGCAGAAAAAATAAGGGGCCACCCAGAAAAGCCACCTGACCCCGAATCCGCCGGCCACATGCCAAGCCCCCAATGGTTTGATCAACTACTGATTGAAAGATGGAAGCGGCGATGTCTTCTTTGGCCGCGCCCTCATTTAATAAAGGTAGAATATCGACTTTCGCGAAAACCCCACAACGAGCGGCGATGGGATAAATGGTTCTCGCCCGGCTAGCCAAATCATTTAAGCCGCTAGGATCGGTCTGCAGAAAAGTGGCCATCTGATCGATAAAAGCCCCGGTTCCGCCCGCGCAAGTCTCGTTCATCCGCTGGTCAATGCCGGCGTCAAAAAAAGTGAGTTTCGCGTCTTCCCCGCCTAATTCAATGGCCACATTAGTTCTAGGAAGGTATCGACGAACCGCCTCAGCCCCAGCCACGACCTCCTGAACAAACATGACTTCCAAAAGCTCGGCGGTTTTGATGCCCCCAGAGCCAGCCACAGCCAAGGTCGCCAACCTATCGGGAAATTGGCCCATCGTCTCCAAGACCGCTTGAGCCAAAGTCGCGCTTATATCAGAATAATGGCGATTATAGCTATGGGTCAATAACCGGCCATCAGCGTCAATAGCCACTATTTTTAAAGTGGTCGAGCCGATGTCTAGTCCTATGTGAAGAGGGCCAACGCCCATTTATGCCGCCTTGTTTAGTGGGGAAATAATTGGCCTTGGCTTGGCGCGGTTATCCGATAGCCAGATTATAACATAATTTCGGTCAATAGAGATCTTTAAGAGTAGGCGGCCATTGGCCAAAGCCCACTAATCCTTCGGTCAAGGCGAAAAACTTGGCCCTTGGCCTGGCTTTAGATTTTTGGCCTTCTTTGATTCCGCGGGAGGGGATTTTGGAGTTGGCGAATTAACTAAAGGGGCCAGGTAAAACGGAGGCATTTCCTCTGCTTTAGCTTTTTGGATGGCTTGGATCTTGTCCTGACTGATTTTAACTTCTGGCCAGGGAAGATCTTGGTTTTTTAAGTAATTATCCAAATACATGGCCATTTTGCTAGCCATAAAACCTAAATCATAACGCGACATGGCCATATTCGCGCTTTTAACTGTAATATCATAATATTTAACTGTCTTTTTATCATTAGCGATGATTTTAAGAATCTGGGCCAGTTGGTTATCTTTATAATTAAATAGATAAGAAAAAAAAGCCACCGCGCCCTGACCCTGAACCTGGGCCCGCCAATCCCGCCAATAACCATGGCTTAAGGCGATGGTTAGGTCTTCGTCTATCTGGTAATCGCCATCAATAAGGTGAAATGTCCAATAATTTTTGGCTCTTGTTTTAGCCGCCCGCTTGGGAGTTGGGGGGGATATCTGGGAGTTTTGGGGCGTGGTGACGTTGAGTGGCTTAATCCAGGGAGTATTTTTTAGCCATTTCTCAGCGCAGACGTCGTGCGCTAGTTTAAAATTTGTTAAACTCAATTTAACGCGCTTATAAATCTCTCGTTGTTTGAGGTCAAACTCCAAATTAAGTCTTTTAATAGCTGAAATATCATGTTTTAATGAATTTATATTGTTTGTTAAAATACTATCAATATCTTTTAAATCATTTAAAATTATATTTTTAGTAAATTTTTGAATATTTTCAGGAAAAATACGCGCAATAAGATTAGGTAATTTTGGTATATATAAATTAATAGGCGTTAAAGATAAGTTTAAAACATGCGCATAATTGACATATGGATAATAAGATATTAATTTTGGATATTTATCAGAAATAAGCTGGTATTTACTTCTAGAAAATCCTAAATCTTTGATTTTTTGAAAATAAGAGCTGTTATAGCCGATCCTCTTATCTGGGGAAAAATAATGGGTAGAATTTAAACGATTGTTCGAATCCAACGGCAAAATAAGGACGTGGATATGCGGCGTAGTCTCGTCAAGATGAAGCGTCGCGTTAATAATATTTGACTCGTAATTTTCCCGCAACCAATCGACGCTAGCCGTGACCCAAGGCTCCAATTTTTCTGGAAAATACAGGCCAGAAGAACCGGCCTGACCTGGCCGAAAATAGCCCGGGCTGGCCTCCAAAATCATAGAAACCACCAAAATACGGTTTTTGGGAATATATTGGCCATTAAGACGCTCCAAACACCAAGCCACAGGATCGATATCCGAGGGGCCTAACAAGCGCCTATTTAGATGGGTTTTGGTCTCTTCAGCGTTAACGATCAACTCGGATCGAACGTTATGGGCGTAATAATTCCTAAGCGTAGTCCAACTTTTTAGGTAATTAAATTTTATAAAGAAAGAATGATTCATATTTATTCCTTATATAATAAAAATAGTTACTTTGCGGCCAATTAATTGAGCGCGTTTTTAATGACGCCTTTTAACTTTAAGTCCGTTCGAAGAGGCGTGATTGGGCTTCAAAGTCTTGAGCCAAAACTCAGTCCAACTCAGAGACATGGGGGGTTTTAGTTTAGACAGCTCCAACTCTTTAAGCCTCCTGGACAAAGCGGATTTTTTTGACCGTGAGGCGATTACGGCCTTTTGATCCGTTAAATATGGCTTTAATAAAGCCAATTGAGCCCGCTCGCCAAAAACAATAACCGGGTTATCGGGATAAAGGGCTTTTAATGACATAGCTTCAACAGGATTGTCAGTCAGATATAAAGGCGAGCCAGGGCCCGTCAAGCTCCAAGGACGGCTATCGGGCAAAGAAGGCAGAACAGTTGGTGGTTGGCCATTAAACTTTTGTCGGAACATAAAAACCGCTCCCGACTCCTCGTCGCAATTAAAAACTATCATGTTCCGCTCCGTGGTCAGGAGCTTCCGACTAGCGTGGATCTCGTCCACAAGTTTTTCCGGGAATTTGAACTCCTTTAAGAAATAGGTTCTGATGGTTGGCCAGGTCGCTTCGGTTGTCTCTGGTAGCTCAAAAGGCGTTTTTAACATTTCCGCCACTTTAGCCGGAGCTTCTAAACTATAATGTTGGCCAAGCGTAGACTGAGTTTCTTCAACGGAAAAATGACCTAAAAGATAGATAAAGGTTTGTTGTTCATCATAATTGGAAAGAAATTTAATGAGGCTAAAGACCCCAACCCCCTTGATATTCCGATCCAGATCCTGCCACTCGTAATCGTCAACCGAGATCTGGGTTCCATCTTTCAGAAGGTAGACGCCCTGAGAAGAATAATAAGGGGAGGGCTTATCTTCTGTCATTTGGCCAGAATAATCCTTAACCAACTTAGCCTTATAAATGACGCTCAAAACCACGGCTGGCTCTATTCCCGTATTCGGTTGCCCCCACTCAAGATATTTATTTGATTTTTTTTCGAACGAAATCAATTTATTTTTTGAATATATTAATTCTACTTTGACTCTCTCACGCTCAATTTCCAGAGCCCGAAAGGCAAATTTCTTTTCCGCCCAATTAACCTCGGCTTTCTCAAAGGTCAGAGCCCTAGCCTCATTTAGGTAACGCTTAACCCCCGCGTCGGAATAATCCTTAAGCGAAAGTTCCGGCGTCTTTATCCAGCTCTCCAGTTCAAGCCTTGTGGCTGGAAGCCAATCTTTTCGACTACAAGTAACTTGATAATAACTGGCGATCTGTTTGGCGGTGGGTTTTTCGAACCAATTCTTAAGGATCTGGTCGATCTGACCCAAACAGGCTAAAGCTAGAGCGTAACTTTTAATTATTGGGGGCCAAAAATACCGGCATTTTTTAAATTTTGAGGCCCGAAAAGACGACTCCGGTAACCATAGATGGATAAGCGGCGAAGGGTTGTAGTTGTTAGCCAGATCGCCCGCCTGGCGCTCGACCAAAAGAGGGCCTTCGGTAAAGACGTCTTTAATCCAAGCGATTGTGGTCTTTTGCCATTTTAAAGAGTTTTCGTTGGAGAAAGACCTTTCCGCGTAGTTCTCGGTCAAAGGATAGAAATAATCCTTATCCAACCCTAAAGAAAGACGGATAACTGGCCTAGTTTTTGGCGGTTTGAGCCAAGAGGCCAAATCTTCCCGCCATCTATCAAAGCTACTTGGGCCAATTAAAACCTCAGAGAGGGCTGGCTGATCCTGAACCAAAAAATCCTCTAACTCGGCCAGGGTAAAAAAGGAAACTATATTTAATGATGGGATGAGATAGCCAGATACTGACAAGGCGGATTCCTTAAGGCGGGAGAAAAAACGGAAGGAGCGAGAGCCAAGACTAGCTAGGCCAGTCTGACCAGCCAGGGATTTGGCTGATGGGTAAAAGATAAGAGCGAAAAATGGCTTGTCAATAGCCAATATAAAAAATAGTCTCTAAAAAGCGCCATTTATCAAGCCAAAACCGGGATAAAATTCAATTTATCGCGACAAATCTAAATTATGGCCTCCCATGAGTCGCTCGGCTCAGCGGAGAGCGGCCTAATCAGTCCAGCAAAAAAGTCGCGCTGAACGAAAAAATACTCTAGCCAGGTCTCACGAGGGGGGGTAACTGGAGAGTCGCGAGGGCCCAGTTGAGAGTATGAGCCCCAAAACCCAGCCAATCTATCACGAGGACGGACGCGGATCCGGGAAGCCAGGCAACTTATGAAGTTTTTACTACCTTAATTAATAATTTTATTACATATAATATATCTGATTTACTTATCATTTCATTCAGAGCCTCAATTGTCTTATCGGGTCAATTTCAAGCGAATCGGTCATCAGACCGCCTTCATTTGAAAAAAAATCGCCTTCAAGCCCGGCAAAATAAAATTTTTTTTCATAATCATCAAATCTCAAAATCAATACCAAAAAAATTAACCATTTGGTGAATCGCGCCACCTGATACAGACGGTTAACTATACAATTTAAAAAGCCAAAAATTTATTTAGAGCTATATCTATGCCATTAAAAAATCAAAAAAATAGGAAAACTTTTAAAAGTATTGTATAATGTTGTTAAAATATTAAAAATAATATTTAAAAAATAGTTAGCTGTTGTCGTAAAATATTCAGCTAACCATGACAAAAATTTGTCTACGAGCCAAAAAAAAATTTCGATTTGGCCTAAAAGCCAAATTTCAAACTTGATAAAAAGTAATATAAAAGTTAAGAATTTATTAAAAAACTTTTTTAAAAGAGCAAAATTTCATAGAATAAAGTATGGTCAATAAACGAGCGCCATTTAAAAAAATTTGACATGAAAGGCCCAAATGAAATATTATCGATTTGTTGTTGGAGCGCTGGATGACATTGGGCGCCTAAATTAATTTTGATAGGTCACAAAAGATGGAGGATCCACGGAACATTAAAAAATAATTTACCAAAAAATGGTGGCGCCTTTTTCTAAAGAATATTGACCTGATTCAAGATGAGGATTCACGCCATAAAATCATTTCAGCTGGGAATGATTGATTAAATTTTGGAACTGGAGTAAGATAATTTATAAATGCTATTGGGAATTATAAAATTTCTTTGGTAATTCTTTAAAGCCCTACGCGCCAAGAAAAATTGACAAATAATTTCTAAAGCGCTATTAAGTCTTTGTTTAGGAAACAAAAAAACTAACGCCTAAAAAATGGAGGTCATAAGGCAAGCTCATAACTAATGTTTCCGCTGATTTATTG